>CAYTSY010000001.1:0-8157 GCA_964440555.1 uncultured Desulfobacteraceae bacterium
GTTCCGGTCGCATAAGTTTCCAAAATAATTATTTATTTATGACCGTCCCACAGAATACGCATGCACACTTGTGGAAATCAATGACGAGATCTGCCGTACTTTATGAGAATATTAGCTTGACGTAGAAAAAAAGTTCTTTTATATTTCCCCAGTAAAATAGCAAGTTCTTATCAATAATTGTGGCTATGAAGACCCAAGTAATGCCCTATTCTAGAGTTTCAAGTCTGAGTCCAGGCCGAATTGCACTGGGCTACGCTGTTATCGCGATTCTATGGATCTTGTTCAGTGACACGGTCGTAACGTATCTCAATCTGCCCCCGGCTGTGATGACGATAAAGGGGAATTTCTTTGTCTTCGTGACCGCCTCGCTGCTCTATTTCACCATCAGGCGATTGGTTCAGTTCGTTCAGCTAACCTCTCAAGAACGCGATGAAACCGCGAGGTTGTATCGGACAGTGGTTGAGGCCAGTAACGAAGGTATTTGTCTCCTGGATGAATCTGGACGTATGTCATTTCTGAATGGCCGCTTGGCCGCCATGCTTGGTCGCCCTGCAGAGGAGCTTCAAGGCAAGCGGTTCCAGGATTTTATTGAGGAACCGGACGTGCTTGCGCAACTAGAGGCGCAGCAGTCAAACACGCACGAGTGCCGGCTGCGAACGGACGCTGACCGAAAGCCTTGGGTACTGATCTCTCGGCACCCTGTCCTGAATGATGCGCGCAAAGTCGTTCAATGGGTGGGCACCGTGATTGATATCACGGAACGCAAGCACGCCGAAGAGGCCCTGCGTCGTTTGAATCGCGAACTGCGCGCGATCAGCAACTGCAATCAGGTCCTCCTGCGCACCACTGACGAGCAGAGCTTGCTGCAGGAAATCTGCCGGATCGTCTGCGAGGACGCGGGCTACCGAGTTGCGTGGGTGGGTTATGCCGAACACAACGAAACCAAGAGCGTGCGGCATGTTGCTTGGACCGGGATCGAGGAGGGGCTTCTTGCGAGGTTCGGCCTTACCTGGGCCGACAGCGAGCTTGGGCGCGGCCCTTGCGGAACGGCCATTCGAACCGGGAAGACTTCTTGCATTGAGGATAGCGTCACGGATTCTCGTGGCGCGCCCTGGAAGGAGATCGCTTTACGGCACGGTTTCCGTTCCGTCGTTGCCCTGCCGCTCAAAGACGAACAGGCCAGCACCTTTGGCTGTCTTATCATTTATGCCGCGCAGCCCAACGCTTTTACCTCGGAAGAGATTCGGCTGCTGGAGGAACTGGCTGGCGACTTGGCGTTCGGCATCGTCACGCTGCGTTCCCGGGCCACGCGCGAACAGGCGGAGCAGAAGGTCGCCCTGCTGAGTTTCGCCATGGACAAAGGGCACGACGCCGCCTTTCTGTTGGATGAGACGGGGCGTTTTGAGTACGTCAACGAGGCGGCTTGCCAACGGCTGGGCTATACCCGTGGGGAACTGCTCGGTCTGGCTGTATGGGATATTGACCCTAATTTCCGGGCGGAGCGCTGGCCCGAATATTGGCGCGACATCAAGACGCAGCGGTCGCGGACTCTCGAAAGCCTCAACCGAACCCGCGATGGCCGTGTATTCCCGGTCGAGATCAGCACGATCATCTTCGAATATGGAGACCGGGCTTACAATTTAGCCCTTTTGCGCGACATCACCGAGCGCAAGCGGGCGGAGGAAGAGGTGCGCAATACCGCCGCGCAATGGCAGGCTACCTTTGACGCGGTGCAGGATATAATTTTGCTGCTCGACAAGGATTTTCGGATCTTGCGAGCCAACCGTGCAACGGCGGAGTTTCTGGGGCTGCCGCTTGACAAAATCGTCGGGGGACACTGCTTCAATCTGATCCACGAGACGTCCATGCCCCCTGCGGAATGCCCGCTTGCCAGAATGCGCCAAACTCGCCGGCATGAAGAAGAGGAGGTCCTGGTTAAGGAGGGCGGTCCCTGGTTGTCGGTTTCCGTTGCCCCCCTGTTTGACCCGAGCGGTGAACTGACACAGGTCGTCCATGTGGCGCGCGACATCACCGAACGCAAGCGCGCCGAGGACGAGCTGCGACGGACCTGGGGTTACCTGGCCGAAACGCAGAGGCTGACCCATACGGGCACTGCGGTCGCCGATTCGACGACGGCGCCATTGTACTGGTCGGAGGAACTGTTCCGGATCTTTGGATTTGATCCGAAACAGGGGCTGCCGACGCGGGACCAACCGCTGCAGCGAATACACCCGGAAGACCTCGACAAGTTCTGGCAGGCTTTCCAGAGGTCTATCAAGGACAAAGTGGATGTGAATGTCGAATACAGGATCGTGTTGCCCGACGGAACAGTCAAACATATGTACGGCTTAGGACATCCCGTCTTGAATGCCGGTGGAGAGCTTGTTGAAGTCGTGTGCACGACAGGCGACATCACCGAACACAAGCGGGCCGAGGACGAGCTGCGCAAGCACCGGGAGCACCTCGAAGATCTGGTGGAGCAGCGGACGGAGCAATTAGCCGAAGCCAAGGCCCAGGCCGATGCCGCCAACCGCGCCAAGAGCGATTTTCTGGCCAACATGAGCCATGAACTGCGCACGCCGCTCAATGCGATTATCGGGTTCTCCGAGCTGCTGGCGGACCAGACCTTTGGCGATTTGAACGCCAGGCAGGACAAGTATGTGGGCCATGTCCTGACCGCCGGGCGGCATCTGCTCAGCGTCATCAACGACATCCTCGACCTCTCCAAGGTCGAGGCCGGCAAGATGGAGTTGGCACTGGGGCCCGTCCGCATACGAGCGCTGCTGGGCGATGGCTTGATTCTGGTGCGCGAGAAGGCCATGAAACACCGCCTGCAACTGAGCGCCGATGCGCCGGACGACTTAGTGGTTACGGCCGACGAGCGCAAACTCAAGCAGGTCCTGTTCAACCTGCTGTCGAACGCTGTGAAGTTCACGCCGGAAGGCGGGCAGATTCGCGTGAGAGCAGACGTGGTCAGTGATCTGTTGTCCGTCGTCAGTGAACAGTCAGGCGTCAGCAACGATCCAAGCGCGGCTGCTTCAATCCGCGATCCCCAACCGGCAATCCACATCTCCGTGACTGACACGGGCATCGGGATCAAATCGGAGGATCAGCGGCGGCTCTTTCACGAATTCGAGCAACTGGATGGGGGCCGCGACCAGAAGCACCAGGGCACGGGGCTTGGGTTGGCGCTGTGCCGCAAGTTCGTGGAACTGCACGGCGGGCGAATCTGGGTCGAGAGCGAAGGGGAAGGCAAGGGCAGCACGTTCCGGTTCGTCATCCCTTTGCAGCCACAAGTGACGGATGGTGGACGTGCCATGTGATGGACGAGAACATGCAGTACAGGCCGTTCTTCGCAGACAAGGGCGTCAAGCGATTCCGGAGATGCATTGATGACAGAGGGTGAAGGCAAGTCGGTGTTGCTGGTCGAGGACAATCCGGCCAACATGGATTTGGCGACGGATGTGCTTGAGATGGCGGGGTGGCGGGTGGTGCAGGCGACGACGGCGGAAGTGGCGCTCGACCTCGCGGCGCGGGAACCTTGCGACCTGATCCTGATGGACGTCTCGTTGCCGGGCATCGACGGGCTGGAGGCAACACGACGGCTCAAACAAAACCCTCGGACCGCCGGCATACCGGTGGCGGCGCTCACGGCTCAGGCTATGCCTGGAGACCGGGAAAAGGCCATGTCCGCCGGCTGCGTGGGCTACATCGCCAAACCGATCGATACGCGCCGGTTCGCTCAGACCGTGGCCGCATTCCTCGAGCAAGAAGGGAAGTGATTTCATGGGGGAACGGAAGCGTATTCTGATCGTGGATGACGAACCCGCCAATCGGGACCTGCTGGAGGCCCTCCTGACAGGGATGGGCCACGAAACGGAGTCGGCCGACGACGGTTATCAGGCACTCGCCCAGCTCAGGCTTGGCTTCGACCTGATCCTGCTGGACGTGATTATGCCCAATATGGACGGATTCGAGGTGGCGCGCAGAATTCGGGGCGGAACGGAGTGTCCGGATATCCCCATCTGCATGGTGACGACGTTGTCGGGCAAGGAGGAACGCTTGCGCGCGGTTGAAGCCGGGGCCAACGACTTTATCGCCAAGCCGGTTGACAAGACGGAGTTGAAGGTTCGAACGGAGTCGCTGCTTCGAACCAAAGAGGCCCAGGACGCGCTCAAGCGCCATCAGGTCGAACTTGAAGAGACGGTGGCCAGGCGGACCGAATCCCTGCGACGGGCCCTGCAGGACATGGCGGAGGCGCAACGCCGAACACAACAGGCGCAGTTGGAGACCATCGAACGCCTGGCGCTGGCGGCGGAATTGAAGGACGAAGACACCGCGCTTCACATCAAACGCATGAGCCACTACTGCCATCTGTTTGCGCGGAAGCTCAAATTGTCTCCACAGGAATGCGAGATTCTTCTCCATGCCAGCCCCATGCACGACGTAGGCAAGATCGGCATCCCGGACGCCGTTCTCCTGAAGCCCGGTAAACTGGATGCCGCCGAATGGCAGATCATGAGAACGCATACCGAGATTGGCGCGCGCATCCTGGGCGGATCGGCCTCGGAATTGCTGCAGGCGGGTGAGACTGTGGCTCGCTCCCATCACGAGAAATGGGACGGCAGCGGCTATCCCAGCGGTCTGTCCGGAGAAGCCATCCCCCTGTGGGGACGCATCGCCGCCGTGGCGGATGTGTTTGATGCACTCACCAGCAGGCGTCCGTACAAGGAACCCTTTCCAACGGAAAAGGCTCTCCAGATCATGCGTGAAGGCCGGTCCACCCATTTCGATCCGAGCGTGCTCGATGTCTTCTTCGACAACCTTGATGACGTACTTGCGATCAACGGTGCTTGGGGACGGTCATAATTAGATAACTAACTCAGGTTTTGGTCGCATAAGTTTCCAAAATAATTATTTATTTATGACCGTCCCACAGAATATTTTCTGTACATCTTTAACTCCTATCAAGGCAGGGCAAATCTAAGGAGGTGGCTATGAGCATGACAGGACAGCAGACACAACGCAATAGAGACTCCGCACCGGCCGGGAGAACCCAGCCGCCGGACTATGGGCGTGGAGCGGCGCAAGATGCGGGGCAAAAGACGATGCCGCCGCGCACGACCTGGACGTGGTTCTTGATCGTCTTGCTCGTAAATTACTTTCTGGTGAGGCTTTTCATCCCGGGCCCGGAAACACCGGCGGTGGTGCCCTATACCCTCTTCAAGGAGGAGGTTGGGAAGCGCAACGTGCAGATGATCTTCAGCCGGGGCGAAACCATCACGGGCAGATTCAAGGCACAGGTCACCTATCCGCCGGCGAAGGACAAGGGTGCAGCACCCAAAGCGTCCAAGACGGTGAGCTCCTTCACGACAACACTGCCTTCCTTCGTAGACCCCGGTTTGGAAGCATTTCTGATCGATCACGGGGTCGAGATCAGCGCCAAACCGATCCATGAAGAGCGCAGCCCTTTGGAAACGCTTCTCTATAGTTTCGGCCCGGGCCTACTCTTCATTGGCTTTTATATCTGGCTCTTCCGGCGTGCGGCTAAGCAGGGTGGCGGTTTGGGTAGCGGAATGTTGGGCATCGGCAAGAGCAAGGCGCGTCGCTACGATCAGGAGATGGATGTCAAGGTCACCTTCAACGACGTGGCCGGCATTGACGAAGCCAAGAACGAACTGGTCGAGATCGTGGATTTCCTCAAGGATTCGAAGAAATATACCCGCTTAGGCGGAACCGCTCCGAAAGGCTTGCTGCTGGTGGGTGCGCCGGGCACAGGGAAAACGCTGCTGGCGAAGGCGGTCGCCGGGGAGGCTGGGGTGCCGTTCTTCTCGATGAGCGCCGCCGAATTCGTTGAGATGATCGTGGGGGTGGGGGCGTCGAGAGTACGGGACCTCTTCAAGCAGGCTCGCGAGAATGCACCGGCCATCATCTTTATCGACGAACTGGACGCCATCGGTCGCGCCCGCGGGCAGGTGGCGATCGGGGGCAATAGCGAGCAGGAGCAGACCTTGAACCAGATCCTGACCGAAATGG
The DNA here is from genome assembly GCA_964440555.1 of uncultured Desulfobacteraceae bacterium. GTDB lineage: Bacteria > Desulfobacterota > Desulfobacteria > Desulfobacterales > UBA5616 > CAYTSY01. Next base: position 6,037 of record CAYTSY010000001.1, read on the forward strand.
ACGGTTTCTCAAGCCGGGAAGGCATCATCGTGCTGGCCGCGACCAACCAGCCGGAGGTGCTCGACAAAGCGCTCCTGCGGCCCGGACGCTTCGACCGGCGCGTGGTGGTCAACCTCCCGGACAAGACCGGGCGCGAGGCGATCCTCGAAGTCCACACACGCAGTGTGCCCCTTGCGGACGACGTAAGTTTAGGGGAGCTTGCCGCCACAACACCGGGGTTCTCAGGGGCCGACCTGAGGAATTTGGTCAATGAAGCAGCCCTGCTGGCGGCCCGGCGCGGGGAGGACGAGGTTCATCACAAGGACTTCCTGGACTCTCTGGAAAAAATCGTGCTCGGTCCCGAGCGCCCGCTCCTCTTGAGCCGCGCTGACAAGGAGCGCATCGCCTACCATGAGGGCGGACACGCCATCCTGGGCCTGGTGATGCCTGGCGCCGACCCGGTCAATCGCGTCACGATCGTGCCGCGTGGGCAGGCCCTCGGCGTTACCTATCAGCGGCCCGACAGTGACCGCTACAACTATCCGGAAGCCTATCTGCGCGCGAGAATTGTCGGGATGCTCGGAGGCCGCGCAGCCGAGGAGGTCGTCTACGGCACCAAGACAACCGGGGCCGAAAGCGATATCGAGCAAGCGACCATCATGGCGCGCCGGATGGTCACGCGATGGGGCATGAGTGACCAGCTTGGGATGGTACAGCTGGCACCCAGGGAGAATCCCTACCTGGGCGGGACGGGCGGTTACGGAGGCGAAAAGCCATTCAGCGAAGAGACCGCTAAAACCATCGATGCTGAGGTACTCAAGATTATCGGTGAAAGCCATAATGAAGCAAAGCGACTCCTGACCGCACATCGCCGACAACTAGACGCCCTCGCCGAAGCCCTGGTTGAGCGGGAGTCCCTAGACGAGCAGGAGATTCTTAAGGCCACGGGGCTCCCGCCCGCGCCGACCCTTGAGACCGGGAAGCTTCCCGTTCCTGGGGCGGGAAAGCAAGAGCGCTGAAGGAGGTGTGTGGTGTCAAATCTTGAATTGTGAATAACAGGTGTCTTATTGTCATTTCTTAAAACGTATACCCGATCGAAAAATGGAGCCTTCCGGAAGGCTCCCCTTCCCGGGGGTCGAGATTTTTTCCGTATAGAAAGCCGATCGGCCCGATGGGCGTAAGATATCTAAGTCCGGCTCCCACGCTGGATCGGAATTCATCTGAGATACCCTGCACCTGGGATTTGCTCAACCGGCCCGCATCGAAAAACACCGGAATTTCAAAGCCGCGGCCCAGGTCGATTCTGGCTTCCAGGCTGGTAAAAATGGAGGTCCGACCGCCCAGCGGATTTCCCTCATTGTCAAAAAAAAGCATGTTTTCATCCGCACCGCGGACATCTGCAATGCCGCCTAAAAAAAACAACTGGTCGTCGGCGACTTCCCTTCCGGTGCCATAAGGCGCGGTGTGGCCAAGCCTGCCTACCCAGGCAAACGTCAGCTTTTTTGCAGGCGAGGCATACGCCCGGGACTCAAAACGGTATTTTACGAAATTATCCACGGAGTCGGCGACTCCCTTTGAAATGTCGGCTGAAACCGACGCAAAAAATCCCTTCCTGGGGTAGATAAAAGAGTCCCGCGTGTCAAAACTCAACGAAGGTGTCAGGGCCACAAGCGAACGCGGCGGCAAGGCGCCATCGTCATCCACATTCACCGCGCTTTGGCCGAACTGATCCCTTTGTTCAAAACGCAGATTCAACGCCGGTGTGAGATGCTTCACCGGCTTGTGAGAAAAGCCGACATTGGCGCCATACACTGTGGTGCCGAATTCCTGGTTGAACAGTTGTTCTTCTTCCATGTAAAGGCCGGTGCTCATGGATATCCGGGACCCCAGGAGCCGGGGTTCGACGATTTCGGTTTCAAACCGATGCCCGGTCTCGCTCACATCGATACCCAGCCAGGCATTTTTATTTAATCCCAGCAAATTGTGGTCTCCTGCCGTAGACTGAAAGAACAGCCCCTTCCGGGTTTCATACCCCATGCTGACCTCAACGAAATACGGTTTTTTCTCCTCCAGTTCCACCAACAGTTCGACCTGCTCCCACCTTTCCTTCAGCCCGATGGGGCTGAACCGGACCGAATCAAA
>CAYTSY010000001.1:8167-12594 GCA_964440555.1 uncultured Desulfobacteraceae bacterium
GCGGAGGCTTTTCTGACCTTTAAGCATTTTGCCCGATGAAAAAGGCTCGTCCTGAGAAAGCCCGATTTCCCGGGACAACAATTCGCTTTTGGTTCGAAAGTTGCCGGAAAAAAAGATTTGTCCCATTTTAACCAAAGGGCCCTGTAAAATGTCATAGGTTACCCGGGCTGACGTTTGATCCTTGCTCATCTGAGCGTTCCCCGTTACAACAACAAAAGGGTACCCGGCTTCGGAAATCATGGCAGACAGCATGTTTTCATCGCTTTTAAGCATATATTCCCGAAATGGTTGTCCCTGTTTAAGTCCGATGGCTTTTAAGGCGGATTCCACGGGGATAGCGTCCATCCCCTTTATCCCGATGCCGGAGACCAGGGTTTTAACTTTTTCATCAATGGCCAGGGTAATTGAAACGCTTTTACGGCCTTCATTGGTGAGTACTTCCGAATGTACCACCGTGCTCATGAATCCGTTTTTCCGGTACAGCGCCTTGATGGAATCAACATCTTCTTCAAGCACCCGGGCAAGAAAATATCCTTTGAGGAAAATCCCGCTTTTTCTGGTCAGGATCTCTTTTTTAATGTCTTTGGTACGGACAAGGGCATTGCCTTTAATGGAAATACGGTTCACGGAGAACTGCCCGCCCTCGTCAATAATGAAACGGACATGGCGCTGGTTTTCCGCGTTGCCGGAGAAGGCCCTGTCTTCAAATTTCACCCGGGCGTCTGCAAATCCGGCCTCCCGGTACATGTCCCGGATTGCGGCGGCAGTTTTCTTCAGACCGGAGTCGTTTGAATTCCCCTGGTTAAAGCGGAGTCCCCGCTTTTTTAATTTACGGCTCCGGATGCTCTCGTTGCCGGTAAAATCCACGACATACCGGCGGCCCTCAGCAATATTGACGATCGCCCGGATACGGTTGCCGGAGTAGTTTTCAGCCCGGGTAGAAATCCTGCAATCAGCAAAACCTTTGTCCCGGTAATACCCGAGAAGGGTTTCAACGTCTTTTTTCAGTGTTCTTTCAACAAACCGCCTGGGAATATACAATCTGAAAATCGACGGCCTGATTTTCATCAACGACTTCAGCCAAAAAGTTGAAACGGCGACATTCCCCTCGAAAACAAGGTCGTCGAGAACAAAAGGCCGCCCCTTATCCAGGTGGACATGAACAACCCAATCATCGTCTTTGGCCTCCTGATCCGCCAAAAGACGGACATGCGGCTTTGGATACCCCTGCCCTTTCAGGTAAACGGCAATTGCCCGGGCCTGGTCGCTAAGGGCTTCGTCGGAAAACACATCCCCCGGCGACAGCGTCATGGCCGTTACAATATCTTTTTCAAAAAGGGGAAACGCCTTATGAATCCGGATATCCCGGATCAGGCGAAAAGGGGCCAGTTCAAACAAGAGGGTCAACCGGTTGTTTTTTTCAATCCAATCCGCATGAATGCGTTCAAACCGGCCGGACTGCTTTAATGCATCGATGGAGGCTTCAACTTTTGCAGGTGAAAAAGGATCTTTTTCTTTTATCCGCATGAGATTTTTTGCCAGTTCGGCAAGCCCGGGCAAGGCTCCGGCAGGCGCGTCGATGCGGATGACGATCTCAGATACCGTTGTATTGTCTTTTGAGAAATCGTTTTTGTGATCCGTCATAGCCCACGCCCCGGCCATGCCAAACGCCATGGTCATGAGATACAGCGCAATACCGATGATTATATTATGGAAATGCGTTTTCATTAATTTTTCCATAGCCGGCCGGCCAAGTGCCCATCGGGAAATAAAACCTACCGGAACTCAAGTCTGTACTTGACCGCCCCGCCGAAACCTCCCCGGTTGTCCTGAAAGCCGGTGATCAGCATGTCTTCTAGAAATTTGTATTCAGCCAATGTTTTTTGAATCATTTCGCCCTGCGCAGTTTCCATCGAGTATTTGACGGTCATCCTCCGGGAAAGCTCCTTTCCGATGGTGACTTTCACTTCGCCGGCCGATCCCGCATCCGATGCGTCATTGACCTGCGCTTCAAAAATATCCAGCCCCGTAGTCCGTTTGATATCGTCATCCATTTTTGATGCCAGAATTCCGGCAAGCATCTGTGTGGCGGATTGGGTGGATCCCCCCTCGCTTTCAATCATTTCCGATGAGGTCCGCCCGGTCAGCAGCAGAGACAAAATATCGCCGTCATCAAGCGCCGGATCAGAGGAAAGGGTAAACGCCAGTTCATCCGGTGTCCCGGATATGCCCAATGAGACCAGCCAGTCCCGAACCTGACAGGTGCTTTCCACATCGATCGCCGGTGTAATCGCGTAAGGATTAATACAATCAAAGACGCCTTTGTTGATGGTAAATGTTTTCCCCCGATAAACCAATGTTCCGGATTGAATCCGGGCCCTTCCATTAACCACCGGGCGGTTGACTGTGCCGGCCAGTTTAAGATCCGGAACGATCTCCATCTGGGCCAGGTTGTTGTCCACCACAAAAGGACTTCGGTGTTTTAAGGACACATTCAATGCCATATTTTTTAAAAACGGCGTTGTGATATCCGCCGGCGTCTGGGTTGTTTTCCGTTTTCTGTAAACAGCACTGTCCAGCAGATTCAAATTCACGTCTTTAAAGTACGTTCCTTCCACCAATGTAATATTGCCGTCGATCCGGGATTTTTCAGGGGCGCCCCGTACAAAGAGGGTTGCGTCCACCACTATGTCTGTGGTGTCGGGAATTTTTATGGGCAGAGAATCGGCCTTGATATCCAATGCCAATTCAGAAGGCGAAAGACTGTCTAAGGTCATGTCGCCGGAAATAGTGAACCTGCCGTCATCCAGTTGTCCGGCAAGCGAATCAATCACGATCTTTTCAGGAAAAACTTTGATCCTGCCGTTGACACGATGAAGGCTTTGGGACAAAAAAGGAACGGTTGCAGCAATATCGGTCAGGCGGATCTCGCCCTCGACCTGCGGGTCGGCATAGTCGCCGCGGACTCCGGCCGTAAAGGAAGCGTCTCCGCTTGCATCATCAAAATCAGCCGAAAACAGACGGATCGCAGATAAAGGGATGTCGCCTTTTGCGGTGACGGACACCGGACCGTTCCGGTCGGCTTTTCCGGAGACATCGAGGCTTTTGCCGTCAGCGAGATTCAGGTGAAAACCGGTGATGGACATATTCTGTTGTGTCAGTGAAACATGTATAATTCCTGAATGAACGATAGTTTCGTCCTTAAAACGCAGGTGCAGGCGGTTAATATCAATGGATCCCGTCCAGGATTGCGCGTCGCCGGCTTTTCCGCCCAACCGGATCATTCCATTGACGTTTCCGGCAGCCTGCGGTTGGTCGAAAAGCAAAAACACGGGGGAAAGATCCGTATCCTTGAAATCTGCTGATGCGAAGAATTTTTTTTCTGTCAGATCATAGGATCCCGCGATACTGAAACCGGGGTTGGCGTTTACCCGGGCCACCTGGTCCCTGACATCCAAAACGAAATTGAAGTCGTGCAGAGGTTTGCCGTTTACCCGCACCTGAGTCACGCCCGCCTGCCCGCTTATTTCCGGGTTTTGGAAAGATCCGGCCCCGGCAATGTTGAAAAAAATCTCTCCCTGAACCGGGTGTGTTTTTTGAATCCAGGGAAGCTGGTTCAACCTTATTCCGCGGGAGGCCAGGGAAAACTGGAATTGTTTTTCCAGAGATATCCAGCCCGTGCCGTTTATAAAAGATCCGGCATCCGGAAAAATATCCAGTTTTCCGATCGTCAGCCTTTTATCCGCCATGGCACAGGCGGCTTCCATTTTCTTGATCCGAAGGTCTTGAATAAGAATATCGGTTCCGGTCAGGCGAACTTCGCCCTCGGGGTTTTTGACGCTTCCCCGGACATGCGCATCAAAAGAAAATTTTCCTTTTGCCCGGCCCCGAAAATCCTCCGGAAACAATTCGGCGCTTTTCACCTCAAGGTTGACGATGGGATCATCCTTAAATGAAAATGACCCTTTTTTAAACAGCTCCACATCGCCTTTGATGTCCATTGCCGACTTCCGGTTGACGAGTTTTGCCCGGTCAACGGTCACCCTGCCGTTGTCGAGGCGTATCGCCGCATCCGCATCTCCGATCCGGACCTCCCTGAAAGTCAGTTCTGTTGCGTTAAGCAAAACAGAGGCGCTCAGATCGCGGGCCGGGCCTTTGGCAGTCGCGCGGCCGTTTATGGTACCGGAAAAAGGGCTCTCTTTGATAAAAAGTCCGGGTTCAAACCGATGAACCTCCATAACAAGATCCAGCGGCATGGCCTGATCCGGATGGAAGCCTTTTTCAAATAATTTCATCGAACCGTTTGCCTTGATGGATGCGTCTTTATTTTTGACGTCGATTTTCAAAAAATCAACCCGCCCGTCCGGGTTCAATTTTGCATCCCCCTTGAGATCTCCCAAAGAAAAACCGGATGCGGCCAGTCCCCA
>CAYTSY010000001.1:12604-49523 GCA_964440555.1 uncultured Desulfobacteraceae bacterium
GTCACATCAAAAACAGGATGCTTTATCGAACCGGATGCATCGATTTTAATATCGAGGTTTCCCTGGCTGTCTTTTATCCCCAGGGGCGCAAAAACGGTCCGGACGTCAGACAAATTCAACGATACCAGGGCGTTAGCGGCATCGTTTTGAAAGTCAATGGCCCCGGCGGATTGAAATTTCAAATCGCCGGATACGGCTGCCAGTTCATGCAGGCGGACTTTTTTATTTGAAATATCGGCCCTGCCCCGAACCTGCCAATCAGACGGATCCTGGTATGGCCCGGTGGTGATGGCTCTGCCTTGAATTTCCATTTCAACGTCTCCCGAAAGAGCGGAAACAAAAACGCCTTTCCCGGAAACAGTAACTTTTCCTTCACTTTTTCCTTTTAGATCCGCACTGTTTTGGAACAGCCTGGCGATATCAACCCCCTGATGCTGCATGGAAAGTGAATACCCCATCTTGTCGATATCGACCGGAGCGCTGAAAAATCCCCCGGCAAAAGCATCTTTAAAGTCGATTTGCCCCGAAATTTTAAAAAGTCCTGAAAATGCGTGGATCTCAGCTTTCTGAACTGAAACAAGACGATCGTTAAGGCTGAGGTGCATGTCCGCACGCTCGACCGGCCGATTAAACAGCATGCCCCCGCCGCAACGGACATCCAGGTCCGCCTGAGGATTTCCCAGGGAACCACGCAAAATAAAGTTGAGGCGATCAATTTTGAATGCCATACCCGGCCCCCGGATAGATCCCCCCGCCAATACAAGGCCGGCATCTCCCGCCCGACGGAAAAGATCGGCCCGGGCGGAAACATCCCATTTCGGGATATCAAAGCGCCATGATCCGCGGCTTGTCGTAAATCTCAAGGCGGCGTCCGACCAGGTAAAAGCGTTTATGACAATGGGAATTTCAAAGTTTCCGCCGCGGTCTTCCTTTTCACGGGCGTCTGTAAAGGCTCGGGCCAGATTCAGAGCGCCGTCTTTTTCAAACCAAAGATCGATATCGGGACGCTCAACAACCAAAGCCGTAGCCACAAGCCGGCGTTTAAAAAGATCGGCCAAACTCAGCTTTAAAAAAATCCGTTCAACACCCACGATCTTTTTGCGCCCTGCGCTCTGAATCAATACCTGTTGGAGTGCAATGGTTCCGGTTATCGGGTTAAGAGATGATTTTCCCCAGGAAACGCTTCCCGGAATCGAGCCGTTTATAAGGCGCTGCACCCGCTTCGCCGCATGAGGGGTATTGAGATAAAACAACCCGGTGACAAAAAGAGTCCCCAGCAGGCAGAAAAAGACACCGGCTCCGGTCAATATTGGATGTTTACGCATTTAATCCGGGCATCCGTTTGTCAGAATTTTTTATGTTGGGTGAAGGTTCGTGAACCGTAAATCGTAAATCGTGACGAGAAGATGCCATCGTTACGTTTACTGTTTTTAGTCAGTTTATCCGATTTAAATGGATTTTTCCATAAAGATAAAATAGAATCAGATTATTTTTAATAAATCAAAACTCGATAATGCAATCCCGGCTCTTCGTTTGCTTTCCAATTCCCGTAAAGATATGGATAGAAAACCGCATACCGCCGAATTCGACATTGATAAAGAGGACCCGATTTACAGGCATTTGGCCCGCGTGGTGTTGCCCCGGGCCGGCATATGGTCCAAGTCCGGGTCTTTTACGGCAATCCGCCTTAAAAGCACCCATGATGTGTATCTGTTTACGGAGAAAAAAACGGGAATACGGTTTGTGGGCAAATTTTTCGGCAGCCGGGAAATGATCACCCGGCAACAACGCCGGGTCCTTTTAAACCGGGAATACGACAACCTGCACATATTGCGGGAAACGGGCCTTTGTTCAAAACCCTATCAGGTTGCAAAACCCTTAAGCAAAACGGAGAGGCTTGATTTTCTATTGGTTGAAGCATATGCCCGGGGCCAGGACCTGGATCATTTCATCGTCGAGACCATTATTCACGGGAAGCCGCAGCCGCTGCAGGACAAGCTTTCCCTCCTGGCCGGATTCTTCGCAAAACTGCACCAAATCTCAAAGAAGTCGCGGCCGGTCGATTTCTCATCGAACCTGATCTATTTTGAAAAGCTGCGTAATTCATTGCTGCGAAAGGGACTGGTTACACAGAAAAAGGCCGAAACCCTGAAATCGCTGTCCCGGGAATGGAGCGAAATGGCCTTTATGAGACCGGATGAGTCTGTGTTGATCCACGGGGATGCAACCCCGACCAACTTTATTTTTCATGAAGAAGACGGGATCACGGCGGTTGATCTGGAAAGGATGCGGTTTTCCGATTACGTGTATGATATTGGAATGATGGCGGCTGAGCTGAAGCATCATTTCGCCTGGCGCATGATGAATTCGGAGGCATCGGAATTTTTTATCCGGCATTTTATCGAATCCTACTGTGAACATTTTCCGGACCCGGAGATGAAATTTCGCTCATTGACCCGCCGAAATCCCTTTTATATGGCCTTATGCGAGATCCGAATGGCCAGAAATGACTGGCTGGCATTGGGGCATCGAAAATGGCTGATTGATGAAGCCGCCCGGTGTTTAAAGCCATAGACCTTAATGACAGTTAAACTTTGAACCGGAGGCAGCCATGGAGCATATCCGCGTCATCCTTTTTGACATGTACGGCACCCTGGTGGACATCAAGACCAACGAGCACCGCGATGATGTTTTTGATTCACTGAGCCGGTTTTTGGAGTATCGACGGGTGTTCATTCCCGGATGGGAGCTAAAAGAGCTTTATTTCGATCAGATCAACCAGCAACTTGCCAAAAGCCGCGAAAGGTACCCGGAAGTGGATATCGCGCGCGCGATCGAGCATGTGCTTGAAAAACGAGGCAGTACCAACAACCGCAACCTGTCGATGATTGTTACCCAGTTGTATCGATCCCTTTGCCGTGAACACCTGAGGCTCTACTCCGACACCTTCTGGACCCTGAATGAATTCAGAAAGCGATATCGGCTGGGGATAATTTCCGATGCGCAGCGATTGTTCTGCAAGCCTGAATTAAGAACCCTGCGTCTGGAAAATTTTTTTGAAGTAATCGTCATCTCCTCCGATTTCGGCTTTCGCAAACCCGACCCGCGGCTATTTAATATCGCCATGGATCTGTTTGATGTGAAGCCGTCCGAGGCAGCCTATATCGGCAACAGTTATCAGACGGATGTTATCGGCGCAAAAGCGGCCCGGTTGGCGGTTGCAGGTCTGATCCGTCAAACCGAATCCGAAAAAAAAACTTACACAAATGAATACCAGCCTGACTTTGTCGCCGCTGACCTCAAAGAAGCCTTCAACATCATAGCCGGCAGTTTGACGACCACTTTCTGATTGTATTTTTAAAGGTCTCATCACGGTAAAGCATGCGCGAACCATTGAGGAGTAACAAATATGGAAAAAGAATCGGGTATTGTTCAAAAATTTAAAATCGACGCCATCATTCCTCCTGAGATGGCCCAAAAGGCTGCCGACGTCGGCGTGCTGAAGGCGAAAATGGGGGGACGAAATCTTTTTGTTCTGGCCGTATTGGCCGGCGCCTTTATCGCCCTGGGGGCAGTATTTTTTACAATCATTACCACGGACTGTTCCGACAAACTGCCTTTCGGGCTCATGCGGCTTGCCGGCGGCATTGCATTTTCCCTTGGTCTGATATTGGTGGTGATTGCCGGCGCCGAGCTGTTCACGGGCAACAACCTGATTATCATGGCCTGGGCAAGCAAAAACATCTCGACGTGTGAACTGCTCCGAAACTGGGGAATCGTATACTTGGGAAATTTCGTCGGAGCAGCAGCCACGGCGGTGTTCATGCTGTTTACCGGGCAATACCTTTTTTCCGACGGCGCCGTGGGATTGAATATATTGACTATCGCCGATTACAAATGCAGTCTGCCTTTCTTCCAGTCTTTTGCACTGGGGGTTTTTTGCAATGCCCTGGTTTGTCTGGCCGTCTGGCTATGTTTCAGTTGTTATACGGCCACCGATAAAATATTGGCAATTATTTTTCCCATTGCCGCATTTGTCGCCTGTGGATTCGAGCACTGCGTCGCCAACATGTATTTCATTCCCATGGGGATGCTTGTAAAGCAATTTTCAAGCGACACCCTGTGGGTCTTAATCGGACGGTCGCCGTCGGACTTCGGGGGCCTCAGCGGTTTCAATTTTTTATTCAAAAACCTGCTGCCCGTAACCATCGGAAATATATTCGGCGGTTCCGTCATGGTCGGAATCGTCTATTGGTTTATCTATATCCGGAAACCGAAGTCTTCTCCATTTACATCAGGTTAGTCTCCGAACAGTAATCTCCGCCCTCGATGGGAGGCCTGCAATAATCTCCCTCCCCATCGATGGGGGAGGGCCGGGGTGGGGGTGAATTATATCCAACACAGCCTTACAGCCATTTTTTTCTTTTGAAATAACCGAGCAGAAACACGCTGACGCAGATGATGACAAGCCAGGTCAGGGGATACCCCCAGCGCCACTCCAGTTCCGGCATATATTTGAAATTCATTCCATATACCCCCACGATAAAGGTTATGGGAATGAAAATGGTGGCGATGATGGTCAGCATCTTCATGACCTCGTTCATTTTGTTGCTGATGCTGGACAAATACAGATCCTGCATGCCGGAGAGCAGATCCCGGTAGGTTTCAATGGTTTCGATCACCTGGAAGGCATGATCATAGAGATCCCTGAAAAAAATGTTTGTCTGTTCACTGATCACGTCAAATGCATTTCTCTCCAGGGACATAATGATTTCCCGCAGGGGCCAAACTGATTTTCGCAGAAAAATCATGTCTTTTTTCATATTATGGATGGTCTCGAGGACCTGCGGTTTCGGCGAGACAATTACCTGCTCTTCGATATCCTCCAGCTCTTCTCCGATTTTGTCAAGAATGACGAAGTAATAATCCACCATGATATCCAGCAGGGAGTAGGCCAGGTAGTCCGCCCCCATTTTTCGCATCCGGCCTTTTGAGGTTCGGATTCGTTCACGAATGGGATCAAAGATGTCTCCCTCGTATTCCTGGAAAGTGATAATGAAATTTTTCCCCAAAATGATACTGAGCTGATCCGTCTCCAGATTCTCCTGATCCGCATCGTACATGAACATTTTGGAGACAATGAGAAGGCTGCCGCCCAGATCGTCTATTTTGGTGCGCTGATGCGTGTTCATGATGTCTTCCAACACCAGGGGATGCAGATCCAGTTTTTCGCCGATTTTTTTGATCACCCCGACATCGTGCAGACCGTCGATATTGATCCATGTCGTACACGACCCATTTAGGCAAAGCCTTATTTCTTCCAGGTCGTCGATGTCCTTTTCCGTGACATGACTTTCATCGTACTGCATCATTCTGATCCGGACCCTGTCGGTTTTTTTTTGGCCGACATGAACAAGGGAACCCGGAGGCAGACCGATTTCTTTTCTTTCGGGTTTTCTAAATCCCGGCATTTTATTTTTCCTTTTTTCTTTTGGGCGGCAATAAATGGTCATGCAGCGCGGCGTTCACAGCAATTGCAGGACAATGCCGCTCCGGCTGGGCAAATACAGGCTTAAACGGTTGCTCACGAAACCTTCATTTTCCTGATACAATGTGAAATGTTCCTGGTTTTCGGCTATTCGCCCATGTCCGCCGTATATTTCGGCGTCGGTATTCAAAATTATTTTATATTTTCCCGGCCGGGCCTCAAACCGGTAATCAAAAAAGGACCTGGACGGGTGGAAATTAAAGGCGAACAAAAGCAACCCCCGGGTGAAGATGATGATCTTGTCGGCGTCGTTGTCCTTTAACAACTCCGGGCCAGGGTATTCCAGGAGGCGATGGGTTTTCCCCATTTCCAGCAGATCCTTGTCAAATTTTGCCAGAAAATGATATTTGAGGCCTTTGTCGCAGGCCAGCCGCCACTGCCGTCTGGCAAAGCGGAAAGACCAGTGGTTGCCCTCTCTGGGGAAATCAATCCATTCGGGATGACCGAACTCATTGCCCATGAAGTTCAAATACCCGTAACCTGCGGCAGCAAAAGTGATCAGCCGGATCATTTTATGAAGCGCCATGCCGCGATCCACCCACAGATCGCCGTCATCAGCGCTCATGTGATCATACATGCGCTCCCCCATCAACCGGAAAATCAACGTCTGATCGCCGACCAGAGCCTGATCATGAGACTCTGCATAACTGATGGTCTTTTCATCGGCTCTCCGGTTGGTGAGCTCATACCACAGGGTTCCCATGGGCCAGTCCTCATCGGCCATGTCCTTGATCAACCGGATCCAGTAATCCGGTATTCCCATGGCAAACCGGCAATCAAACCCCATGCCGCCGCTGGAGACAGGCACGGCAAGCCCCGGCATGCCGCTCATATCTTCGGCGACCGTCAAGGCGTCCGGACGGATTTCATGAATCAGGCGGTTGGCAAGGGTTAAATAGACAACGGCATCTTCATCCACGCTGTCGTCGAAATAATCTTCATAGGTCGTAAAGCTTTTGCCGATGCCGTGATGGCGATACAACATGCTCGTGACCCCGTCGAACCGAAACCCGTCCAGTTTGTATTCATCAAGCCAAAACCGGCAGTTGGACAAGAGGAAATGCAGCACCTGAGGTTTAGCGTAATCAAAGCACCGGGAATTCCACAGCGCGTGCAAGCCCCGTTCCCCTTCGTGAAAATACTGATGCAAGGTGCCGTCAAAACAGCTCAGGCCTTCCACCTCGTTTAATACCGCATGCGAATGAATCAAATCCATAATGACGCTTAAACCCAATCCGTGGGCTGTGTCGATGAGGTCTTTGAGATCTTCGGGAGTCCCGAACCGCGACGAGGCGGCAAAAAAACTCGACACCTGATACCCAAAAGAAGCGTAATACGGATGTTCGGCGATCGCCATGAGTTGTATGGTGTTGTATCCCGCATCGGCGATCCGGGGCAGGACATTTTGGGTAAATTCGGCATATGTCCCGATTTGTTCACCCTCCTGGGCCATTCCCACATGTGTCTCGTATATCAGGGGGGAAATTTGCGGGCGAATAAACGGATCGATCTTCCATTTATAAGGTTGTGCGGGCTTCCATACCTGGGCATTGAAAATTTGCGTCCAGCGATCCTGAACAACCCGGCGCACATAGGCCGGCAAACGATCGCCGGACCCGTTTTCCCAATACAGCTTGAGCCGGTACAAGTCGCCATGCGTCATCTGTGAAGCATTAAGCCGCGTTGCCCATACCCCGTTTGATCCGACGGGTTTGAGCCGGAACTCCTCCTTTTCCTGCCAACCGGTCATATCGCCTATCAGGTATGCGGCAACGGCGTTAGGCGCCCACTCCCTGAAAACCCACCGGCCGTTTCTGAAATGAAGCCCGAAGTATTCATGACCGGAAGCAAAATCGGCAAAAGGGGTATTTTTACGGGTAAGCTGTTTTTCTTTTTCCAGAACCCTGGCCATACGCTTTATGATGGTCTTTTGATAAGGAAGCAAGTACGGGTCATCATCTGCAAAATAGTGTTTCACGGTATTTCCTGAACCATGGTCAAGAAGGAAGAAGAGGTCTTTTCAGCATTTTTTCATACAACCGGATATACTGCTGGGCCGTCACCGAGTGGTTGAATACTTTTTCGCTTTGCACCATGATCCGTTCAAGATGCGCGCGTCTGACGGCGGCGGGGCCCCTGTAGAACGTCAGCGCTCCTTGAACCGCCCACCACAGTCCGTTTGCATCGTGGTCCTTGAACAAAAAACCGTGTCCCGTACCGTTTTCGATATCCAGATGGGAAACCGTGTCATGAATGCCCCCTGTATCATAGGCGATCGGCAATGCCCCATATAAAGGGCCGATCATCTGGGGCAGGCCGCAGGGCTCAAAGCGCGATGGCATCAGGACGAAATCCGATGCCGCGTAAGCCAGACGTTCAAGATGGGGATCAAAATTGCAGATGGCCACCCGGTCGTAAAATTTGTGATAATTCAAAATATCCCAAAAAACATTTTGATATTCTCCATCCGCGATAAAAACGATTTCAAGATTTTGTTCCCAGTAAGTTGAAATAATCCGGTAAAGCGTCTCGGCCAGCAGTTGACACCCCTTTTGAATCGGATCCAGTCGGGAAGGCCAGAATAAAATCGGCGCATTTTCATCCGGAATCAGCGCCAGCATCTTTTGGAGGGCAATTTTATTTTTTTTCTTCCCTTCGGTATGATTTTCAGGGCCGTAATTTAAAGCCAGATGGTTGTCTGTTTTCGGATAATAGGACATGTCCGGGGCATTTAATATCCCCATGGCACAGCCGGCATGCCACTTGTTGGTCAATTCATGGCGCAGGGAATCAGAAATAAAACCGTGCTGGCCTTCGACGATTTCCTTTAGAAACGTCGGGCTTACCGTATTGACGAAATGCGAAGCAAAAACACCGCTGACCAGAAAATCAACCGGATTTCTTGTGCGCATCTGATCATAGGCGTTCGGGGGCTGGGTATAGTACAGATGCTGCCAAAAGGAGGGGGCGTCGATTCCCCGGTCTTCTATCTCAGCCAGGGTTCTTTTCACTGTATGGATATTGTGGATGGTAAAGAAACTGGGTATTCCCATTTGGCGGGCCACGGCAGGGATGAGACCTGTCATCCAGTCGTTACAATGGATCAAATCCGGCTCCACCCGGGGAATGATGTTGTTGATGACTTCCCTTTGAAACGCCAGTGAGATGGTGATATTTTCACCGGAATAATCGGAGTAAACCCGGTTTAAATAATAAAAGGCCCTGTCCTCAGCCAAATGGAGACGGTCGTCAGGCATAATTTTCCGTATGGTAAGAAGCTCTTTTTCCAGAATCGGGGAAATCCGGTTATGGAATATGGCCCGGTAATCGGGCAGAGCCACATGGACATCTGCGCCCTGCTTGAAAAGCGAGCTGATCAAAGAGGCGGAAACGTCTGCCAGACCACCGGCTTTTGCCGTCAGATAACTGGAATAGCTTTTCATGCGGTCCGGCAGATAGGTCACCTCCGGGGTGACAATCAAAATGCGCGGATTTTTTGAATCAGATGCCATAAATCGTCTCCCGGATCTCTACTCGTAACCGTTCACATACCTATACTCATACCTGTTCACGTTCACGTACTCGTTCACGAAGAAAATACAAATAACCGTGAACGAGTACGAGTACGGGAACGTGAACCATCACTGTTTATGCCCACGTAATCAGATGGGGCGTTAATTTTACCCTTTCATCGCCTCTGGGGATTACTCTCGCGGTGAACCCATGCCGTCCCGGGTCCTGACAGACCATCGTGCAGGCATAAACGAACATCCCGTTGCCGAGGTCTTCGCTGACCGACATCGAGGAGATCTGCCCTGATGTCAGCTCCGCCAGTTGTTTGTAAGGTCCGTAAAAGAGTTCCACCTCCACTTCTCCGGGTCTGAGCTCCCCCAAAAACACTTTTGTCTTAACCCAAAACGCATCACCGACCCTGAAAGATCCTGATCTCTCCCTTACCGGCTGTTCTATCCGGATCTGGCTCCAGGATTTACGGTATCGCCGGACCTGTTCGGATATGGCTTTGGCCTCCTGGGCATTATTGGCGAGCAGTTCATCATGGCGTCTGGCAGCCAGGCTGTAATACCGGGATTCGTATTCACGCACCATTTTGTGGCTGCAAAATTCCGTCATGGCCATTTTCATCGAGGCTTTCATTCTGGAAGGCCACGATAAAGACTGGTCTCCATTTTTCTTGCCGTAAAAACGGGGGATAACCTCATTTTCCAAAATATTGTACACTGCCTGACTTTCCACAAAATCCTGGTAACCCAGATCCACATATTCTTCCCCATTGCCGATAGCCCAGCCTGTTTTTTCAGAATATCCTTCACACCACCAGCCGTCTAATATGCTGACATTCAAAACGCCGTTGACAGCCGCTTTCATGCCGGAAGTGCCGCAGGCCTCGTAAGGCCTTCTGGGTGTATTCAACCAGACATCCACCCCTTGCACGAGAAACCTCGCAAGATCCATGTTGTAATCTTCCAGATAGATGATCCGTTTTTTGACAGAGGGTCTGTGGGAAAATTCAACCAGACGTTTGATGATGTCTTTTCCTTCGTTGTCCATCGGATGGGCCTTGCCTGCAAAAATGAACTGTACGGGACGGGCTTCGGAATTGATGATGGCCTCCAGCCGGTCGGGATCTTTAAACAGCATATACGCTCTTTTGTACGATGCAAACCTTCTGGCAAAACCAATGGTCAGGGTGTTGTTGTCCAAGGCCGACTCCATCTCCTCGATCATTTGCTTGGGCGCATTTTGCCTTTCGTACTGGGCAACGAGCTTTTGCCGGCAGACGCTGATCAAGCGCGACCGGCTCAGTTCATGGGCCCACCAGAGTTCCTCATCCGGAATGGAGTCAATCAACTCAACGATTTCAGGTTTGCGGGAACCCATGTACCACTCCGGTCCCAGATAGCGGTCAAACAGGATGGAGATTTCCGGCGATATGAACGACGAGATATGAATTCCGTTGGTGACATGGGCTATGGGAATCTCCTGAAAAGGTCTTTCCGGCCATACATGGGCCCACATACGCTTGGCGGTTTGACCGTGCAGTTCACTGACGCCGTTTCGGTACTGGGACAGATGCATGCCTAAAATAAACATGGACAGCGGTTCCTGCAATTTCGGTCCAAGAATCTGCCCCCACGACAAGACCTCTTCCGCAGTGGTTCCCAACCGGTCTGCATAAGGTCTGAGCACAGGCATAACCAGGTCCGTATGAAACTCGTCAAGACCTGCTGCAACCGGCGTATGGGTTGTAAAGATCATGGTTCGGGGGACAATTTCAAGGGCCGTCTTCAAATCGACATTGTATTTTGAAATGGTTTGGGCAAGCTTTTCCACAGCGCAAAACGTACAATGACCCTCATTCATGTGACACACTTTTGGATAAATGCCGACAGCATCCAGTGCCCGCATCCCGCCAATACCCAATAATACTTCCTGTGAAAGGCGTGTTCTGACGTTGCCGGCATATAAATTGGAGGTGATCTGCCGGATCTCCAGGGGATTTTCATGAACATTGGCGTCCAGAAGAAAGAGCGGAATCCGACCCACCATGATTTTCCAGACATCGGCATGAATATCGCCGTCCGGGCCCGTAACGGAAATGCGTACATCCGTTCCATCAGGCCTCTGGGCCCTGGAAATGGGAAGATTGTAATAATCGATCTCCGGATAATCCTCCTGCTGCCATCCGTCCGGGCTTAAAAACTGTTTGAAATAGCCTTTGCGATATAAAAGACCGACGCCGGTCACCGGCATAGCCAAATTGGAAGATGATTTCAGGTGATCTCCGGCCAGAATTCCCAGCCCTCCGGCAAAAAGCGGAAGACTTTCGTGGATGCCGAATTCCATGGAAAAATAGGCTACGGTTTCATTTTCCTTAAAGGGCGACCCGGTCCGGTCAACAGGCGTAACCACCCGGTACTCAAAATCTTCGCGCACCCTTTTGAGATGAGCCAGAAAGCTTTTATCCAGAGCCGTCTGCTCCAGCCTCTTTTGAGTCAGCATGCTTAAAAATACAATCGGATTTTTGCCGGCGGCCTCCCATTTCAGGGGGTTGATCCTCCGGAAAAGCTCAATGGCGTCACGCTTCCAGCTCCACCAGAAATTCAATGCCAGCGTCTCCAGAAATGCAATGGGTTCCGGAAATTTCGGAAGTACTTGAAATGTATTTATTTTTATCATTTAATAATCCTTTTTATAAAATTTGCATCTTGAATCGGTTACGCGGTCTTTTTATACGTATTGATCGTGGTTGTCAAAATGGAAATCAATCCATATTATCGTCTCTCAACTTTGAACTTTCACCTTCCAACTTCTTCCAAACCCGCAGCCATTCGCTCACCCCCCAGGCCTGGGCGTCGCATCCCCGCTGATGGTGGGGGAAATCCCCGTCGAGTATCTCCGGAAGTTGGCCGACACATCCCTGGTTCAGGAGCCTGGCGCTGCTGTTTAACAACGCCAGGGCTGTTGCTCTGGCCTGCCGGCCGTATGCCGCAACCCATGCCTCGCAAAAAGAAGGAAACACCCAGGTCCAGGCAGTGCCGTTATGATAGGCCGGTTTCCGGCTGCTGTCCTCATCGCCGGCATATTTCCCCTGATAGGGCTTGCCGGGATCATTGATGACCCGGTCCTGGTGGACGATTTTTATGGGAAAATTCACCGGCCGGTCCGCGAGGCTTCGGATGGCGCCGGGAACCAGGAGTTCTTCGCAGGCTGAAACGATTTGGCGGCATACGGCGTTGTCTTTGACGGCCCCCAGGGTTACGGCAAAAAGCTGATTGGGCCGCAGGGCGTCGTCTTGTATCGCCTCTTTCGCACGCTGATGGCGTAAACCATGCCGGCAGTCAGAAAGATATCCCTGCTTTTCCGTGTAAAAGTATTTTAACAAAGATGTCTGCACCTCATCGGCCAGTTTCTGCCAGCGTCCGGCATTTTGGGCCAAGTCTATCCGGTGGAACAAATTCAGCGCGGCAAACCAAAGGGCTTGAATTTCAACGGCATATCCCTGGCGCGGGGTACCGGCCGGGTAGTTGGTATCCATCCAGGTGAAATGCGCCGGACTATAGATGAGGGCTGATTCCGGGTCCATCCGGATGCCGTTTGGCGTTTGCGATGCATAGGCGTTGGCGATGGATAAGATTACCTGCCGGATTTTCCGGGTTCCATAGGATGCTTCCAGGAAGCTCTCATTTCCTTCCGCATCAATCAGATCCGCACAGGCCAGGCAAAACCACAGGGGTGCATCCGAGGTGTCCTGGTTGGCGGCACTCTCCCCGAGGATCATATTGGGGAGCATGCCCCGGTTTTCAAACATGCCGAACTGTTTTAAGACCGCCTTGGCCTCCTCATGCCTTCCGGCTGAAATCAGCCCCCTGACAAAAATCAACGAATCGCGACCCCAGTCCAGAAACCAGGGATATCCGGCAATGACGGATTTTAAATCCATCCGTTTTACAAGATAATGATCCATGGAGCGTTCCAGCACCTTATCGATGGGCGACGGACCGGCAGGCTCAGATGCAAAATCAGCGGCAGACGGTCTGTTTTCCTTTTTCATCGGCCGGCCATGAAATTCCTTTTGCGCAATCGCCGCCGAAAGGACGACCTGCCCGCCTCCGGTTAAAGCGGATGAAAAATAACCCGGACTGAACAGGTCCGAATCCGGATCCAATCCTCTTTCAGCTTCCAGAGGCCGGAAAATCATATAATGCCATTCCGGCTCAGGGACAAACCGGCCGTCGTCGACGGAAAGGGTCAGCCTGCGCGGGGGCGAAGGAGCGAAATCAAAACCGTTTGTCTGAAACGCGACGGAATTGCGGAAATGATTCTCAGGCCCGGCATAGGCTTTGGTAACGTCGTGAAAACTCCGGTCTTCGATGTCGGGCCGCAAAATCAATCGAACCGGCGTGCCGTCTTCAAGCCGGTCTGCGATATCCGCCTTGGGATGGCGTAAAAATGAGATCCGGACTGAATTTTCGTTTGCAATCATTTCAACCGTTATGGTCAACTGGATATGCGTGCCTTTTCCCGTGGGGATGTAGAATTGCCAGTGTCCGGTATTTTGTTCAAAATAAAACTTTTCCAGGCATTCGATGCTGATTTCATAAGAATACCCCTGATGGACAATCCATCCGCGGCACCGCGTAAACATGACCTGACGATTTTCCGGATATTGCGGATTCATGTTGGCCGCCAGCAGCGCATCATAACGGCTGCGCAATTCCCCCCAGGACAACAGGGATCTCGACATCGCGCCCCGGCCGTTTGTCGCCAGAAAAACCATGGGAGTTTTTCGGATCTCCTTCCGGTTAAACGTATTTTGAGCCGGAAACGGCGCTTCAGCGGGAAGGAAAAGGAGTTCGGCCTCTTCATGCACGGCCCCTTTTGGACCGTATACGCTGAGATTCAGTTGACAGCAGGAAAAATCACTGCATCGCTGTTGGGGTTTGAAGAGAGCAAAAAAGCATCCGTCCTTTTGAATCAGGCTGTCTTCCTGCTCAAGCACCCGGGAATTTTTAATGAGCTGGGCCCGAAAAGGCAAATCCGCACGGATCAATAAAAAATGCCCGGGAGGGATCATGACCTCACGTTTCAGATCCCTGGGCCATTGCCAGACCGTCGTCAAGGATTCTTCAGAGAACCGGTTGAGGCTTTGACAGAAGGAAACCGGGTTTTCCGCAAGCCGGGATGCGGCATTTTCAACATCAAAATCACCCATATCGCGTATCCCATAAACAGATGCAAACGCATCAAGAACCTTTGTCCGTAATCGCTGCCGGACCATCTTTTCCGGTACCGAAAACAATTCTTCCGATGGTCCGTGCATGGCGTTGACGTCTTCCGGATCAGGGGTCAGACAAAGGACCTGAGCCGGCTCCAGCAAAACCGATTGCCGGTGATCCGAATTTTCAACCGTTATACCTGCACCGGATATAAGATCATATAAAATCGGACCGGCAAATTCAGGACGGGGCTGCCAGGTGCACAGCACAGGCTGCGCATCATCCAGATTTGCCAGAATCAGCAGCTTTTTATGGGTGGGCCGGTGGCGCCGAAGCAGGGCAATACAATTTCCCCCGTCAATTTGGATCAGAGTCATTTTTGTCCGGTCCTGAAACGCCGGGTGGTCTCTGAGAATTCGGCTCAAGTTGCGGATGTGCCCGACCTGATTACAGGCCGCCCCCCAGTTTAAGGAATTGGCCTCGTGAACAACAATTTTTTCAGTTGCCAGCCACTCCACGCCGTTGGCAAACCCAAAGCCGCCCCGGCTGGAACATAGCGCGCTTAAAGCCGTGCGCATCATTGCGTATCTTGACGACTTCGACGCCAGCCGCAGATTGTCATGCGTTTCCGCAAAATGAATCAGCATGCCTTCCTTTTCCGAAATATCCAATGCTTCCGGCAGATAGGCGCTGATCTGGCTCCGGTCATAGTTTTGAAAAAGTTCCGAATAGGCCCAGTTGAAATTGGCGCGGTTCAAAAGATCCTTCATCACGGAGATTTTCCCGCCCAGACCCTCAAGCAGAAAAATGGTTTCCTGAAACTGGTCGCGAACCAGCGAAATGATATATTCCCAGGTCCGGATCGGGATCATATATCCGGCATCACAGCGAAACCCGTCCACGCCTCTTCGGCACCAGGTTAAAAACACCTCTGCAATATACTGCCAAAGGTCTTTATGCGTATAATCGAGCTTGGTGAGATCCTCCCACAGAACCCCCCAGGCGCCCGGAACCTCAATCCGTCCGTCTTCGTGCCGGGACAGCCATTCCGGGTGGGTTTCATGGATTTCAGCGCCCCAGCCCGTATGATTGACGGCAATGTCGACAATGATTTTTCCGTTGCGTCGATGAACGGCATCCACCAGTTCGATAAATTGATCCAGAGGGGTTGATCTGGGATCAAACTGCGCCAGGGCCGGATCAACGCCGGTAAAATCCAGGGACGCATAGGGGCTGCCGTATCGGCCCATACGGGCAAAGGTCGTCGGTGTGGGATAAATCGGCAGCAGTTGAATAATTCTGCACCCCAGTTTTCCCATGATGAAATCAAGCTCCTGAATCAAATCCCGGAAGGTCCCGGAAGGAGGAATGACCGTGCAGCCTTCGGCATCAAGGGCATGCACGTAATCCGGATTGAGCCTTTTGTAATAGTCGCCGGATTTATTGGGCCCGAACTGCCGCACGAAAGCGTTGTATATAATATTCGCGCAACAGGTGTCCGAAGGTTCGACATTGATTGTTGTGTTGGGGCCTTCCGGCCAAACCGGGTCAATGGTGTTGTGCGGAAGGAAAAGGCATTTGGCTTGAAAATGACCGGCTTCGTGGAGGGGAAGCGCCAGGGTAAACCGTTTTTCATCGGCCCGGATCATCGGGATGTCGAACCAGTCCTGGGCCAGAGGCGTCTCATCTGAGTCAATATGGGCAATGATTTCCCTGCGCGTAAGCGGCGCATGACCGATGTTGGTCCTCAGCCAGGCCGACCCTTCTTGGAAAGACGCCATCTTCAGCTCAAAGGCAACAACATCCCCTCTGAATTTAATTATGGCCTCCCCCGGGCCCGGAGTTTGAAAAATGGAAAAAGGAGGTTGCATCACTCATCACTCTCTTTTTCATTTGCCTGAAATTTTTTCATAAACCTCCGGTCAATGTAGTCCTTAATTCTGAAAGCCAAACGGCCACCGAACAGGAGAGGCCGTTTGTAAAAAATGCCGGTCCCATCTCCCAGGTTATAAATCAACAGATAATTACCGCCCGGATTGAACGGAAGCAACGCCTTTTGATCCGGCCACGCCATGAGGTTGTTGAGCAGCACCGGATTTTGCCGGACGGCATAAACCCCGACTTTATCCAAGGGGTGGTCTTCAAAATAAATGCAGTCCCCGCCGCCGAAAATTTCCGGATATGCGGTGCTTTGCAAAAATTTATTGACTTTAAGACCGCCATCCGGCCCCACAGGCAGGCCGGAGGCTTTAAAAATCTCAGACGGCTTTATCCCGACGGCCAGAAATACGACATCGGCCGTTTCGACTTTCCCGGATGCCAGGGTGATGGCATTGCCGTTGACTTTTTGAACATAGCTATTGAAGAGGACCTCGATGCCGCGCTTTTTCAATGACGCTTCAGCCATTTTCGCCACTTTTTCAGGTGCCTTGGGAATCAGGCGCCTGCCGGCAAACACCTTGATGCTCAGCGGATGGCGGCAGTATCTTTGCCCCAGCCGCCATAAATTTCCGGAAATTTCCACAGCGGACGGACCACCGCCGATCACCCCGATGGAAATGCTGCGGGTTGCGGTCAGGTCAAGGATTCGCTTTTGGGCATCGATTAACTTTTCAATGGGCTTTACCTGGAAAACATCGCGCGGGTTTTCAATGAGGGCGTCTGAGGGAATATAAGACCCGGCATTAAATGATACGATGTCATAGGGCAGGGCCTTGCCGGATTCCAGATAAACCTCCTTTTTTTCAGGGTCGATGCGGACGGCTTTGCCTTTTATAAACGTCCCCCCCTGTTGTTCAACCCCTTGTTGGGTGGCAAACCGGATATCGTCAGGCCCATAAGTCTTTCCCAGCATCCCGGGGCCCATTCCCGAATAATAATGATAAACGGAAGGCTGAACCACCGTCACATCATACCCTTTTCCGATAAAGGCATGAAGATTGGCCAAGACGACCATGTGAGCATGACCGCCCCCGACCAGCACGAGCCTTGATTTTAATGAGTTCATCTTTTCCCCTCTGCTCAGGCCGCTGTTTGCTTTCCCTCCCCTACCCCTGCTGTTTTCTCCCCCGCTCCAATATTCCTTCCCGACGGCCGGCAATGGCTTCCGGTCTGACGGATTGAAAATGCGCTATGTTTGTTTTGAGTTCAAGCGCCAACCCGTCGCCAAACGTCATATGGAAGCCGTCGTCAATGAGTTTTTTATACTTTTGAACCATTTCCATGGGACAGGACAAAATATCGGCGGCAAGGGACCGGCATGTGGGCAGCAGCTCTGCCGGCTCCACCACTCGGTTGACCAGGCCCCATTCCACAGCCTGTTTTGCATCGACGAAATTACCGGTAAGGGACACTTCTTTGGCCCGGTAAATGCCGATCAGACGGGAAAGTTTCTGGCTGAGTTCAGACCCGGGAAGAATGCCGACCCGTGCATGGGTATCGGCGAACCGGGCTTCGGTGGACGCGATGAGGATGTCGCAGGCCAGGGCCAGCTCAAACCCGCCGGTAATGGCAACACCGTTAATGGCGCCGATGATCGGCCGGTCGAAGTTCTTGAGCGGCGAGGCCAGATTGACCTCCGCTTTTCTTTGCTTGTTCAGCTCCCCGAGCATGCCGCCCCCGGAAGCAAGTTCCTTAAGGTCGAGACCGGCACAAAAGGCCCGTCCGGCCCCGGTCAAAATGACGACCCCGACGGCAGGGTCATTTTTTAAATCGGCGAACGCGTCTGAAATTGCGATACGCAGTTCAGCGGACAGCGCGTTCATGGATTTGGGGCGATTCAAGGTTACGGTTGCCACCTGATCTTTTTTCTCAACAAGTAAAACGGGTTCCGACATGAAATAAACCTCCTTTGCAATCCAAAAATGGACACGGCTAAAAATGCTGATGTTTTATAATTGCCGGCCTGCGGGCAGTCTGCAGCCGGTCCGGCTGATTTTTTATAACACGATTCAAACCCCTGCACAAATTAAAATAATGCTTGATTTTGATCGTCATTTGGACAAATCTGGATTCTGACTTCTGACTTCTTTTTTCAAGGAGGTTTCCTATGGCACGCGATGTATATGGATGGACCGGAAAAATTTTAAAAGTGGATCTCGACGCGCATGAAACAGCCGAGCTCAATACCATGGATTACGCTGATCGTTTTCTCGGCGGCCGCGGCGTGGCGACCCGCATATACTACGACCTGGTCAAGCCTGAAACCGGGGCATTGGATCCGGAGAATTGCCTGATCCTGATGAACGGCCCCCTGACGGCAACCGGCGTCCAGGGCGCCTCACGTTTTGAAGCCGTTGCCAAGTCCCCCATGACACTGCCCGAGACATTTTGCTACGGCAACATGGGCGGATTTTTCGGGCCGGCGTTAAAACGGGCCGGGTATGACGGCATAGTCATTGTGGGGAAAGCAGAAAGACCTTCGTACTTATGGATTTGCGACGGAAAAGCGCAAATTATGGATGCCGGTTTTCTCTGGGGGAAAGGAACCTATGCCGCCCGGGAAATGCTTAAGGAAAAACACGGCAAAAATGCCCGTTCCGTACTGATCGGCCCTGCCGGCGAAAACCGGTGCCGTTCCGCGGCCCTCATTACCGATCATGAGGGTGCTGCAACCGGGGGTTTCGGCGCGGTGATGGGATCAAAGAATCTAAAGGCCGTGGCTGTTTTAGGATCACAAAACCCGATGGTCGCAAATAAGGAAGCGCTCAAAACACTCAACCAATATACGATTCGTTTAAGCAAGCGGGGAACATTGAGAATGCCTGTCCCCAAACAGCATATCCGGTATATAAAAACGGCTTCCTGCTATCAATGCGGACTGGATTGCTTCCGGGGGCTGTATCGCACCACGGACGGAAGAGAAGAAGTCCGGAAGTGCCAGTCGCTGGTTTTTTATATGCCCGAAGCCCTCATGAGGGAAAACGGCTCCATTGGCCCTGCTTTGGATGCAACCGCCCTGTGCAATGATTACGGCTTTTGCACCATGGAGATTTCCAATATCCTTGCGTGGCTTCAGGATTGCAGCCGGTCCGGGTATCTTACGGACAGGGACACGGGGCTTTCCTCTTCGAAAATCGGAACCAGGGAATATGCCGAGGACCTGTTGCGCATGATTACCGGCCGGCAGGGGTTGGGAAAGTTGTTGGCCGAAGGCCTGCTGCGGACCGGAGAAGCCCTGGGAGACGAGGCCAGGGCATTCTTCGGCGAACGCGTCGGCGGGGTCGGCGTCAACGGCGGTTATACGCCCCGTGAGTACATCGGAACAGCCTTGCTCTGGGCCCTTGAATCCCGGCAACCCATCGCCCAGCTTCACGAAATCAGCTATCCCATCGCCCGCTGGCTATTAAACCGCATGAAGCCGGAACTGTCGCCGACCACATCCGCGGTTTTCCGGGAGCAAATGACCCGGTTTTTAAAAAGCGAAAACGCCTGGGATCAAACCAGTTACGAGGGAAAAGCCATGGCTGCAAAAGTGATCCAGAACCGGGTGATGGTCAAGGACAGCCTCCTGCTCTGTGAAGCGGCATGGCCGATCATGGATTCCTTCAACACCCCGGATCATATCGGAGACCCGACGCTGGAAAGCAGAATTTTTTCGGCCGTCACCGGCATCGAAACGGATGAAGACGGGCTTCTGTTATATGGGGACCGCATTTTCAACCTTCAACGGGCGATTTTACTGAGGGAAGGATGGAAGCCTCTGATCGACGATTACCCTCAGGAATACAACTTCACCGACCCGGTTGAATCCTCAGGAATCAACCCGAAAATGATCGTTCCCGGCCCCGGAGAAGAGCCGGTCTCCTTCAGGGGAAACCTTTTGGACAGACAAAAATATGAAAAGATGAGGCAGGAGTACTATATGCTCCGGGGATGGGACCCGGCAACCGGTCTTCAACAGAAAAAAACGCTCCTTGACCTGGGCATGGCTGATCTGGCCGCCGATCTGGGGGTGCAGGGAAGACTTTCGGAATGATGAAAAATCAGTCACCAGTGATGAGTGATGAGTGATCAGTGATGAGTGATGAATTGTGTAGCCCGTCACGATTTACGATTTACGCATCGGAGTTGAGGAGATGAATATGTCAGCCAATGGAAAACACCACCCATCCTGTGCATCCTGTGAAACGGCTCTGGGGGGCAGAATTTGCATCAGTGAAGCCGGAAAAGCATCTAAAGGATGTCCGACGGTAATGCAAAAGGCGGCTTTGGACGATTCTTCCAGGGCCTACGATGTTCCAGAAATTTGCGAGTTTGCCCGCCAGGCCTCCATACAGGAAGGCGAGTGCTATGAAAATCGAAGGGAAAACCCGTTTGTTCTGGAACCGACCAAAACGCGCATTGTTGAAATTTATGAGTTTGCCCGAAGAATGGGGTGGCAGCGTCTGGGGCTGGCTTTTTGCGCCGGTCTTACAAAAGAGGCCGGCATTGTGGAACAGATTTTTAGCCATCACGGGTTTGACGTCGTGTCCGTCATATGCAAAGCCGGAAGGGTGTTAAAGGATACCATCGGCATAAAGGATGAAGAAAAAATCATGCCGGGGATTCCCGAAACCATGTGCAACCCGATATTTCAGGCAAAAGTCCTGAATCATGAAAAGACGCAACTCAATGTGTTGCTCGGTCTTTGCGTGGGCCATGATTCACTGTTTTTCAAATATGCCGACGCCTATACAACGGTTCTGGCGGTAAAAGACCGCGTCACCGGCCACAATCCATTGGCTGCGGTTTACCTGTCGGAGTCGTATTATCAGAAGATTTTACGATAGGCGAAACCATGAATGGTCTGAAGGATTCATAAGGAAAAACGATCATGCCCAATCAGCCTGCAAAAGTAATAGACGATGTATGGATCACCACATCGTGCAATGCCTGTTTTAATGTTTGCGCCATACGCGTTCGGCGAAAGGACGGGAAAATCATCGATGTTAAGGGAGATCCCGATGTTGAGAGTTCCAGGGGAAAAATCTGCGGAAAATCCAAATCGCGCATTGCCGATATCTATAATCCCGACCGGGTGCTGCGTCCGCTCAAAAGAACCAATTTTGAAAAAGGGCTGGGGGTAGATCCGAAATGGGTTGAAATCAGTTGGGACGAGGCTATGGATACGGTCGTGAAAAAGCTCGCCGAGGTGAAAAAACATGACCCCAGGGAACTGATTGTCTCCACCTTTGACCTCTGCAACATTGCCATATCCCAAAGTTTCGGCGTTGCCTTTGGAACGCCCAACTACGAGTTCTACCCCGTATCCTGCGGAAACGGTCTTCACACCGTTTTTTTCCTGACCCTGGGAAACCTCAATGCCGAGATAGACCTTGAGCGGTGCAACTATATCATGCTCTGGGGTTCCCAACTGGGGCACGGAATCAACAACAATCCCATCGAAGCCATCCGGAATATGGCCGATGCCCGAAGACGCGGCGCAAAGCTCGTTGTTGTGGACCCAATTTGCGGTCATGCCGCAGCCAAGGCGGACGAATGGATTCCTATCCGTCCGGGAACAGACGGCGCCCTTGCGCTGGGCATGATCAATGTCATGGTAAACGATCTGGGCATATGCGATGAACCCTATCTGAAATTCAAAACCAATGCGCCTTATCTGGTGGACGATTCCGGCCATTATGTCAGAGAAGACGAAAGCGGAAAACCCATGATCTGGGATGCGGGTAATGAAAAAGCCGTTGCCTTTGATGAACGCAATATCAAGAACCCGGCCCTGAAAGGAACATTTTGCGTGGGGAAAACGCCATGCCGGCCGGCGTTCGACGTTTTAATGGCGGACATTAAAATGCACTATTGTCTGGAAAATGTGGAAAAAATCACCACCGTACCCAAAGAAACCATTGCCAGGATCGCCAGGGAATTCGGGGCGGCGGCCCGAATCGGCAGCACCATCGAATTTTGCGGGGAAACCCTTCCCCATCGACCGGCCACCCTGGAATTCAAACGCGGGATCACCCATCATAAAAACGGATTTTTTAACTGTTTCAGCCTTCAACTGATGAACATCATGGTGGGCAACCTCAATGTGCCCGGGGGTCTCATGGGAACAAATCCCTACGGCCCCATGGGATACTGGACCATGTTCGCAGGGAAAGACGGTATGCTGACGTCGGATGTTTATCAGAAAGCATCCGGAGGGCGGGGTTCTTTCGGAAGCTTTATGAGCCCCTATCCCCCGAATCCCGTTTCGCCGCCTACATCCTTAAATTTAAGGGAACTCCTGCCGCTGTCCGGATTTATTCCGGGCACAGGCGCGTTTACCATTCATGATCCTGATAAATTTCATATTCCTTACAGGCCCAAGGCCATGATCACCTGCCGGACCAACATGGTCCTGAGCAATAATGACCCCCGGTTTCAGGCTGATATGCTGAAAAAACTCGATTTCATTCTTTCGTTTGCCACCACCATCGACGAAACAGCGGAGTTTGCCGATATCATTTTGCCGGAAGCCCATGATTTTGAAAAATACTGGTTTTTTCCTGTCAATCATGCTGCCGGGTTTCAAAAGCCAGGACCGGGAAACTGGTATTTCCAGAGCATCCATCCGGCGGTTGACCCGCCCGAAGGGGTTCGAAACTGGATCGATGTCATGATGGATATCGCGGAAAGGCTCGGCACCCTTCCGGAGCTGAATGCCGAGTTAAACCGGATGACGGGGCTTGTGATGAGCGAGGACTTGTCCCTTGCACCGGACAAAAAGTATTCGGCCAAAGAAATCCATGACCGTGGGGTGGCGATGTATGCCATGCTGTGCGGCATTGGAACGAAGCCGGAACTTTTGACCGAAGAAGCGCCGGTGGTTATGGGGCCTTCGAAAACCCCCAGTGAAAGCTTTCCAGGGGCATTTTGCGATGCGCGGGTTCCCATTTATCTGGAGCACTTGATTGACGTGGGCAAAGAGGTTGAAAGGGTGACCCGGCAGATCGGCATGGGCTGGTGGGACCTCTCCCATTATGACCCCATCGCCCGTTGGCGCCCCTGCCCGGCCCATGAAGAAGATGACGATGAATATGATCTTTTTGTGGTGTCCAGCCGGCTGCCCCTTCACGGACAATCCATCAGCGCTAATAATCCCTGGGTAGACGACATCTGCAGACGAAACCGGCTGGACTACAATATTTTATTAAACGTCCGGACCGCTCGGGAAAAGAACATCAAGGACGGCGACGTCGTCTGGATCGAATCGAAAATTGCACGGGTCAAAGGAAAAGTTCGGCTTACCGGCGCCGTTCACCATGAGACCGTGGGGATTTTAGGCGGGCATTTAGGCCAGTGGGCAAAAGGA
Source organism: uncultured Desulfobacteraceae bacterium (assembly GCA_964440555.1). Taxonomy (GTDB): domain Bacteria; phylum Desulfobacterota; class Desulfobacteria; order Desulfobacterales; family UBA5616; genus CAYTSY01. Next base: position 36,183 of record CAYTSY010000001.1, read on the forward strand.
AAAACGATTTCCCGGGGCAAGGGCGTTCATATCAACTCCCTGGTTGCCCACGACTGGAAGATGGTGGGGACCCTGACCGGACAGCTTGACACCTGCGCCAGGGTGAAAGTTTACAAGGCATAGTCTTTGTTGTGACTCACTTTCAAGGAGATACAGGATGAAGGAAAATAATATTTATGTCGATCTTTGCCGTCATTTGAACCAAAATCCCATCGGCGCACCCCAAACAGAGCAGATCCTTACAATCCTGAAATTAAAATTTTCACCCGATGAAGCGCGCCTGGCGCTTCACCTGGACATTATCCCTCAGCCGGTTGATCCGATAGCCAAAGCCTCGGGTCAAGGCGAAGAGATTGTTTTAACCATGTTGGAAAAGATGGCGGATAAAGGTCTGGTCATGAAAATATCCCCGAATGACCCAGGTGATTCAGTGGCCATATACAGTTTGCTTCCGACCATGCCCGGGCTGTTTGAAACAACTTTCGGCAAGGGGGAAACAACTCCGAAGGCACGGGAACTGGCAAAGCTCTGGCAGGAATACTACCGGAGCGGGTTTGGTAATGAGATTCACAGCTCACAAACGCCGATCACCCGGGTGATCTCCGTTCATCAGCCAATCGGCGATACACAGACCACAATCCTTCCCCATGAGAAAGCATCCGAATTCTTGGACACGGCTGATTATTTTTCCGTAACCCATTGTGCCTGTCGGCATTCGGCAAGTCTGGAAAGAAACGGATGCGACAAGCCCGTTGACGTGTGTATGCATTTCGGGGATTTCGGCCGCTACCTGGTGGAAAGGGAATATGCAAGGGAAATTTCCAGGGTAGAAGCATTATCGATTCTGGAGAAAACAAAAGCGGCAGGCCTGGTTCACCTTACCGCCAATATTGAAGAAAAATGCATTGTTCTCTGCAGTTGCTGCCCCTGCTGCTGCTTTCAGTTAAAAGGTATCCTGGCATTGAAAAAACCGGGTGCGGTGGCGATGTCGCGATTTGTTCCCCATGTGAATCAAGATACGTGCATCGCCTGCGGGGAATGTGAAACCCGATGCTATTTCACGGCGATGAGATGCAACGATGAGGGGGCGCGGGTGAATCCGGATAATTGCATCGGCTGTGGTCTCTGTGCCGCAAACTGTCCGGAGGAAGCGATTCAGATGATGGAGAGGGACGATTACCGGGCGCCCTGCCCGGATATGTTAAATTTCTTTACCACGATACTGACGGAGAAGGCACATTTTAGAAGCTAAGAAGTTGAGAAGATCGGAAGATTAGAGTGTTAGTAAAAAAGGAGGGTCGCATGGCCAATGCCCGGAAGGAAAAAGAAACAGGCAAGGAGAAAAAAAAATACGAATTGAAGCACTTAATGGCCCCGGTCAATATCAGCCATATCACCTTGAAAAACCGTATAACCATGGCGCCCATGCAGGAATACATGACCGGGCCGGGCGGTGAACCCACAGAGCAGAGTCTGGCCTATATCGGGGCGCGGGCAAAAGGCGGCGCGGGACTTGTGATCAGCGGTGTTTTTATCGGCACCCGGCTGGCCGCCCGGTTTCCCCTCGGCCGGAGCATGGTGCTGTATCACCAGGGCCATCAAAGGGGGCCATGCCTTTATGCGGAACGGATTCACTATTTCGGCGGGATCGCCTGTGCTCAGATGAGCCCGGGTATGGGACGGCAGTCATCGCCCTATAATCCCGAGGATCGAGCCCCCGCCCCAACGGCCGATCTCCCCTATGAAATCACCCGGGAAAAAACAGCCGATGGAATTGCCGATGCCTTATTCATGGATATGCGGTCCCGCATGTTTCTCGTCGGCCCCATGACCCGGGAAATGGGAATAGATGAGATTCGAAGCGAACAAAAAGAGTTTGCCAATAGTTGCCAACTGGCCGTGATGTGTGGTTTCGACATGATCGAAATTCATGCCACCCACGGGTTTCTCTGCCACCAGTTTCTCTCCCCTTTGACCAACAAGAGAACTGATTTGTACGGTGGTGAATGGCGGAATCGAAAACGGTTTCTCAATGAACTCATGGAGATTGTCCGGTATGCGTGCGCGGGCGTCCCCATAGGGGTTCGGATCAGCGCAGAGGAGCATGTGGAAGGAGGGCTCACCCGCGCTGAAATGATCGATGTGGCAAAAGACCTCGAAGCCAGGGGAGCGGATTACATCCACCTTTCCGACGGCGGGGGGCTTGAAGAGAGCGGTCACCAGATTCCGGATGCGGATCGTGCAAAGCATATGGCCGACCATGGGATTGATTTCAAAAAAGAGTTGAATATTCCGGTTATGGTGATGTCCCAGCATGATCCGCTAAAGGCGGACAAAGACATCGCAGCCGGCAAGTATGACATTTCCGCCGTCGGACGCCCCCTGTTGTGCGACCCTGAATACCCGAACAAGGTAGCCGAAGGACGGCCGGACAGAATCGTAAAATGTATCCGATGCAACACCTGCATGATACGGGGGCTGGCCGGGATGCCCATTGCCTGCCCGTTGAACCCGAAACTCGGGCGCGAGTATATGCTGGATGAATACAAAATCGGCCCGTGGAAAAAAGAAGAGGACATCATCCCCAAAAGCTGGGAAACGGCAAGAATGAGACCCCTGTATAAAAAACCGTGGTGGAAGGATGAGATCGAATTTCCGGAAAAAAACTGGCGGCCGTTTCGGGGGCCGGGAGAGCGGTAGAAATATAACCGCATGAAGAATGATAATTCGGTTTTTTGCGAATTCATCAAGAATGATCACCATTTTGTCTGTTGGAAAAAGACTTCTTGAAGAGGTTAACATGGAACAGTCTAAGAATTTACGTAAACTGCTTGAAGTAAGCGACATTGTTTCGGCCCCGGGCGCCTATGACGCCCTGACGGCAAAAATCATTGCGGATGCCGGATTTTCAGCGGTCTATATGACCGGCTACGGCACATCCGCAGCCCATTTCGGGCTTCCGGATATGGGTTTTCTCACCATGACGGAGATGGTTGAAAATGCTTCCCGGATGGCTGACGCCGTTTCCGTTCCCCTCATCGCGGACGCGGATACCGGCTATGGAAATCCGCTTAACGTGATCAGAACCGTTCGGGAGTATGAAAAGGCGGGTGTCTCGGCCATCCATATCGAAGACCAGGTGTGGCCCAAGCGCTGCGGGCATATGAGCGGCAAAAAAGTGATAGAAGCCGCCGACATGGTGGAAAAATTAAAGGCAGCGGTGGATACGCGGAAACATGAGGACTTTTTAATCATTGCCAGAACGGATTCCATCGCAACCCACGGCTTTGATCATGCCATTGAACGGGCGCATATGTATGCCGAAGCCGGCGCCGATGTCATTTTTATCGAAGCGCCGCGAACAAAAGAAGACATGGAAAAAATTCCCAGGCTGGTTCCTGAAAAACCGCATTTAATCAACCTGGCCCCGTTGACTCCCAATCTCGGAATAGACGAATTAAAAAACATGGGTTTTTCCATTGTCTTGTACCCCGGCGTATGCCTGGCCGCTGCGATTGCCGCCTGCATGGAGGAAGTCAGGCGCATCGCCGAGACCGGCCGGCAGCGGGATTTTCAGGATCTGGTCACGTCCTTTGCCGAACTCAACAATTGGCTGAAAGCTCAGGAATATGCCGGATTGGAACAAAAGTATAAGTCGGGATAGGAGGAAGAGAGTTTACATTAATATGAAACTGTGACGGTGCCGTAAAAAGTCTGATTTTCACCACGAAGGACACAAAGAGCACGAAAGGGCATAAGAATATATAATATTTTCAACTTCGTGTACTTCGTGCTCTTCGTGGTTTATAAAAATTTAGGCATAATGGCGACTCGTTACGAGACCATCATTCTGAGGGGAACGCATGGAAAATTTTGAGGTCGGTTTCCGCATCAACCGGCGATTCAATCATCTGGTGGCTGCCAATTTCACCATTGAGGGCGCCGGCGCGGCCGTTATTCTGGTCGCGACGGTTTTGAACCACCGACCTGGATTAGCAACAGGATTGCCCCTGCTGCTGGCCGGGGCCTTTGTTCTTTTTCTTGATCTGGGCAATCCGTTTAAATCCTGGCGATCCATGTTCAATGCCAAACAGTCCTGGATCAGCCGGGGCGCTTTGTTTCTCGGACTTCTGGTTGCGTTATCGGTTCTGTATATCAGCGTGCCAGGTATCGGGGCTTCCGGATCGGGTGTTGCCTTGAGAGTGGCCATGGGCGTATTTGCCTTATTGATCATGATGTACACCGGTTTGCTGGTGGCATCCATGGGATCCATCCCGTTCTGGAACAGCCCTCTGCTGCCGGTGATTTTTTCGTGCAATGCCCTGGTCACAGGCCTGTCCATCGTAAGCTGGATCATGTATTTAACGGGATCCGTCAAAGAAGCATCCCTGTTGATGTATTCGGAACCGTTTCTGCTCACGGTTCTTTTGGCCGCTTCCATGGCGCACATTGCCTTGGCCGGCAAAAAGGGGGCTGCTTCAAAAGAATCCATCGCCATGCTGACCCGCGGAAAGTGGAAACCGGCTTTTTGGGGCGGCGGCATCGGCCTGGGCCTGCTGCTGCCGTTTTTCGTCATAATCATCGGCGGAAGTTCGGTCCTTTCTCTTGTCCTTCCGGTTGTCGCTGCAGCACGGATTGCCGGTGATTATAGCTACCGGTTAGCCCTTCTGAAGACCGGCGTCTATGAACCGGTCCTGGCAGGTGCGCACTTTCAGATTGAGCCTGTCGAGGATAGAAGTTAAGAAGGTGAGAAGTGGAGATTTTTTGATGAAAAAATATGGACTGGTCATTGATTTAAGATTATGCATTGCCTGCAATGCCTGCACCGTCGCCTGCAAAGCAGAGCACGGCACCGGACCCGGCGTGTTCTGGTGTAAAGTCCTGGAACAGGAGCTGGGCGAATACCCAAAAATAAAAACGCTTTTTGTTCCCGTCCTCTGCAACCACTGTTTTGATGCGCCGTGCGAAAAAGCCTGCCCCACCGGCGCTACTTACAGGACAAAAGAGGGGTTGGTACTGATCGACTATGATAAGTGCATGGGATGTTCCGCCTGTATTCTGGCATGTCCCTATGATGCGCGGACATTTATCGAAAAAGAGGAATTTTACTTTTCCAATACGCCCATACCCTGCAAAACGGATGAGCTCCGGGGCCGAAAAGGGATCGTGCAAAAATGCACCCTCTGCGCAGACCGGCTGGAACAGGGCAAAGTGCCGGCCTGTGTGGAAATCTGCCCCACAAGCTGCCGGATCTTCGGCGACATGGACGATTCGGACAGCGAGATCAGCAGGATGCTGAAGGCACATAGGTGTTTCCGGCTTCTGGAAGATCAGAAAACGGAGCCCTCGGTTTATTACATATCAGTCGCCCCCGGCTTTTTAACCCGGGAATAGATGAACCAGGATATAAAGCCGGCCAGAAAAATCACCACGCCGATATCGATCTGGTGTGAATAGGTCTGCACGATCTGCCAGTTCTCACGCAATTTCATGCCCAGTACGAGCAAAAAGGTATTCCAGAGAGTGGCGCCGATCAGTGTGGCAGACAGAAACGACGTCCGGGGCATCTTTCCGATGCCGGCGGGGATGGAAACCAGATGCCGGATCACGGGGATGAACCGGCTGAAAAACAACATCCATGCGCCGCTGCGTTTGTGAAAAAATCTTTCGGTCACCTCCAGATCATGCTTGTCCAACAGCAGATATTTGCCCACCTTGAGTACAAACGGCTTCCCGCCATAGTAGCCCATGTAATAGGATGTCAGGGAACCGGCGATGGACCCGAATGAGGTTACAAGTATGGACAGCCACAAATTCCAGTGGCCATCCGCCACCATGAAACCGACAAACGGCATCACCGCCTCACTGGGCACCGGGGCGATCATGCTCTCCAACGCCATGAGCAGGCCGGCGCCGAAATAGCCCATCATCTCCAGAATTCTTACCGCGTATTGCGAAATCAACTCAGTAATCATCGGACCTCACCGTATTGTAATCATATTCATTATGCAATGTCTGACCTTCACGAACTTTCAAGTGTTTTGCGAACCATTTCCGCAAATGTTTTAACGGAAAACGGCTTTTGCAGAAAATTGACCCCTTCCTCCAGTACGCCGTGATGGGCGATGGCATTGGCTGTGTAGCCGGACATAAAGAGGGTCCTGATCTCCGGATATCGACGAATCAGGACTTCCTTCAGTTGTCTGCCGTTCATTTGCGGCATTACCACGTCGGTTACCAGCAAATGAATCGGGCCTTGATGGTTTTCCGCCAAAGACAGGGCCTGGTTGGGGGTTTGGGCAGCCAGCACGGTGTAGCCATACCGGTGAAGAATCGCTTTGCCCAGATTTAAGATCGCTTCCTCGTCTTCCACCAGCAGCACGGTCTCCGAGCCGTTGAGCTCTTTTCGGGAAACATCCGCTTTCGGCGTTTCAATGGTTTCCGCAACCTCCGGCAGATAAATTTTAAACGAGGTCCCTTTTCCCGGCTCGCTGTAAACATTAATAAACCCGTTGTTCTGCTTGACAACGCCATATACCGTGGCGAGGCCCAGGCCCGTCCCCTTTCCCACCTCCTTGGTCGTGTCAAAAGGCTCAAAAATATGTGCAAGGATTTCTTTGTCCATGCCTGATCCGGAATCACTCACCGCCATCATCACAAACCGGCCGGGAATAAAGCCGGTATGGATCTCACAGTAAGTTTCGTCAAACACCACATTATTCGTCTCAATGGTCACCGCCCCCACGCCGGAAATGGCGTCCTTTGCATTGACCAGGAGGTTGGCCAGAATCTGGTCAATCTGGACCGGATCGATTTTGACCATCCAGAGCCGGGGCATTGGTTTCCATACCAGATCAATATCTTCTCCGATGAGCCGCCTTAACATCTTGAGCATTCCTGAAATCGTATCATTTAAATCCAGTACCACGGGGCTCACCGTCTGTCTGCGGGCAAAGGCCAGGAGTTGGCGGGTGAGATCCGCCGAGCGCTGGGCGGCTTTTTGGATTTCCAAAAGATCTTCGTGGACCGGCTGAGCGGAATCCACCTGTTCCATTGCCATCTCCGTATGACCGATGATCACCCCGAGCATATTGTTGAAATCATGGGCCACGCCGCCGGCCAGCCGTCCCACGGATTCCATCTTCTGGGCTTGAATAAACTGGTCTTCCAGCAACCGCTGGTCGGTGATGTCGCGCGCCGACGACATCGCCCCCATGGCCCTGCCGTTTTCATCCTTGAGTACCTTGCACCACCAGGCAAGCAAACGTTTCTTCCCGTCCTTGCGCCGTTGCCAGCTCTCCACATAGATTACTTCTTCCGCACCATTAAACAAAGGCTGAACCGCTTGATAGGTATTCTGCTCCCCTTCAAAAAAGTCGCCGGCCTCTTTTCTAACCACATCATCGCCGAAAAACGCGACCCCCGCCGGATTTGCCCATGTATAGACCTTGTTGCCGTCCACTTCAACGACGATATCCGGAATGGCCGACAGAAGTGCTTTCTGCCGCGACGTCAGGTTCCGCAGTTTCTCCTCGTCTCGTTTGCGCTCCGTGATTTCCCATGCGATATCCGCCAGATAGGAGACGATTTCCACATCCTTTTCCGTGTAATCGGAGGGTTTGTTCCCAACGCCCAGAATGGCCATGATGCGGTCCGCCCTTATGATGGGAACCACAAGCTCCCGAACGACTTCGGCGTGTCCCTCGGGCATCCCTTTTTTATGCGGCAGGGCGCCGTAGTCATTATGAATGACCGGATTGCGGGCATGCACGCAATCCACCCACACGCCCGCCAGGTCAACCGGGTAATGCATTCCTTTTCCGCCGGCCTGGCAGAATTCGCCGATGGTCCGGGTGGACCATGCCTGAAGCGACAGGTTTTTTTGATCGCTTTCGACAAAATGGAAAAATCCGATAGGACTTTTGGTGAACGCGCCGACTTCATCCAGTGTTTTTTGAAGCATCTCATCAAGAGAGTGGGAAACGGCGAATTCCATTAATTTCAACCGGGCGAGGATCAGCTTTTCAACTTCGCGCTCCTTGCCCTGGTCCCTGAAAACCAGTACGACGCCGGTGATTTCTCCGTCCTCATCGCGGATGGGGGCCCCGCTGTCGGCGATGGGAATCTCGCTGCCGTCTTTTGCGATCAGCAGGGTATGATTGGCAAGCCCGACAATGAGTCCTTTTTCCAGCACTTTTTGAACCGGATTTTCGGCTTTCTCTCCAGTGCTTTCATTTACAATTTTAAATACTTCCTCGGCCGGCAGCTCTTTTGCCTCGGTTTCCTTCCAGCCGGTGAGCGCTTCGGAAACCGGATTCATCTGACGGATGTTCCCCTTTACATCCGTGGTAATGACCGCGTCGCCGATGCTGTAAAGGGTCGTCTTGAATTCCTCCTGTGCCGTGGCACGCTCATGTTCCGCCTGATAAAGCGCCTTAAATATTTTTTTCCCCCGGCGTTTGTAAAAATAAGAAATCGCAGCACCCGACAGCACCATGAGCGAGAGGGTTAAAATCCCGACAAGGCGTGCGCGGTGGTTTGCTTCAGAAAATATTTCATCCGCATCCACCGTGACCACCATGAACCAGGGCGTATCCGGTACAGAGCGGATATCCGCCAAAACCTCTACCCCCCGGTAATCTTTTCCTTCAGATAATCCGGTTTGCCCCAGCGCAGCCCGGACCCCCGGGAGATCTGCTTCAGTCATCGGAATGCGCTGGTTCAGTGCCGCATCCGCCCTGTGACGAAGAGGCGTTAAAAATAAAACATGATTTTCGTCTTTTCGGATCAGAAAGCATTCGCCGCTTGGGCTGGGCAAGGGCCAGGACTGGATGATCCGAAAAAGAAACTGCTCCGGATCGGTTCGCAAAATAAGGACTGCCGACGCCCGGTTCAACTTGTCTATGATCGGGGCCGCCACATCCAGATGGATCCGGCCACAGTCCGGACAATGGAAAAAATCCCCAAAAACAACATCCTTTGATGAAATCGCCCGCTTCACCAATTGGCGGGTGTTGTTTTCAAGCCCTGCGAGCCTGGGGTCCAGCGTCAGGAGAAGTTTGCCGGCAACATCGGTCAGGATGATATTATCATAAGCATATGCGTCACGAAGCAGTTGCATGAGAAACAAAATGTCCGAGTTCAGCGCGGGCGACGCATGGCCGTCCGCCTTGAGCCACTCCATAATCGCCGATTTTAAAAAGGGGGTCTGTGAGTTTAAGCGGGCGTCGGCCATCCGTTCCTTCCGCCATGCGGTGATCTGACTCGCTTTAAGATCGCCGATCGCCTTAAGATAATTATATTTATCCTGTTTGATGGCGTTTGTCTCATGGCGGTACACCCCGTATCCGCCCGCGCCGACAAATATGGCGATCACGCAAAACAAAATCAAAAACGGCGTTCGGGAGGCGCGCGGGTTTTCAAAACGGCGAAACTGATTGGATTGTTTCATGGCCTCACATATTCCACACTTTGTTTTGCACTTACTCAAACACATTTGAGATCACTTCAGCAATCACCGTTGTGGCAACGGCCACACGAACCAGATCGCTTCCGCAGATGCGCCATTCATATCCCGGATACGCCGGCAGTTTCTCCAGCATGGGGCCGGGCACAGTCTTCTTGGCAATACCCGGGGGCAGCGCCTTGCCTCTTGCAAGATTCTTACGAATGCCGGGAGGAAGGGCGCTATTGCCGACTATCCTGTTCGCAACCGCTAACCGGCGCGCTTCTTCAAAGCCGATAGAGAGTGACGCCGAACGGTCTGAACCGGGAGATGCAAAATCAAGTTCCTTGCTGTTGCTTTGTTTATGCGCCCTCCCCGACTTGCCTTTTCCCCCGGATTGCGCGCTTACAGCCGGCGGAACGAGAAGACACATTGCAAGAACGATTGAGCCGATACTTTTTAGAAGAGAAAAACGATACATGGATAGCCCTCCTTTTATCAATGCAAAAGTGCGGTTTCAACGAATACTGCAGCACCAACATCTTGGGGCCCGCCCTCCGGATCGAGAGAACGCCCCGGCATTTCGCTCATCAGCCTCCCTTTGTTCCAGGATAGGCATTATAGATCAAATTCACTCCGGATGGCAAACCAAAAAATGAATCCTACTTTTATGCGTTAAACACTTTTGTTATTGACTCGTAATAATTATGTTAGTAAGTTCAACTTACATTTTTATATATTAAACACTTTTTCAGTATATAGACTGCCAAACGCACTTTTTTATTTTCTTTATCTATGACGTTTGAGGACTGATCCGACTAAAAGAAAGCAAAAGACCCATGAAGCATCATACGCATTACGCAGAAATAAAGCCGAATGCTCCGGCGCTGATTGCGGCCGAGAAAGAAAAAGTGATCACCTGGAAAGAATATGACCGCCGGGTCAATCAACTGGGCCATTACTTCAAGGATATCGGTCTGAAGGAAAAGGATCATATCGCCATTCTCATGGAAAACAGCATCCCCTATTTCGAGGTGATGGATGCAGCCATCGACACGGGGCTGTTTTTCACGACCATCAGCACCCATTTAAAGCAAAACGAAACCGAGTACGTCATCAACAACAGCAGGGCAAAGGTATTGATCGTCTCGGAAACCCTTGCTGACCTGGCCGGACGGATTCTTCCGAACACCACCGGCGTAAGCCGCCGGCTGATCCTGGGCAAGGCAACGCCCGGATATGACGCCTACGAAGAGACCATCGCCCAATATCCCGGCACGCCGGTTGCTTACAGCATGTCGGGAAAACCCATGTATTACTCTTCGGGGACGACCGGACAGCCCAAGGGAATCGTCTGGGACATCGCGGATTATCCCGTGGGAACCATGGAACCTGCAACGGTGTTGATGGCCGCTTTGTTTCACATGGACGAGCAAACGGTGTATCTTTCCACCCAGCCGTTGTACCACTCGGCGCCTTCGGCCATGGCCCTGGCGATTTTGCAGACGGGCGGGACCGTTGTGTTGATGGAAAAATTCGAGCCCGAAAACGCGCTGTTTTTGATCGAGAAATACAAAGCCACCCATTCCCAGTGGGTGCCCACGATGTTTATCCGGATCCTGAAACTGCCCGAAGACATGCGTTCCAAATACGATATGTCGAGTCTGAAGGTGGCGATTCATGCGGCCGCGCCCTGCCCTGTTCAGATCAAACAACAGATGATCGACTGGTGGGGCCCTTTTTTTTTTGATTTCTCGGGGGGCACCGAGACGAGCATCGTAACGGCCGTTACCTCCGAAGAATGGCTTGCCCATAGGGGAACCGTGGGCAGAAGTTTTACGGCCAGGCTGCATATCCTCGACGACGAGGGAAACGAATTGCCGCCTTTTCAACCCGGGGTGATCTATATGGAATCCGGCAGGCCTTTTTCCTACCACGGTGAACCCGGTAAAACAGCGGCCAGCAAAAACAAAAATGGGTGGACCAACATCGGGGACATCGGGTATCTCGACGAGGACGGGTATCTGTATCTGACGGACCGGAAGTCCTTCATGATCATTTCCGGCGGCGTGAACATTTACCCCCAGGAAACCGAAGATGTTCTGGTCCTTCACCCGAAGGTGGTCGATGCCGCCGTCATCGGGGTTCCCAATGAGGATTTCGGGGAAGAAGTCAAGGCGGTGGTGCAGCCGATGGATATGAAGGATGCCGGCCCGGAACTGGAAGCCGAACTGATCGCATTCTGCAAAAGCCGGATTTCGAATCTGAAATGTCCCCGGTCCGTCGATTTCATGGAAGAACTTCCCAGGACCCCGGCCGGAAAGCTGTTGAAGCGGCTGCTCAAGGAAAAATATACTTCAAAACCATTACAATGAGGAGGAATTATGGCGCTTAATCTCGATGTGCTCGGAAAAACCTTTGACCCTGTGACTTTCGAATACGACCCGGACAGATGCATTCTCTATGCCCTTGGAATTGGTGCAGGGGTGAAAGACCTCGATTTTGTGTACGAAAAGAACCTCAAAGTGTACCCGACGTTCGGCGTGATCACCTTCATGCCGGCGATGATCCCCATCGCCCAGGCCCTCAACGTCAATATGTTCGCGGTGCTCCATGGGGAACAGAAACTCACGCTGCACAGTCCCATCCCCGTTTCGGGAAGCATCGTGACGAGGGGAAAATGCGAAGCGATTTATGACAAGGGCGACAAGGGCGCCGTGGTCGTTTTCAATGTGCAAAGCCATGACAGGAACGGGACCCTGTTGTTTGAAAACCGGGCGGTGCTGGTGGACCGGAGCGCGGGAAATTTCGGAGGAGACCGGGGGCCTGCAACGGAAAAAAGCGTTTTACCGGATGCACAACCGGATTTCGTGTCGGAATTCAAAACCTATCCGGATCAGGTCGCCCTGTATCGATTAAGCGGGGATAAAAATCCCCTCCACATCGATCCCGATTTTGCGAAAATGGCCGGGTTCGACCGGCCGATTTTACACGGCCTCTGCAGCTATGGGATTGCGGGGAAGGCCATTTTGGAAAACCTCTGTGAAAATGATCCGGCAAGATTCAAATCCTTTTCCGTACGGTTTGCCAGCGTTGTTTTTCCGGGAGACACCCTGACCACCAAAGGCTGGAAGCTGGAAAACGGCAGGTATGCAATACAAACGTCCAATCAGGACGGGAAGATCATCCTGGGCAATGCACTGGCGGAAACCCGATAACAAAGGAAAAACGTGCGACATGAATTTTACATTCGGTGAAAAAGAAGAGCGCTTGAGAGGAGAAGTCCGGGCGTTCGTGAAACAGAATCTGCCGCCCGGTCACATGGATTATATGCTTTTTGACGAGCATTACGACGAGGCGTGGCGGTTTACCATGTCGATGTCGAAAAAACTGGCTGAAAAAGGCTGGCTGACCATGTCCTGGCCCGAAGAATACGGCGGAATGGGCGCCACCCAATGGGAAAAGGCCGTATTTCTGGAGGAAGCAGGATACTGGGGCATTCCGGGATGGATGATGGGGATCAGTGGAACCGGCTGGGTCGGCCCCTGCCTGATCCTTTTCGGAACGGAATACCAGAAGAAGAAATTTCTTCCCCCCATTGCAGCGGGCGACGACGACGGCATCTGGTGCACCGGGTACAGCGAGCCGGATGCGGGAAGCGATTTTGCCAATCTGCAGACCCGGGCCGAAAAGAAGAACGACGTCTATATAGTCAATGGCCAGAAAGTCTGGACCAGCATCGCCCACCGTTCCAGATGGTGCTGGCTGGCGGTCAGGACCAATCCCGAGGTGCAGAAGAAACACCACGGCATCAGCGTGTTGCTGGTGGACATGCAAAGCCCCGGGGTCACGGTCAGGCCGTTGCCGAATCTTGCCGGGTTTCATTCTTTCAACGA
>CAYTSY010000001.1:49533-59423 GCA_964440555.1 uncultured Desulfobacteraceae bacterium
GGGCATCCACGGCTGGCATTTGTTCAACCAGGTGTTTTTCGACGATGTCGAGGTGCCGGCAACGCACCTGGTCGGCTAAGAAAACATGGGCTGGTACGTGCTGATGCAGGCCCTGGCCTTTGAACGGGGAACCGTGGTCGCGAATTTCGGTTCCACGATCCGGCTTTTCGAGGAAATCGTCGCGTATGCCCGTGAATCGGGCGCCTATGACCGGCTGGATGTGCGTCAGAAACTTTCCGATTTGGCCATCGATCTGGAGGCCATGCGGATGTGCGCCCTGGAAGAGAACTGGAAGTTGAGCCTGCAAAAACCCGTTGTCGCGGAACCTGCCCGGAACAAGGCCTTGTACGACCGGATTCAGGAAAAAATATCCCGGATCGGAACGGAGCTGATCCTGTCCTATTCCCAGATCGACCCCATGGACAAAAACACGAAATGGTCCAGGATCAAAGGCGCGGCGGAACATCTGTACTGGGGTCTGCCGGGCTCGTGGAACGCCGCGGGAACCACGGATACCCAGAAGAACATTATCAGCCAGTTCAGGTTGCAGTTGCCCAAATCATATTGAAGATAAGGAAACAGACGTCATGGATTTTGCATTCAGCAAGGAGCAGATGCTCATTAAAAATTCAGCCTCGGAATTTTTCAGGAAAGAATGCCCGCCGGAACGGGTTCGGGAATTGAAGCACGATCCGAAAGGCTATGATCCGAAAGTATGGAAGAAAATGACCGAACTGGGGTTTACCGGCATGATCGTCCCGGAAGAATATGGCGGCGTGGGAGGATCCTTTGTGGATCTGATGATCCTGATGGAAGAAGCCGGGAAATGCCTTTTGTCCGGGCCTTTCTTTGCCACCACCGCGATGGGTGCGCTGCCGCTGATCCAGTTCGGAAACAGCGCCCATAAAAAACGGTTTCTCCCCGGCATCGCCGAAAAAAGCCGGATCTTTAGCTTCGCCCTTCTCGAAGACCGGGCGACCTACGAACCCTCGGATGTACGCCTCGATGCCGTCGCAACCGGCGATCACTATGTTCTGAGCGGAAAAAAGCTTTTCGTTCCCCATGCGAACTCCGCAGACTGGTATATCGTGCTGGGCCGGACAACCCAGGCGGAAAACAGCGATAAAGGCATTACCGCCTTTATCGTGGATGCCAAGTCGCCGGGGATATCCGTGGAAAAAATACCGACCATCGCCCGGGACATGAAATGCGAGGTGGTGTTCGACGCGGTTTTGGTTCCGGCTGAAAATATTCTGGGAACTTTAGGAAGCGGATGGGGCATCGTGGAATTCGTCCTGGAAAAAGCAGCGGTATTGAAAAGCGCCGAGATGCTCGGGGGCGTCTCCGTAGTCCTGGACATGACGCTTTCCTATGTCAAAGGCCGGGTCCAGTTCGGGAAAACCATCGGGTCGTTTCAGGCGGTTCAGCACAAGCTGGTGGACATGTCCATGGAAGTCGACTGCCTGAGGTTTCTCGTGTATGAAGCGGCCTGGAAAATCTCGGCCGGCATCCCCTGCCGGCAGCTCTGTTCCATGGTTAAAGCCAGGGCCAACGAGGTATATCACCGGGTCTGCGTGGACGGGGCCTATCTTCACGGGGCTTCCGGGTTTACGGAGGAAATGGATGTGGGGCTGTACTACATCCGGTCCAAGGCCCATGAGTTCGACCTGGGAGGGTCGGCATTTCACCGGGACCGGATCGCCGAAGAACTCGAGAAACATCAACCCGATTTCCTGGGCCTCTACGGTGAAGGATAAACGAAGGATAAATCGAGGGCAAGTCTTTTGGTCCAAAGAAAAGAAAATAAAAGTCATCATCCGGTTGAAAACTACTCCGGGATGCGGCCCCAGGCCCAGGGCCGCATCCGGATTTTCGAGGCTCTTGTCGAGCTGTTCCACGAAAAGGCCTTTCGCGACATCACCTGGGGAGAAATCGCCAGAACCGCGGGCGTCAGCGAAGCATTGATTTATCAGCATTACAAGGACAAAAGCGGTCTGTTGTTCACTGTGATCGAAGAACTTTTGGAACAATCCGACCTGATGCGCAGGCAGATTCTGAAAGGGACTTACGGGGCGTTGAACAAGCTTCGGCTGATGATCTGGAACCATTTCAATTCCTATAACCAGGACCGGGTCTTTGTCAAAATACTGCTTTTGGAAGTCAGAAGTCATCCCCAGTTTTTCGAGTCCAGGGCCTATCAAATCATCCGGGAATATGGCGGCATGATTCTGGATATCATCCAGGAAGGCGTTTACAGTGGAGAAATCCGAAACGATGTCGATCCGAAACATATCCGGCAAATGATTCTGGGAACCGTGGAGCACCTTGTCCTGCCTTATGTTATTTCCGATCGGGAGTTTTCACCGGACGAATTGACCGATGCCGCCTGCCGGATCATCTTTTCGGGAATCGAAAAAAAGCCACCCTCGTAAACGGCCAGGTCACAAGAGTTTATTTCACGGGGACCATCAGCAACAGTTCCCGCCGGCTTCTGTAATATTCAATAAACGGCCGTGAAAGATCGACATCCGGTCTTTGGGCCAGATCTTCAAAGGTCGGTCCGATCAAAGGGCGCGATCATTTCCTTTTCCAAAACCATGGCCCGCGAACTGGTGATTCACAACATCAACGTCAACGTGGTCTGTCCGGGTCCGACGCCGACCCCGCTGGTGGATGAGATAAAACAGGAGAGTGAGGCAAACCGGAAAGTATTTTCCGCCATGGAACGGATCATCCCCTTAAAACGAATGGGAAGGCCGGAAGATATCGGCTATGCGGTTGCCTTTCTGGCATCGGATGAGGCTGATTTCATCACCGGGCAGGTCATAAGCGTCAGCGGCGGATTGACGATGGTCTGAACCGGGCGCACGTCGCCGGTGGCCGTCCTCTGCACCGGCTCCTGCAAAGCCCGGCCCGCTTAAAAGCGCATTTACGCTTGCCAACCCAAAGGGCTTTCCCCCGATATCAACTTAAATAGATCAACTGAAATTAAAGAGCTGTTTACAATAAGTTCGACCAAAATTAAACTTGACTTGTATTTTGGTTTGACCATAAACACATCGAGCTTATCGTTTCAGGATCATCGAGTTTGAGATCAAAAGCAAATTTACAAAAGCAAATTTAAAGATTCGCTCGTCGGCCGGACGGTCAATAATGAAAAAACAATCTGTTATCAGTGTTTTGATATTGCTTTTTCTGTTGTGCACCGGCGTTGTTGTCTATCTGGAGCAATTCGATTACGATGAAAAGCTGTTCCATCCCCGGGTCATTCAGTCCGGCATCAAAGAGGGAAAAAGCAATACCCCGGATCTGGCCGGAACAGCCCCGGAAGCGTTTGCGGCCATGTCCGACCCGGAGATATTCGATTCCAAAACGTTATCGGATAAAATCAACGGCAAGGCGGACATCTACCTGGAGTCCGGGTTTGTCCAACTGATTGCCCGCCGGTTTGCGCGCCGGTCAGGGGCTCCGGCCGACCCCGAGTGGTTCGAATGTTTTATTTACGACATGGCGACTCCCCGGAATGCCTTTGCCGTGTACAGCGTTCAGAAACGGGAGGGTGTTGCGCCGGGCAACTTTTCAGCGCACGCCTACCTCACGGAAAACGCGGTTTTCTTTATGTACGGGCATTATTATGTGGAAATCATTGGATCCCGGGAAGGTGCGCGCCTTACGGCCGCCATGGTTGAAACGGCTCAAAACCTGATTCGAAAATATCCGGGCCAAAACCTTGACCTGCCGGAACGGACTCTGTTGCCCGAAAAAGGTCTTGATGCGCTCAGCGTCCGGCTCATCCTGAAAAATGCTTTCGGTTACCAGAAATTTGACAATATCCTCACCGGGGCCTATCCGGCAGGCCCAAGCCGGGTAACGGCGTTTGTGTCCATAAGGAAAACCGCCGGGGAAGCGGAATCACTTGCAGCAGGCTATGCCCTTTTCCTGGCCGAACTGATGGATGTCGATTCAACCAAAGACAAGTCCCCGGATATTCCCGGCCTTCAGGTCGTCGATGTACTGGGGGAGTATGAAGTAATCTTTACGTGTGGAAACATCCTGGCCGGGATTCATGGGGCAGAGGACAAGGATGCGGCCAAACAGACCGCACATGAGCTTTACCTCCATTTGAAAAATAAAACGGCGTCGGGTAAGAAACCCGACCTACAGGGCTGATTATATGTAAAGACGCCTTACGCCGGTTACGATTTACGATTCACGGGCTGAAAATGGAAAACCCGAATTTAATCGATAACGATATCAGTCGCAGACGATTCATGACCCGGCTGACCAAAGCCGGCCTGTCCATGGCTGCGGCGTGGGGGCTGGGATATTGGTGTTATGACCCCAGGGGCCCCGGGCTTGCAGAGGATCAGGCATCAGTTGTAATCCCGGATTTTTCAGTTTCCGATGCCGGGCCGAAACTCGCCGTTGCCCGAGGGGCAGACCGGAAAAAAACCGTTATTAAAGCCCTTGACGCCCTGGGGGGAATAAAGCGGTTCATCGGAAACGGAGACCATGTGGTTCTGAAAGTCAACGCGGCCTTTGCGACGCCGGCCATGCTTTGCGCCACCACGCATCCGGAACTGATTACACAGGTGATCGGGCTTTGTTTTGCCGCCGGCGCCAAAAAAGTGATTGTCGCGGACAATCCGATCAATGACCCGGCAACCTGCTTCAGACTCACGGGAATCGAGGAAGCCGTATCCCGTGCCGGCGGAGAACTGGCCCTCCCCAAAGCGTCCTGTTTCAAACCGTTTACGCTGAAAAACGGCCGGCTGATCCGAAACTGGCCGATCCTTTATGATCCTCTTGAAAAGGCCGACAAGCTGATCGGCATCACGCCGGTTAAGGATCATCAACGAAGCGGCGCGTCCATGACCATGAAAAACTGGTACGGCCTGCTGGGGGGCCAAAGAAACCGGTTCCACCAGGACATCCATACGATCATCCCGGAACTGGCCCAAATGGTAAAACCGACGCTGGTGATTTTAGATGGGACCTACACCATGATGACCAACGGCCCAACGGGAGGCGCGCTATCCGACCTGAAGCAAACCGACACCCTGATTGCCGGTACGGACCAGGTGGCTGTGGATGCGTTCGGAACCCGCCTGCTCGAAAAAAAAGTGTCTGATTTCCCTTTTATTCTGAAAGCGGAACAGGCGGGCGTCGGCACATCGGAGGTGGAATCGTTGAAACCTGTCTACGTCTGACGGATAATCGGCGATAAGGAGCTATTTTGCGGATTACAACCACAAGAAGAATCAGCCAGATTTTCTTTTTCACCCTTTTTATCTGGTTTTGCGTTGTCAGTTCATTCGGCTCAAAATGGTGGCAACTGCGGGGCTGGCCCATCAATTTCTTTCTTCAGGCGGATCCTCTCGTCGCCGCGGCAACCCTGCTTTCGACCCATTCCATTTATAAAGGTTTGATCTGGGCGCTGGCAACGGTAACGGCGACAGTGATCTTCGGCAGGGTCTTTTGCGGATGGATTTGCCCCTTCGGCGCCCTGCATCAGTGTATCGGATGGGTGGCAAACCGGAATCGGAAAATAAAAGAAAGAATCGCCGCCAACCGATACCGGAAAGCCGCGGTCCTGAAATATTTCTTATTGATCGCTTTCCTTGCCGGGGCCGCCATTCCCCCTACCGGGAAAACCATGGCGTTGACAGGATTGCTCGATCCTATCCCCCTCTTCCACCGCTCGATGAATCTCGTTGCGCTGGCCCTTGCAGACCGATATTTTCAGGTGCTGTCCGTCAGCCCCCGGATTTACGAAGGCGCATATATGATCGGCGTGGTGTTTACGGTATTGCTCTTTTTAAATCTTTGGATTCCCCGTTTTTTCTGCCGGTTCCTTTGCCCCACCGGCGCTTTCCTCGGGCTGATCAGCCGGTACGCCGTGTTCAGAATCGGCAAAACAAAATCCCCCTGCTCCGACTGCATGATCTGTGAAGCCGCATGCGAAGGCGGATGTCACCCTGCCGGAAAAATAAGGATCATGGAATGCGTCTCGTGTTTCAATTGTTACGACGGGTGCAAGGATGGCCTGATCGGCTTTGACGTGCATGAATCCGCGGGCGGAGAAATCGCCGAAACGGATTTTACCCGGCGGGGACTGTTCCTGTCCGCCGCCTCCGGGATCCTGGCGGTCCGGTTTTTCTCCCTGGGCATCCCCGGTGCATCAGCCCAAAACCGGCCCCTGCTGCGCCCCCCGGGCTCTTTGCCGGAATCGGATTTTATTGAAAGATGCATCCGGTGCGGCCAGTGCATGAGAATCTGTCCCACCAACATCATCATGCCTTCCGGCCTTTCCGGCGGTCTTGAACATTTATGGACGCCGGTGCTGAATTTTTCGGAAGGCGGCGGCGGGTGCGTCCTGACCTGCACGGCCTGCGGTCATGTCTGCCCCACGGCTGCAATCTGCGCCATGACGCCTGAAGAAAAAATCGGCATCAACGGGTTTGAAGCCAAAGGACCGGTTACGATCGGCCATGCCGTCGTCAACCGGTCCCAATGTCTTCCCTGGGCATTTTCAAAACCCTGCATCGTTTGCCAGGAAGTCTGCCCCGTGACGCCAAAGGCCATTGTCGCCGGAAACGTATTTGAAACCCTGCGTTTTGGAGACAGAACCGTTCTGGAGGTTGACCCCACCGGACTTGAGGTTTCAGGCCCGCCCATGAAACCTGATCTATACGGGATGGGCGACTGTC
Organism: uncultured Desulfobacteraceae bacterium; assembly: GCA_964440555.1. GTDB lineage: Bacteria > Desulfobacterota > Desulfobacteria > Desulfobacterales > UBA5616 > CAYTSY01. Next base: position 56,244 of record CAYTSY010000001.1, read on the forward strand.
ATGTGTCCCGCCCGGATGCCGATGAACCCGTCAGATGCCGGATCATCGGCAACACCCGAAATACCGTTACCGTCAGCCGGTCGGATGCAAGCCGCTTTAAGAAAGGGGACCGCATCAAGATCCAGATTCTGCTTCAGCAGCCGTTTATCGACCTTGCACAATGCATCGGCTGCGGCATCTGCGAGCATGAATGCCCGGTGAAAAACCCGCGGGCCATCCGGGTGTATGCGGGAAAGCCGATAGGCAGGGGCTGAGGTCTATTATCCTATTATCCCCGCTCTCCTTGCTTGGGTCCATTCGTGGCCGGCCCGGCAAAGCATTGGGCTTTTTCCATCCAGTCACGGGCGATATCGCCGACAACCTCAAGCCTTGTGTCGCCTACATGGCGGCGCTGAGCCGCGACCAGGCAGAAGTCCTCGGCCGGTCCCATAATCCTGTCTTCCGCGGTTTCAGGTCCCCAGGTCCACACATCGCCGGAGGGTGCACTCAGTTCCACACGCACCTGTATTTTCGGCGCTTCCAGCCCCCGGTTCATGTAGCTCCACCCGAATGTCGTAACGCCTAAGTGCGCGATATGGCGAAGCCGGTCGGTATTCTTCCGTTTCAACTTCAGGGCGTCAAAAATGTCCTGCCCATGAACCCAGGTTTCCATCAACCGGGCCGTGGCGCTGGACAAGGCGCTCATGGGCGGACCGTACCAGACCAGCCGGTCTTTGGGTCCGATCCCCGCGTACGCGTCGAGCATTTTTTTTCGCTCCTGCCGCCACCACTGGATTAGTTCAGGAATCGACAGGTCCTTTCCCAGATTGTCAAGCACCCGCATGAACCCGCCCATATCCGTCATGACCTCCTCCAGGTGCCGCTTAAACGCCTCGGCATCAATAACGGAAAGGGCCACGCGGCCGTCAAAATACGCCAGATGGCAGACCTGGTCTTTTATGTTCCACCCCGGCGATGGGGTCATGGTCATCCACTTTTTCTCATCCAGGTCAATCAAAACCGCCTCAAGCGCCTCATGCTCCGCTTTCAAATCGCCGCATATCTGCTTCATTTAAGGGTCTCCTTATTTAACTCAAAACTCAAAACCCAACACCCAAAACATCTTCTATTTCTCATCACTCATCACTGCCTTCTCACATTCCTTCCATCTTTGCAACCACTTCACACATGACCTCATCGGCGCCACCTCCCACGGAAAGCACCCGGGCATCGCGGTAATACCGGGAAATCAGCATTTCATTCATAAATCCCATGCCCCCGTACATCTGTATGCAGTCGGCAACGACCTTCTGAAACAGCCGGGCCGCCTTAAGCTTTCCCATGGAGACTTCCCGCGTAATGTCCAGATTGGCTGCCTTCATCTTTACGATATGATAAACAAGGGCTTTCATGGCCTCGATCTCTGTCAGCAACTCCGCAAGCCGGAATTGCAGGGCCTGTTTTTTAATCAGCGGTTTGCCGAATACCATCCGCCCCTTGAGATATTCCATGGTCATATCGATAATGTCGCGTGTCATGGTGTAGGCCCAGGGCAGTCCTGAAAACCGTTCGTGCTGGAACTGCTGCATCTGGTAGATAAAGCCTTCGCCTTCCACGCCGATGAGGTTTTTTGCCGGGACCCGAACATCGTCAAAATACAACTCCGCCGTGTCGCTGCTCCTCATGCCGAGCTTGTCCAGTTTTCTGCTGACCTTAAATCCCGGAGTATCGGTGGGCACGACAAACAGGCTGAAGCAATGATATCCGGGGTCATCGCTTGTTCTGGCCAGAAGCGTTAAAAAATCAGCCTGGGTTCCATTGGTAATGTAGGTTTTCGACCCGTTGATCACATACCCATCCTTGTCTTTTCTGGCCGTGGTGGCCAGGGCCCTGACATCGGAACCGGCCCCGGGTTCGGTTACGGCGATGGCGCTCACCATGTCGCCGGCAATAGCCGGTTTTAAATAGGTTTCCTTTAAATAGTCACTGCCGAATTCATAAATGGCGGGAGTGGCCATATGGGTTTGTACGCAGATGGCGATCGGCAGGCCCAGCCCCTGAATATGCCCGAGTTCTTCCAGAAAAACCAATTCATACCAGTAATCCAGGCCCTGTCCCCCATATTTCGTGTCATACCGGATTCCGAGAAACCCCAGGTCGCCCATTTTCTTGAATATCTTGTGCAGAGGGGATTCCCCTTTTTCTTCCCACGCTTCAAGATTCGGATTCACCTCTTTCTTCACAAAATCGCGGATCGATCGCCGAACCATGTCATGGTCTTTCGTGAAATATAACTGGTCTGTGGTCGTAATTTTTGCTGCCATTTTTTCTCCTGTAATAAAAGTCAATTTTGAGGAATTTTCAGCATTTCCTTTAACGCTTCCGGCATTTTCCTGATTTGCCACACGCCCTTGACAACCGAAACCGTTTGGCCGTTTTCGTCTTTTAAATCAAGTTCCAGGGCGTAGTCGGCTTTGCCGGTTTTTTCAGCCGTTGCCTGAATGCGATTTGCTTCTTCTTTGTTGAACGCCGCTTCAAGTGAAACATCGGTCGCAGCCGGGCGCTTGAAGGCGATGGTGATCTCCTTTACGATGGGGTAGTACTTCTCGACATCAAACATGAGGCCCCACATGATTCCCCCCATGATCTCCCCCAGGGTGAACAGCGACCCCGCATACATGATGCCCACGTGGTTGATGTTGCCCTCAAGGGGCATGATGCATTTCGCGTAACCGTCGCGCAACGCCGCTATCCTGACGCCGGTCCGTTTGATGCCCTCTACCAGGGAAACCGCCGACGTTGCCAGGTGTTTATATTTTTCTTCGATCATTTCTCACCTCTGAAATTGTTTTTTTATATCCGGAATCCATAATGAAAAGCAATTCCTATGCCACCGCTCATATGACGGCATTTCAATTGAATTAACAGAAGGTTGACGTCAATTTTCCATAAGTTTAAACCCATGACGATCACCTTATCATGTATACATGACGATATTTGGTGGTGAATATGTCTGCGCCAAATTTCGTAACGGTGTTGTTGATTTAGAATCGCATGCTGTGGTAAAGTTATTACAGATAAAATTGACGGCGTCGTAAAAAGTCTGATTTTCACCACGAAGCACACGAAGATCACGAAGGGGAATAAAAATATATAATATTTTCAGCTTCGCGTACTTCGTGCTCTTCGTGGTTTATAAAA
>CAYTSY010000002.1:0-34832 GCA_964440555.1 uncultured Desulfobacteraceae bacterium
AAGGGCAAGTTCAAACACCATTTGTCGCAGTATTTATGCCCTTGTGTACTAAGCATTTCGGCTTAACAAGAGCATTTGGAAAGGTCGGGAAGATGGAAAGTACAAAGGATAAAATCCTGGGACAGTTGAGAGCGGCAAGCCCCGTCGCGGTTCCGCAAAGAATTCAACTGCCGCCGCCATATGAGGCGGCTCTGACCCCGGAGCAATGGATCGAAAAATTCGCCGCCAAGCTGGCAGAGCAAACCGGTGTTTTTTACCGGACGCCCGACAACGCCGGTATTCTGGACATCCTCGGCGAAATCGTAGAACAAGAGCGCCTTAAAAGCGTGATGGCTTCCGAAGACGCCCTGATAATGTCTTTGGATCTCAAATCCTGGGGCCGGGAACGCGGGCTTTCGGTTTCTTTTCCCCACGATTATAGAGACCGGGACACGTTCAAAGAGGATGTTTTCAACCATGTCGACGCCGGTATTACAGCCGCCGATTTCGCCGTGGCCGAATCGGGCACCATCGCCATTATCCATGACAAAACCAATGCCAGGCTGCTTTCTCTCGCGCCGATCCTGCACATCGCCGTGGTAAAGGCCGGGAATGTGGTTCCCGTTTACGAGAGCGTGATCGAGGCCGCGTTTTCAGACGGGCGGTTTCCCTCTCAACTCTGCCTGATTACCGGTCCCAGCATGACTGGGGATATCCAGGGGCAGATGTTCAAGGGCATGCATGGGCCGCGCCGCCTCATCGTGATCTTGGTTGGGGCATAGCCAATGGATGGATCAAAAGGATGAAATGAATTTAAACTCTTTCCCTTTCCCGTTCACGTACACGTACACGAACAAAAACAAGATCGAAAATGAGATCGAGAACGGGTACGGGTACGGGTACGAGAACGTATAGGAGAAAGTCTGATGGAATTAAGAAGCAAACAACGGTTTCCGGATCTCAACGGATTGATGTACGCCTGCGGCTTCACCGAGGAGGATGTGGGCAAACCCATGGTGGGGGTGATCAATGCTTTCAGCGAGGTAGTTCCCGGGCATATGAATTTAAACCTTTTAACCGATATGGTTAAAACCGGAATCCGGATGGCCGGAGGGGTGCCCCTTGAATTTCCCTGCATTGCCATGTGCGACGGCGTGGCCACCTGCAAATACCAGATGGCCATGCGTAATCATATTGCCGATGCCATCGAAATCGTTGTTGAATCCCACCAGCTTGACGGTATGGTATTGCTGTCCGGATGCGACAAAATCGTGCCCGGTCAGATGATGGCCCTGGCAAGACTCAATCTGCCGGGCATTTTGGTGACCTCGGGTCCCATGCAGCCCGGGTGCCGGAACAATAAAAATTTTGTTTTATCCGATTACGTGGATTGCCGTATGGCGGAACTGCTGGGCAAAGCCGTATTTACGGCCGAAGAAAAACAGGAGCTCATGGCCCAGGCCTTCCCTACGGTAGGATCATGCCAGGGCATGTACACCGCCAATTCCATGGCGATTTTTGCTGAAGCCATCGGCATCACCCTGCCGACCTGCGCCACGGTTCACGCCGTGGATTCGCGGAAACTGACGCTTGCTAAAAAATCCGGTATGCGCATTGTCGAACTGATCCGTGAAAACATCCGGCCGTCGGACATCATGACGTCAAACGCGTTTGAAAACGCCATCCGTGTGGCCGTGTCCACGGGTGCGTCCACCAACCTGTGTACGCACATTCCCGCCATTGCAACGGAAATGGGAATTCCCATAACCATAGACGATTTCGACGCCTTAAGCCGGCAAACTCCGCATTTATGTGAAATGTGTCCGGCCGGCGAACATGCCATGTCGGACCTGGACCGGGCCGGGGGTGTGGGCGCGGTGATGAAAACCCTTTTCCCGATGCTGCACGTCGACGAAATGACCATTACCGGGAAAACCGTGCGCAATCTGATTGAAAATGTTAACGTAAAAGATCAAGAAGTGATACATTCTCTGGAAAATCCCATCCGGCCGGAATCCGGCATGGTGGTGCTGCGCGGGAGTCTGGCGCCCGATGGGGCCATTGCCCGGGCCGCGAGTTTTCCTTCCGAATGCCTGGTCTTTGAAGGCAAGGCCAGATGTTTTTCAGACGCGGATGTCGCGGCCTGGGCCGTTCTGGGCAAAGAGGTCAAGGACGGAGACATCGTGGTGGCGCGGTATGAGGGATTAAAAGGCGGTCCGGGGGGCCGTGAAATTTCCCTGCTGCCCTATATGCTCAATGCGCTGGGCGCCGACCGTATCGGCATGATCACAGACGGCAGACTGTCCGGATCCAACCGGGGCGCCATGGTCTGCCATGTGACGCCCGAAGCGTACGACGGCGGGCCCCTGGCGTTGGTTGAAGACGGGGATAAGATTTTAATCGACATCCCGAACCGCCGGTTGGACCTGCTGGTGCCCGATGATGAACTGAGCCGCAGGAAAGCGGAATGGCATAGACCCGAACATAAAAACCTGCTAAGCCTCATGCGCCGCTACATCAACGAAGTCAATACGCTCCATGAAGGCGCCCTTCAGAAACAAAGGATGAAAGACTGACGGCGGGCGTTGCATTTCAGGACTTGAGAGCTGAAGCCACCGGCTATATTACCCTTCCCCTCCGGGGAAATGAATGACCCTCAAGTCCGTTGGTTTTAGCGGAAAGGGCATATCAAGTCACTTGTGATGACCCAAAAAGCCACGCCGCACAGTTCAAACGTTATGGATTTGATCGCCATATAAATAGCCATATAAAAATATTGACATACATCTTTATCCGTCATATCTTAAATCAATGGAAAAACAATCTGATTTTGAATGGGATTCTGCTAAAGACGAATTGAATCAAAAGAAACATGGGGTAACTTTTGCTATGGCGCAGCTTGCTTTCATGGATTCACATCGTGTTATTTTAGAAGATCTGGAACACCGTGATAAAGAAAAGCGATTTTATTGTCTTGGCAGAGTTTCCGAAGGGATTATGACCGTAAGATTTACCTGCCGAAATAAAAAAATCAGAATAATTGGCGCCGGATATTGGCGGAAAGGCAAGAAAATATATGAAAGAGAAAATAAAATACACGAATGAGCCGATGGTGAAAGTGAAGGTTATTTCAGACTTCCTGCCTTCACCTAAGGAACTGGTGTTAAAGGATGAAACCGTTAAGGTCACTATTGCTCTTAGCAAGACCAGTGTAGATTTTTTTAAAGACGAAGCAAAAAAATATAATACTCAATATCAGAAAATGATTCGCAGGTTATTGGATGAATACGCAGCCCACCATCCATAACCTGTCACTGGTGCCGACCCCAAAAAGCCGGCGGCACAGCGTATGCCTTAAGGAATTACGGAACATAAAAAAACTCATGATAGCCCCAATTCCGACAGGGATACAGTTTTATAGCCGGTGGCTTCAGCCGCCGGATGGGTATACACCATGATCATCGTCCTGAAAGGACGATGGGTTCGCCTGATTAAATGGGAATTATCGAAAAACAATCAGGCTCCAAAGAGAATTGAACCGTTGGAATAAGGGGGGTGAGTCATGCTTAGGGATGTGATCTCAGCAAAATATAAGGGCGAATATAAAATTGAAGTAACATTTGAGGACGGTGCCTCTGGAATTGTCGATTTCTCAAAATATTTACTTGAAGGCGGGGTATTTGAAAAATTCAAGGATCTGGAATTTTTTAAAAATTTTAAAATTAATGAGGAACTTGGAGTACTGACCTGGGAGGATGAAATCGATATTGCACCGGAAACACTTTATTCCAAGGCAACGAACTCCCCTCTACCTGAATGGATGAATTCGCAGCAAGGTTCGCTGGCGCTTCGCTTCAGCCGACCTTGTAAACTCGGCGGCTGAGGGTTCGGTGACAACATATGATGAAATTGAGTGATATGGGTTTCGACCAATGGTTTCAATCGCATGTCAGTGTCTTGCGTCAAGAGGGCCGGGACATTGCGCGTATATCGGCAGTTGACCGCGGCTCGTACCTCATCAGAAATCAAACCAAGGAAGTCCCGGCTGAACTCGCCGGGAAATTCTATTTCCAGGTAGAATCCCCGATTGACCTGCCGTGTGTCGGCGATTGGGTGACAGTGCAATATCACAGCAACGGCGCTGCAGCAATTATTCAAGAGGTGTTTCCGCGAAAGACCTTTCTGCGCCGCAAATCGGCCGGTGAAAAGGTGGATTTCCAGATGATTGCGGCCAACATTGACTTCGCTTTCATTGTCCAGTCGTGCCACTTTGACTTCAACGTGCGGAGAATGGATCGGTACTTGGTGATGGCGGCAGACGGGGGTGTTGAACCGATTATCGTTCTCACCAAGACGGACTTGATTGCCCCTGAAGAACTGGAACAGAAGCTTTCCGCCATCACGTCGAGCTCCATTACTGCCAGAGTCCTTGCCCTCAGCAATACCACCGGCATCGGATTTGACGAATTCCAGCAGGTGTTGGTCTCGGGAAGAACATATTGCCTACTCGGTTCATCGGGTGTTGGCAAAACGACACTTCTCAACCGCCTGATCGGGCAAGACGCTTTTGACACCAAGGCCGTTAGTGGAACGGGAGAAGGCATACATACAACTTCGCGCCGCCAGCTTATTGTTCTTAATCAAGGTTCCATGTTGATCGATACGCCGGGAATGCGAGAACTGGGCCTTCTCGGTGTGAGCGAAGGGGTCAACCAAGGCTTTGAAGACATTGTCCAGCTTTCCCTGAATTGTCGCTATGCGAATTGTGGCCACAAGCAGGAACCCGGCTGTGCGGTCCGAGCCGCAGTCACAAGCGGTGTATTGACTGAAGATCGCTATTCCAGCTATATGAAGCTAAAGAAGGAATCGGAGTACCATGAGCTGTCGTACATAGACAAACGGAAGAAGGATAGGGCATTCGGACGCTTCATCAAATCAGCAAAGAAGCAAATGAAGGTCTGAAATGGGCACCGAACAATCCCCTGAACCGGAGCGGAATAACGTGCGGCTCTTTGTGCAAGCTTCTTCCGCCGCCCGGTTAGGGCAGGGTTGTATGCCTGAAGGAATTATGGAACATAAAAAAACTCATGATAGCCCCAATCCCGACAGGGATACAGTTTTATAGCCGGTGGCTTCAGCCTCCGGATGGGTATACACCATTCTAATGGATGATCCGCCTGGGCATTTTTCGATATCGCAAGGCGGAATTCGCTTCGTAAGAACGAAAACGCTGGACAGAGGCGGCGATTGCTGCGATTTTCGATTTGATAAAACCGTATAAATTGTTGGATGAAAGCAAAATGAAAACCCTGATATTTCGCTATTTGGATTTTTCATCCCGGAATCGCATCCTGGTTATATCGGGTGCAATGATGGCGATTTTGATGCTCGTCTTCCACCTTATTCCCGTCATCGGAAAAAGATTGATCGACCTGCTACCGTATTATTCTTATGAAGCCATGATTTCACTCTTAACTAGTTACGGGGAAAAAGGAATGCATTTGCATGTTCTGGCGACGACGATACTGGACAGCCTTTTCCCGATCGTATATGTCACGTTCCATGCCGGCCTTATTTACCGGTTGAGGCCGCGGCCCTGGTATTTGGCGTTGGCGCCGGTTTGCCTGGGCCTCACGGACATATGTGAGAATACCCTGATTGTTGCCATGCTGCTGCAATATCCGGATGTGTGTCCGAGAGTGGTGAACTCGGCGTCCATGCTCACTTTCACCAAACATCAATTGACCAGCCTCACCCTTCTGATTATGCTGGTCCTGATCACAATGAAAATTGTCAGACGGTTGAAAAGGCAGGTTCACGGTAAACAGTGAAGACAACCGCTTTCATCGATGCATGAATATTACAGAGTTATATTAAATTCTTAACGATATCGGCTTGTTTTACAAAAAAAGAGAAAGGGAGACTCATCCGATGACAGACAAAACACCCGTAACCGTTCCTTCAAGGGCCTGGCATGGGGACATTCCCATGACACTGACGTTTCCTGAATCATGGGACGTATCCATCTGCGAGATGCAGGGGCATGCCGCACCGGAGCTCGATGATGCCGGTATGCGCAAAGCTTTTGCAGAGCCCATCGGCACGCCGACCATCCGGGAAATGGCGAAAACCCGGCACGAAGCGGCCATCATCATCGACGATATGACCCGGCCGACGCAGATCGCCGGATTTATTCCGCTGGTGCTGGAAGAACTCAAAGCGGGCGGGATCGCCGACGACAACATCCGCTTTGTGATGGGCTTGGGCGCCCACGGCGCCTACACCCGGACCGATTTTGTGAAAAAGCTTGGTGAAGAGATCGTGGCCAAATATCCCGTGTACAATCACAACGTGTATGAAAACTGCACCCTGATGGGAAAAACCAGCCGGGCCACGCGGGTCTTCATAAATTCCGAAGTGGCCAAATGTGATCTCAAAATCGGCATCGGGTCTATTGTTCCCCATTTGTACACGGGTTTCGGGGGCGGGGCCAAAATCCTTTTGCCCGGGGTCTGCTCCATGGAAACCATCGAGGCCAACCATGAATCCCTGCGCTATACGGCCATGCAGACGTCTCTGGGAGCTGAAATCGCCCTTGGAAAATACAAACAAAACGTCATGCGCCTGGACATGATAGAGGCGGCCCGTATTGCCAAACTCGATGTCATCGTTAACGCCCTGGTCAACTGCAGACGGCAAACCACGCATCTTTTTGTCGGCGATGTGGAAGAAGCCTACCTCGCCGGTGCAAAAGCCGCCGAGACCCACTATGCCACGGAAATTAAGCCGGACGCCGATATTATCGTGGCCAATTGTTACGGCAAGGGCAGCGAGGCACTGCTCTCTTTGCCTGCCTGCCTTCCTTTTTTTTTCATGCCGCCGGCCAAGGACTTTGTCATGTGCGTCAGCGCGCCCGAAGGCCAGGTGACCCACTATATTTACGGGGTATTCGGCAAAACCGTCGGCGGGCGGCATTATCAACCGCTTCCGGCGGTCAGCCAGATTCCGGGGTTGGACCGGATGATCATCTATGCGCCGCTCGGAGACAAAGCCGGGGAGCAATGGCTGGGCTTAAAGGAAAGCATCACGATCCGGTCATGGGACAAGGTTATTGAAAAACTGAAGGAAACCCATGGGGACAAGGCCAGGGTCCTGGTTATTCCCGATGCCACCATTCAGTATTTCCCGGAAGGAAAAAATGATCCGGTTGCTCAGGCATTGGGCGATGGGCAGTAACGTAAATCGTGAATCGTAAATCGTGACGAGAAGATGCCAAAACCGAACTTGTCACGATTTACGATTCACGTTCTTAAGCTTGAGCGCGGCCAACTGTTCCGGGGTCAGCGATACGGGGGTCAGAAGCGGTTGCGGATTTTCAATCAGTTCCTTGAAAAGTTCAAGGGTCGCGCTGGCATAAACCCCGTCCATGATGCGTTCGTCAAGGCTCAGGATCAGGTCCATCACCTTTTTGACCTGGATTTCCCCGGTTTCCTGGTCCACGACTGCGGCCTTGTGGATTTTTCCCAGAGTGGCAAACAATCCGGCGGTACCCAGTTCAAACATATGGTGATATGCAGCGCCCATGCCGATGCTTCCCAGATGGGCGACAAAGGCCGAACACCAAAACGGCAGGTCTTTTGTAATGGGATAAATCGGATGATTATGCCGGTCCATCCACCCGGCAAACCTAAAAATCAGCCGGATGACCCAGCGGGGGAGGGCGCCGAAGAACTGGATGTCCTTTTCATTTACGTTTTCACTGGTTCGCGCGTTATCGATATGGTCGTTGACAAGGTTTTTTACATCTTCCAAGGTGACAAAGGGATCAAAATCAATCATCGAAACAACTTCTTCCCCGTCATCCGTTTTTTCTTTTTTCACCACAAACGATATGAGTATTTGATTTCTCTGCCATAGTCTTCGTCCTGAAACAAAACGGTTGAGTCTTGGCCGAAGCGCTATGGTTCTGACCCCTGCCGCCAGCAGGACATGGAAAAAGCTTATATTATCGCCTTCCTCCCGGTTTTCATTTTGCTTTTCCAAGAACAGCGATGCTTTTGTCAGGTCGATCTGAAATTCATAAAACACCTGGCTTTCCAATCGGGTTGGGAGCACATGAAATAAAAGTTCCTGAAATTTTGAAGTTTTTATCAATTCCCCGTCAGGTCTATGCAACATCCTTTTCCTTTGCTTTTGGATCTATTTACGATTCACGGCCCTTTTCCCGATCGCATTGCTTAAATTGACAAATTCCTCAACCCCGAGCGATTCAGCACGGCGGATCGGCGAAATGCCGGATTGAATCAATACCTGCTCGGCCACGTCCTGGTCCAGGTGGAGTTCGCTCCCTTTAAGCGCATTTTTCAGGGTTTTCCGCCTTTGACCAAAAGCGGCTTTGACCACTTTAAACAGCAGGGCCTCGTCATCGGCCGGACAATCGGGGTTTTCCTTAAAATCGATGCCGAGAACCAGCGAGTCGATTTTGGGCCTGGGATAAAACCGGCCGGCAGGAAGATCGAGAAGCTTTTTGGTTTGGGCACAGTACTGAAGCATAACGGATACGCGGCTGTAATCCTTACCGCCCGGAGGCGCCAGGAGCCGAAGGGCCGGTTCTTTTTGAAACATCAGGACGGCACGCCGGATAACGCTTCTGGAACGGATTAATTGAATCAGGATCTGGGAAGAAATATTGTAGGGAAGGTTTCCCATGACGACGATGGGCCGGGCTTTGGCCGGCGGCCACTGGGCAATATCGAACCCCAGGATGTCCTGATCGATAATTTCCACATTATGCAATCCGTTTAAAAGGATCTCCGCCTGGAGCAGTTCGATCATCCGCCGGTCTTTTTCAACCGCATAGGTCATTTTGCTTTTCCGGGCGATCGGGATCGTCAAAGACCCTAAGCCGGCGCCGATTTCCAGGACAATATCATCAGGAGATATGCCGGAAAGCGCCACGATGGATTCAGCGCAGGACGGATCGGCCAAAAAATTTTGACCCAGGGCTTTATTGGGAGTCAGGCCCCAGGCCTTGAGCAATGTTCTCGGCGATGTCATAAGACTTCATTCTGCCGGTTCAATGAAACCCGTTGCTTCGGAAGGATATCAGTGGAAATCCGCATTGCTTCCCAGTCAGTCGGGATAGGGTCGGGGTTTGTCGCAGATGGCGGCAAGGTTGTTCGTGTTGCATTTATTCCGGCGCTCATTTTCCGTAAACGGATTTTAGTAAAAATTTTTTTCGCAACGACATAGGCGACAACTGCGGGTAAAATGCCGATTATGATCCCGCCGGTTAGCATGGCAAGGGTTACATCCATTCCGGCTTTGGTCAGTTCCAGGATGGAATCATATTTCAGATCATACGGGATGCCGTTGCCCAGAAGGAGCCTGCCCGACTTGTAACTGGCCAGATATAAAAAAGGGATGGTTAAAGGGTTGCTGAACCAGACCCCGATAACGGCAGCAGGCTTGCTGGCCCGCAGCACAAATGCCAGTCCCACCGCCAAAACCGTATGAAACGGAATGGTGGGCGTTGCCCCGACAAATACGCCGATCGCCATTCCCATGGCAACGTAATGGGGGTCTCCCTTAAGTTTTTTTGCCTGGCTCCATATTCGGCCGATGTTATGCTTCAGGTTCAAAACGGTTCGCCTGCCTTTAAATGCATTTTAATTTCTCCCTTGGTTATCATATATAAAACGTCTTTTCAATGATTCCTCTGCCCGAGATACGGATCAATAGGGCAAAGATTCGGGAAACGGTGCTTTAACTTGACTTTCAGGGGATTCTCCAATAGATGTTTACCTCAAAAATTCTGATGGTTATATTTCACAGCAGTTTTAATGACACAATCAATGAGAGGCGAGGAATGGAAAAAAAAAAAAACAAGCCGGTCAGCTATGACGCAATGGTTAAATTCTTTCTGCAATATCATAATATCCCCACCAAAAAGGACATGGACAGAATAATCGATCATCTGAATCGGATTGAACAGATGATCAAGTCCCTGACGCTTCCGCGAAGCAACCGCGCGGGTGGTCCAGGTGGGTTCAAAGGGGCGAAGATACCGGCATCGGCAGCCGACGCCGTGTTGGCGGTCATTAAAAACGCGGACTCCGGTCTGGGGATAGCCCAGATTCAGAGCAAAACCGGGTTTGATGAAAAGAAACTGCGGAATATTATTTATCGGTTAAACAAAACCGGCCGGATCAAAAGAAAGAGCCGGGGGCTTTACATAGCGCAATAAATCTATGTGTATAAAATGAGGCAAAGGCATGAACACTCCTGCGGATATGAACAACCCTGAGCTGAAAGAGGGGCTGGCGCTCGGCCCCTACCGGGTAGAAGAAGTCATTTTTCTCGAAGAAATCGATGCGCATCTCTACAAGCTGATTCATGTTCCCACCGGCGCCGCGCATGTGCATATAAGCAACTCGGACTCGGAAAACGCCTTTTCAGTCGGGTTTAAAACCGTGCCCGCCGATTCCACGGGGGTGGCACACATTCTGGAGCATACGGTATTATGCGGTTCAAAAAAATACCCGGTGCGCGACCCGTTTTTTTCCATGCTCAAAAGAAGCCTGAACACCTTCATGAATGCATTTACCGCGTCGGATTGGACCATGTATCCGTTTTCCACGCAAAACAGGAAAGATTTTTATAACCTGATGGATGTTTATCTGGACGCTGCGTTTTTTCCGCGGCTTGATGAGCTGAGTTTTAAGCAGGAAGGACATCGCCTGGAAATCGAAGGCGATGAACATACCGGCGGCTTTTCTCTTGCCTATAAAGGCGTGGTGTACAATGAAATGAAAGGCGCCATGTCGTCTCCTTACCAGGTGATGTCCCGGTCTCTGATGAATGCGCTTTACCCGGAAACCACCTACCGCCACAATTCCGGCGGTGATCCCGGGGAAATCGTGCATCTGACGTATGAGGGGTTAAAGGAATTTCACCGGAGACATTACCACCCGAGCAATTCCTGGTTTTACACGTACGGCAGCTTTTGCCTGGAAGAACATTTGCAGATGATCCATGAAAAGGCACTGAGGCATTTCACGCAAACCGATCCGGATACGGAGGTGCCTTGCCAACCCAGATGGAACCGGGAAAGGGAAGCGGTTTTTGCTGATCCGCTGAGCAAGACTGAAAATCCGGAAAAAAAATATCAGGTCTGCATGGCCTGGCTTGCGTCCGATATCCTGGATGCCTTTGAGGTGTTAAGCCTGGTCCTGCTGGAGCAGATTCTGCTGGGAAACGCCGCCTCTCCGCTCCGCAAAGCCCTGATCGATTCGGGTCTGGGGGCCGCCTTAAGCGACGGCACCGGATATGACCGGGACAACCGGGATACGATGTTTGCCTGCGGTCTGAAAGACACGGCCAGATCATCGGCTGAGGAAATCAGAACGCTGATTTTCAAAACCCTGGAGGAACTGTGCGCCAAGGGTATCGATAAGGAACTGATTACTTCGGCCATTCACCAGATCGAATTTAACCGCAAGGAAGTGACCAATACCCCTTATCCCTATGGTCTGCGGCTGCTTCTCACGTTTTGCGGAAGCTGGTTTCACGGGGCTGACCCGGCCAGAGTGCTGCGTTTTGACGAGGACATCGCCAATATCCGGGAAATGTCAACCCGGGGACGGTTCTTTGAAAACCTGATCCAAAAACACTTATTGGATAACCCCCACAGGGTTTTCTTTACCCTTGCGCCGGACCAGGATCTCGAAGGGCATGAATCCCTCAGGATTGCCGGGGAACTTGAAAAGATCAAGGCCGGCCTGACGCCTGAAAAAATCGAAAAAATACGACGCGACCAAATATCCCTGGAGAAATTGCAGTGCGGACATGAAGATCCCTCGTGCTTGCCGACGCTTACGATTGCCGATATCCCGCCGGAAATCCAGCGCGTGGAAGAAACGCCGGTCGGCCCGCTGGCCACGTATTGCCCGGCGACTTCCGGAATCCTGTATTTTTCTTCCCTGTTTGAGATAAGGCAGGTTCAATCCGAACTCCTGCCGCTTATCCCCGTCTTTGCCGGTGTTTTTTCAAAAGCCGGGACCCGAAAACATAATTATGTGGAGATGGCCCGGTTGGTCGATGCCCATACCGGGGGCATCGGCATGTCTTCCCATGCACGGACTCACCACCTGACCGAAACGTGCATCCCCTTTGCGGCATTAAGCGGAAAATGCCTGAACCGGAACGGTGAAATGCTTTTTGAACTGATCCGGGAACTGATAGTTGAGTTTGATCCGTTGGATTTACATCGGATCAAAACCCTGGTGCTTCAGTTCCGCGCGGGGATGGAATCCGCGGTGATTCAAAACGGTCATCGGTTTGCCATGACCCTGTCTGCCAGGAATTTTTCAACGGCCCGTTTTTTGGATGAACTGTGGCACGGCATTTCCCAGCTTAAAACCGTGAAACACCTGACCGACGGCTTCAATGACGGCGGCCTTGCGGCTTTGGCCGGACGGCTTGCGCAAATCGGTGAAACGGTTTTGCGCGCCGGCCATTATCATGCGGCCCTGATAGCCGAGTCATCGGTTCTCGATACGTTTGCACCCACAGCCGTCGGCATCGGTTCCGGGTTAAGGCAGGGCAGCGGCTTGAGCGCGGAAATTGAAAATCCTGCGTCAGTTGACCGTTATCCGGCAGAAGGCTGGGTCACGTCATCGGCGGTTTCCTTTGCGGCCGCATCCTTTACAACGGCCCGGATGCATCATGCGGATGGCCCCGTGTTGTTTGTGGTCAGCAAACTGCTTCGGTCCCTTTATCTGCATAAGGAGATCCGGGAGAAAGGGGGCGCATACGGGGGATTTGCCATTTACAACCCGGAAGACGGAATCTTTTCCATGGCATCCTACCGCGATCCCCATATCGTGGCCACGTTAAAGGTTTTTGAGGGGGCCGGAGATTTTTTGAATGACGGCAGGTACGACGACGAAGATGTCAAAGAGGCGATTTTGCAAAGCTGTTCGGAGATAGACAGACCGGATGCGCCGGCTGAAGCGGCTCAAAAAGCGTTTTACAGAAAAATCATCGGACTTTCAGATGACCATCGGCGGCGGTTTAAAGAAGGCGTCCTGGCCGTCACCCGTGCCCGGATAAAAGAGGTGGGGGAAAAATACTTCAACACGGATCAAAACCCCAGGGCTGTGGCGGTCATTTCCGGTGAGGCCCAACTGGAAGCGGCTGTTAAAAAGATGGACCGGCCGCTGGAGATCCGGAAAATCTGATATGAATCGTAAATCGTGAATCAATGCTGTAAGTTGCATTGTAGGGTGAAGACGCGCCATCGGCACGACGGCAGAATTTAAGATAAATATCAAAGAAATGGTAGGGTTTATCCATGAACGACTGCGCTGCGCGTATTCTATTGATTCGTCACGGAGAAACTGAGTGGAACCGGACCCACCGGTTCCAGGGAAGAAGCGACACGCCCTTAAATGAAACCGGCATCCGTCAGGCGGAGGCCGCGGCCCTTATGTTGAAGGACGAATCCCTGACCGCCGTTTATTCAAGCCCGTTGAGCCGGGCTTTGGAGACGGCACGGCGTATCAAGGTTTATCATCCCCGGCCCCTTCTGATTATAGAATCAGGCTTCATTGAAATGGATTTGGGCGAGTTCGATGGCATGGAGGCCAGGGAATGGGGCCGCCAGAATCCGGATTTTATGAAATCATGGTGGGAAAACCCGGGAAAACAGAAGATGCCCGGCGGAGAAAGCCTTGAAGAAGTACAGCAAAGAGCCGTCAGCACATTGAACAGGATTGTCGCCGAACTTCCGCAAGGAAGCTCAATTCTGATATGCAGCCACAATTTTGTCATCTTGAGTCTGCTGTGCCATGCCAAAGGACTTTCCCTTGACGGATTCCGGGACCTGCGACAGGCAAACGGCGCCATGAGCATCATTTGTATCAAAAATAACCGGATGGAGATCACGGCCATGAATCAACTGCCGGGTGTCTGAATCGTAAATCGTGACAAGTTCAGTGCTAACTTTTTCTAATCACGATTCATAATTTACGATTCACGTCTTTCAGCCTGGCCAGCAGGGCTGCGACTCTCTCATCGCTTAACGTCCCTTTGGTTTTGGCAATCTCCACGGTATGAAGGCCAAGGGTTTTATACAGCGCAAGGAAAGCCGGCTTTTTTTCGATGATCGCCGCCAAGTGGCGTTCCACGGTCTCAGCGTCCCCCCGGGCAATGGGGCCGGTCAATGCTTCGGGGATGCCGGCTTTTTCAATGTTGGACAAGGTGCCCCAGATCAGAGGCTTGAGGACCTGAAATGAATCTACCGGAGAGATGCCGGCAGTCCCCATCAGCGCAAACGCAAAGTCGAGCAATGTGACCAGGTAATTGGACGCCACGACCGCCGAGGCATGGTACAGCGTCTTGGCGTCCGTGGGGATGGCGATGCAGGTCGCGCCGAGGTTTCCGGCTATTTGCCGGCCGGTCATCACCGCCTTTTCACTTCCCTCAACGGAAATGATGATCCCCTTAAACGGATTTCCCGCCACGGTTTTTGAGGCAAAGCTTTGCAACGGGTGCATGGAGCCGATAAATGCTCCCGTTTTTTCGGCATCCGATAAAAGGGTGGACGGGTGGGCCCCGCTGCAATGCAAAACGACCGCGCCTTTTTTGATCCCCTGATTTTCAACCAGAGATTTACAGGCATCGGTGATCACCCCGTCGGGCGTTGTGATAAATATCACGTCTGCCTGCCGGGTCAGATCCCATGCAAAAACGCCGTATTTATCGGTTCCGATGATATCGGCGGTTTGTTTGGCGGATAACAGGCTTTTGCTGACAAGACCGGTCAACGGGTAACCCGCTTCCGTCAGATGTTTTCCCAGAGCGGTTCCCAGTCTTCCGCATCCCACAATGGCTATCCCGGGTTTTTTCATGGCCTGTTTCTACCTATTTAAAAGATGGTTAAAGAAAGCAGATTGAAAATTTCTTCGTATCCATTTTAACTGTTTTAACCGGCAAATGGTTGAAAATCAACCACAAAGAATCATGTCTTGACATCAATCCGCCGGACTTCTATATTAGCACGGCTAAAAATCTGAAAAAGAAATAAGTTAAAATCAACGATAAAAGGAGCGGTTTATGCCAAAGCGCGAGGATATTAAAAAGGTAATGATTATCGGTTCAGGCCCCATTGTCATCGGTCAGGCCTGTGAATTTGACTACTCCGGAACCCAGGCATGCAAAGCCTTACGGAAGCTGGGCTATGAGATAGTGCTGGTCAATTCGAATCCGGCCACCATTATGACCGACCCGGGGATTGCAGATGCCACCTATATCGAGCCCCTGAATTTAAAGGCCATGGTTCAGATCATTGAAAATGAACGGCCTGATGCCATACTCCCCAACCTCGGCGGGCAGAACGGACTGAACCTTACGTCGGAACTGGCCAAGGCCGGAGTACTCGAAAAATACAGCATCAAGGTGATCGGGGTTCAGGTGGATGCCATCGAACGGGGCGAAGACCGGATTGTGTTCAAAGAAACCATGAGCCGTCTGGGCCTGGAAATGCCCAGGAGCAACCCGGCCTATACGGTTGAAGAGGCGGAGAAAATCGCAGAGGAACTCGTTTATCCCGTAGTGATCCGGCCGGCCTATACCATGGGGGGGACCGGCGGCGGACATGTGTACAATGTCGAGGAACTCAGAACAATTGCCAGCAGGGGGCTTTCCGCCAGCCTTGTGGGTCAGATCCTGGTTGAAGAATCCGTCATCGGGTGGGAGGAACTCGAGCTTGAAGTGGTTCGGGACGCCAAAAACCGGATGATTACGGTCTGTTTTATTGAAAATGTCGACGCCATGGGAGTTCATACCGGCGATTCCTATTGCACGGCCCCCATGCTGACCATCGATCAAAAACTTCAGGAACGCCTCCAGGAGTATTCCTACCGTATTGTCGAGGCCATCCAGGTGATCGGCGGTACCAACATTCAGTTTGCCCATGATCCCAAAACCGGGCGGGTTGTCGTCATTGAAATCAACCCCCGGACGTCCCGGTCTTCAGCCCTGGCGTCCAAGGCCACGGGTTTTCCCATTGCGTTGATTTCCGCCATGCTTGCCGGCGGCATGACCTTAGATGAAATTCCCTACTGGCGCAAAGGCACGCTGGATCAGTATGCGCCATGGGGGGAGTATGTGGTGGTGAAATTCGCCCGATGGGGATTTGAAAAATTTGAGGGCGCCGAAGACAAGCTGGGGACCCAGATGCGGGCGGTCGGCGAGGTCATGAGCATCGGTAAAACTTACAAGGAGGCGTTTCAAAAATCCATCCGGTCCCTGGAAAACGGCCGTTACGGCCTGGGCTTTGCAAAGAATTTCAACACACTGTCTTTAAACAAACTGCTGGACCTGCTGGCCGAGCCCTCCAGTGAACGGCAATTCATCATGTATGAAGCCCTGCGCAAGGGTGCCGACATCGACCTGTTGTATGAAAAGACCTATATCAAACCCTGGTTTATCCGGCAAATGAAAGAGCTGGTGGACCTGGAGGAAAGAATTCTTTCCTTCAAGGGAAAGGTTCTGCCGGATGAAGTATTGACGCAGGCCAAGAAAGACGGATTTGCGGACAGATATCTGGCGCAATTGCTCGGCATGTCTGAAACGGAGATCCGCACCCGGCGGATATCTCTTGGACTTGTGGAGGCATGGGAACCGGTTCCCGTCAGCGGCGTTGAAAATGCCGCCTATTATTTTTCCACCTACAACGCGCCGGACAAGACCCGATCGAGCCAAAACAGGAAGATGATGGTGCTCGGCGGGGGGCCAAACCGAATCGGGCAGGGCATCGAGTTCGACTACTGCTGCGTGCATGCCGCTTTTGCTCTGCGGGATGAAGGGGTTGAGTCCATCATGGTCAACTGCAACCCGGAAACGGTGTCAACGGATTACGATACCTCGGACAAGTTGTATTTTGAACCGCTGACGCTGGAAGACGTGTTGAGCATTTACGAAAAAGAAAAGCCCGAGGGGGTTATCGTGCAATTCGGGGGGCAGACCCCGCTCAACCTTGCCAATGAACTGGCCGGGTGCGGGGTGAATATCATCGGCACGACGCCCGATGTTATTGATCTGGCGGAAGACCGGGACCGGTTTCGTCAAAAAATGAGAAAACTCGGCATTCCCCAGCCTGAATCCGGGATGGCGAGCAATCTTGCCGAGGCCCTGGCGGTTGCCGGCAGGATCGGCTATCCCCTGATGGTCAGACCGTCTTATGTCTTGGGCGGACGGGCCATGGAGGTGATCCATGATGAGGACATGCTGCGCTATTACATATCGGTTGCCGTGGACGTGTCGCCGGATCGTCCCATCCTGATCGACAAGTTCCTGGAAAACGCCATCGAGGTGGAAGCCGACGCGGTCTCGGATGGAACCGATGCCTTTGTGCCCGCCATCATGGAGCATATCGAGCTGGCCGGCGTTCATTCCGGCGATTCCGCCTGCGTGGTGCCGCCCATCAGCATCCCGGCCAAGCATCTGGATACCATCAACGAATACACGAAAAAGATCGCCATTGAATTACACGTGGTGGGGCTGATGAACATCCAGTATGCCATCGCAAATGATATGGTCTATATCCTGGAAGCAAATCCCAGGGCATCCAGAACCGTCCCCCTGGTATCCAAGGTGTGCAATATTCCCATGGCCAGAATCGCCACCCAGGTGATGATGGGAAAGAAACTCGCCGACCTTCACCTCAAACATAGATCCATACCGCATTTCGGGGTCAAGGAGGCCGTTTTCCCCTTTAACATGTTCCCGGAAGTGGACCCGATTTTAGGCCCGGAAATGAGGTCCACCGGAGAAGTACTCGGACTTGCCGAAAATTTTGGGCTGGCTTTCTACAAGGCTCATGAAGCCGCCGGGCAAACGCTCCCCATGGAAGGCTCTGTCCTTTTAACCGTATCTGAAAATGACCGGCCCGCGGTCCTGGATGTGGCGACGCGATTCAAGTCGCTGGGGTTTAGAATTCTCTCAACGCGGGGAACCCATAAATTTTTGTCGGACAACGGTATTGAAACCGAGCAGATGCATAAACTTCACGAGGGGCGGCCAAACATCGTCGATAGCATCAAAAACAAGGAGATTGATCTGATCATCAATACCCCCAGTGGCAAAATGAGCAAACACGATGATTCGTACATTCGAAAGGCGGCCATAAAATATAAGGTTCCCTATATGACGACCCTGGCGGCGGCGATTGCCGCGGCAAAAGGCATAAACTCCCTGCGGGAAGGCCGGAGCAATGCCAGATCGCTGCAAAGTTATCATCTGGATATTAAATAGTCGTGAATCGTGAACCGTGACGAGTTCGGCGGCGGCGTTTTTCGTTACGATTAACGATTTACGACCTTGCGTGCTCCCCAGCCAGGTTAATTTCCGGACATGAACAAAATTGACACGTTATATCCTTTCTGATATGGCATAATCATAGGCGCTTTGGAATCTTGGAGCCCATCTCTTACATTTATAACATGCTCGTATCACGTCGTATATTTATAGTATTCAGAAGTCAGAAGTCAGAATCCAGAATGTAAAACCGGAAACAATCCTTAATTTATTCTGAATTCTGGATTCCCAGAGACATAAAAGAGAGGAACAGGAATTGATGAATGACGTGGCGGTAATCGGCGTCGGTATGACGAGATTCGGCAAATTTCTGGATAAGGGGCTCAAGGATCTGGTGCGGGAAGCGGTGCAAGATGCCTTGGAAGATGCGGGCATTAAGAAAAACGAGATCGAGGCGGCCTATGTGGGCAATGCGGTTGCCGGTTTAATTACCGGACAGGAAATGATCCGGGGTCAGGTGGCGTTAAGCGCCATGGGAATTGATTCAATTCCCATTTACAATGTGGAAAGCGCCTGTGCGAGTTCATCTGCGGCCTTCAATCTCGGGTGGACGGCGGTGGCGGCGGGAATTCACGACTGTGTGTTGGCGGTCGGGTGTGAAAAGCTTTTTCACCAGGATAAAATGAAGTCGTTTCAGGCACTTGGGACTGCCGTAGATCTTGAGAAATGCCTGGATTATTTTAAGGAAGCGGAGAAACATTCAAAATCCGGAGATAAAATTATTTCGGAAGGCAGCGGCAGTCAGCGAAGCATTTTTATGGATATGTATGCTTTTTTAATTAAGGAGTATATGCGGAAATACGGCCTGACGCAAAAACACTTTGCCATGCTGGCAGTCAAGTCCCATAAAAACGGCGCGCTCAATCCCCATGCGCAGTATCAGAAAGAAGTGACTCTGAAAGAGGTCTTGCAGTCCGGAGAGGTGGCATACCCGTTGACGCGCATGATGTGTTCTCCCATCGGAGACGGGGCTTCGGCCGCCATCCTTTGCAACAGGTCTATGGCTTCCCGATTCACCGGAAAACCCATATGGGTTGCGGGATCGATTTTGGGCTCCGGAAAAATTTCTTTCAACGAGGGAGATTCGGTTACCAAACGATTAGGGCCCAAGGTTTTCGAGGCGGCCGGCATCGGGCCTGAGGATATTGATGTGATTGAAGTCCATGATGCAACGTCGCCGTCTGAAATCATGTTTTTGATTGAGCTGGGCATTTGCCCCGGTGATGAGGCGGCCGCGTGGATTGAAAATGGCGCCATGGAACTTTCCGGCAAAATGCCTACGAATCCTTCCGGTGGATTGGCCACAAAAGGCCATCCCATCGGCGCGACCGGATGCGCCATGATCTATGAGATCGTCAAACAACTCCGGGGTGAGGCAGGCAAGCGGCAGGTTCCCGGAAACCCGAAGGTCGGGATGACGCATAACGGCGGCGGCATTCTGGGTATCGATGCGGCATCCATGGCCCTGCATATTTTCAAGAGATAATCATCGGTTCACGTACACGTTTACGTTCCCGTTCACGAAAATAAGGAAAGAGCGTGCACGTGCACGTGTACGAGTACGTGAACGTGAATGTGAATGCGGTGCTGATAGAAACATTCGCTAAAAAAATGCGAATGCCCGTAAACGGATACTCCGAAAATTTGAATCAAGGAGCCGGTATGATGAAAATGACTCATCCGAAATACTTCAACATGGAAATCGAACCGTTTTTGAACACGCCGGAAATGAAAAAAATCCAGGAGAAAAAGCTTCCGGCGGCAATCCGTTTCTTTTATGAAAAAGTTCCTTTTGACCGAAAGAAGATGGATATGGCCGGCGTTGTCCCCGAGGATATCAAATCCTTTAATGATCTGGCAAAAGCTATTCCCATCGCCGGCCAGGCTGATTTCAGGGAAGTATTCAAACAGTTCGACAACGATATGGACAGGTCTTATCGGTATCTGTTCGGCGACGAACGCATGGACGACATGTATCTGCTGACCACCACCTCCGGCACCACCGGTATTCCCACGCCCTATCCGGTGTTCCATAAGACCACGGAAACCATGGCGGAACTTTTCGGCCGGGTCGGATGGCGGGCCGATATCCGTCCCGGCGACCGGCTGGCCATCGGGTTCGGCCTGAGCATGCATGCGGCCGGAACACCCCATCTGTTCTGGTTTAAAAAAATAAAGGGCCTGACTTTGATTCCCATTGGTGCAGAAGTGGGAACGGAACGGATATTACAGTTCACCAAGCTGTTTAAGGCCAATATTTTGAGCTGCACCCCGTCTTTGGCCCAGTATCTGATAGAACGGGCTCAGGAAGTGTTAGGGGAACCGATTAAAAACCTGGGGATAAAAACCCTTTTGTGCGGGGCTGAACCCGGCGCGGGCATACCCGAAGTCAGAGACCGGCTGGAATCTTCATTTGGCGCCCATGTTTACGATACCGGCGCAGGATACGGCATATCCTGCAACCATCCGGAATACCAGGGAATGCACTGGATTGCCGACGACTACTGCTACTATGAGCTGGTCGATCCCGAAACCCATCAGCAGGTTCCCATGGAACACGGCGCCGTGGGATTGGCGGTGTTTACCCCCATCGAGCCCGAATCCACCATCTTTGTTCATAACCTGCGTTTTACCTTAAACGACATCCATCAGGTCTTTACCGATCCCTGTCCCTGCGGCTTAAGCGGTTTTCGATATAAAATTGTGGGAAGGGCCGATGATATGCTCAAGGTAAAGGGCGTGCCCGTATATCCGGCCTCCATCCAGGGTGTTATCAATGGATTCGTGCCGCGCGTGACCGGCGCATTCCGGATTGTCCTTGAAGTCCCGCCGCCGCGGGTCGTGCCGCCTCTTAAACTTCGGGTGGAATTCGGTGAAGGCATGAGCGAAAAAGATTTACCGTACCTGGAAAAGGAAATACTTGAAAAAATGCACACGATAAACAAAATCCGGCCCCAAATCATATGGCTTACACCCAATTCCCTGGAGCGGGCCGTTAAAAAAACTCAACTGTTTGAGAAAGCATATGAGTAACCATTTCTCCGTTCAATACTGCAGGAGGCAGATTATGGAAAAATTCGATCAGTTAAGAGGGGAGGAATATGTCAATGAATGGCCCCGGTTTTCAGCGCAGGATTTAAGAAGGCGCGAGGCGGTCATCATCGCGGCAAAGCTTTCGCTGAACGCGGCTTTGACTGCGCCCGTGGCCGGAGGCGTTCCCCAGATTGATGCTCATCTGGTCTATGGCCAGGAGGAACTGGAAAAGGTGGCCCGCAAGATGGAAGAACTGGCCTATGAAAATGAACGGTGGAAAAAACGCTTTTTAAATGAAGCGGTCATGGTTAGAGAGTCCGATGTGATTTTGTTTTTGGGCAATTACCGGGCCCATGAAACGCCCCTGGACGGCATGTGCGGTCTTTGCGGCGGACCTGCGGGGTGCGCTTACTTTTACGAGCGCCGGGAAACGAAAAACGGCCTGGTGGATATAACGGACAGGAGAAGTTCCACGCCCATCAAGGGGCCGCTGTGCAGCGCCAGGGTCAGCGACTTAGGGTATGTCATGGGATCGGCATTGTGGATGGCTCAGACGTTATTAGTCGATGCCAGGCCCTTTATGAGCGTCGGGCTGGCCGGGCAAAAAATCGGCTACTGCCCGAATTCCGCCATTGTGGTCGGCATTCCCATGGCAAGCCTGTCAAAAAACCCGTATCAGGATATAGCCGTGGACTATCATCTGATTAATATGGAGAAGATGATCGACAATACCCGGAAAAATTTCGTGGTCAATCGCCAGACCGGTTCGGGAATTCATTTTGATTACAGGACACAGAAGCCCGGGGCGCAAAAGGAGGAAGACAATGGCTAGAATAAACGGAGCGGATGCGGCGCGGGAGATGGCGGTTGAGGTGGCCAAAATGGCTGCCGCAGCGGCCTATCGGGCGCCGCAGATCACGGCCAGGCTGGAATTGAAAACCGAAATCGTGACAGGAGAAGACCTCACGCCTATCATTGAATTTTTTGAAGCAGTATATCCGATCGCGCCGGTGATGTATTTTGACTACCAGTCCTTAAAATATTTTTTCGACCAGGGCAATCCGCCGCCCATTCTCCTTCTGGGCGCGGATTTGACAAGATCCGAACTGGGCTGGGATTGCGGCGCCTGCGGATTTGATACCTGCGCTGAATTTAACGCTTATTCCAAGCAAAACAAAGGCCGTTCCATGCTGTTTGGCGGCCCTTCCTGCAACTGGAAGGTGATTGATTTTGCCGCTGCCTGTGATTTTGCCTGTGCAGCCGTTGCACAAAACCGGTTGGAATGCCGGGCCATGGGGACCGTGGGCGGTGCGGCCGCAGGGGTCGGGTTCCTTCCCGGATGCAGCGTCCATATCGGCATTCCCATCGGTCCGCCGGGCGAGTTCATCTATTTCAGCCGGTCGCAGAATGTGAAAACGGCCGCATACGACACCCACCGGCAATGGCTGATGCAGACGTCGCCCACAAACTGGCAGGCGTTTCCCGGAAGTACGAAGCCCTGCATCAAAACAAAGCAGGACTGGTGGAACAACATGCAGTATGTCCAGTGGGCGCCGCCATTGCCTGAAGAGCAGGCATTCGCGGCCAAAACTCTTGAGAATGTGATAAATGTTGCGCAAAAACACGGCCCGAAGGTTGCGGCGTGGTATGGGGAAAAAGATGAATAACCACGTTAAAGGAAAAGGAAAAGAAAAATGACCTATTTTGACGTGAATCTGGATCTGACTCAGGAAGACAAGGCGATACG
This sequence comes from uncultured Desulfobacteraceae bacterium, assembly GCA_964440555.1. Taxonomy (GTDB): domain Bacteria; phylum Desulfobacterota; class Desulfobacteria; order Desulfobacterales; family UBA5616; genus CAYTSY01. The sequence goes on from CAYTSY010000002.1 coordinate 23,141, forward strand.
GGAGGAAGCCCATCGGTTTGCCAAAGAAGTGATGCGGCCCATCGGCATGGAATTGGACAAGATGACCGCCGAGCAAACCATTGCCGCAGATTCGCCCCTGTGGGATTTTATGCGCCGGGCCTATGGGCTGGGTTTTCATAAGGCCGCTTTTCCCGAGTGAAGGACTCGGCCACCGGCGCCCTCTTCGAGGACTGGGAACAACTCCGCTGCAAAGCCATATCTTCCTCGAGGAACTGCTCTGGGGAAGCGCAGGGCTGGCCGCCTGCGTCGTCCTTGCGGGATGGCCTTACCTCAAGGTTCTATCCACCGGCAATCAGGCGCTTATTGAAGAGTTCGTCATCCCGTTTTGCCGGTGTAATGACGGCTCTATGTCCGGATGCTGGGCCGTTACCGAACCGGACCATGGAACCGATTCCCTGGCCGTTGGTGAAACCTTTTTTCATGATCCGAAAATAAAAGGGCAATGCCAGGCAATCCCGGATGGAAACGACTATATTATCTCCGGCCAGAAATCCGCCTGGGTCTCCTGTGCGCCCACAGCTTCCCACTGCATGTTAAATGTTCAGATCGACGGCACAAAAGGGTTGGCAGGCGGTGGCGTTTGCATCCTTCCTCTGAACCTGCCCGGTGTCAGCCGGGGTAAGCCCCTGGAAAAAGTTGGCCAGCGGGATCTTCCCCAGGGGGAGCTGTTTTTCGATGACGTGAGAATCCCCAAGCGGTGGATGTTCTATGGGCCGGAGCAATACCCGGATTCCATTCTCGGCAACCTCGGATTCGGCAATACCGCGGTCAGCGTGGTGGCCCTGGCATTGGCGCGGGCGGCGTTTGACGAGACATTGAAATATGTAAAGGAACGCGTTCAGGGGGGTAAACCTTTAATTGACCAGTATGCCATGAAAATCAGGATTCACCGGATGTTTGCGGCAATCGAGGCCATCCGGGCCATGAGCCGGGCCATATGGAACCTTAACCTGAGAACCAACCCGCCGGTCTGTGAATATGCGCTGGCAGCCAAAACATTTTGTTCTGAAACGGCCCGGGAGGTGATTGATGAAGGCCTTCAGATTCATGGCGCCAACGGACTGACCAAGGAATATCTCATCGAAAAACTATGGCGTGATTCCAGAGCGCTGACGATTGAAGACGGGGACAATACCGCCTTGAACCGTATGGGTGGTCATATATTGAAGGATACGTATCCGAGGAGGAAGGTAAATGTTTTAGGTGCGGGGTGATGTTGAGGAAATGCTGAATGATGAATAAAAAGCTTGCAAACAACCGAGATCATCATCTATGAAAACCCATAACCCATACATAACCCATAACCTGAGACCTTATGAACTACAAACTAATTCTTTTTGAAATTAAGGACGGCATCGCCGTTTTGACACTGAACCGGCCTGAAGCTTTAAACAGCCTCTCGTTGCCGCTTATGGATGAAATGCGGGATGCGATCGGGCGGGTGGCCCGTGATCCTGAAACCAAAGTGCTGGTAATGACCGGAGCGGGAAAAGGGTTTTGCGCCGGCGCGGATTTGGCCGGGCCGCCCTCCAGCGGACAGAACGATGCTTATTCAGGGCTTTCGAGAGGTGAGATGGTCTCGGAAATGATGAAATCCCATTTTAACCCCCTGGTTGAGGATATTGATCGCCTGGGAAAACCCGTGATCAGCGCCATCAACGGAATCACCGCCGGTGGGGGCGTGGGTCTGGCCCTGGCCGCGGATATTGTAATCGCCGCCCGATCCGCAAGCTTTGCACTGGTGTTCGGCCCAAAGCTGGGCATTGTTCCGGATATGGGCAGCACCTGGTTTTTGCCGAGGCTGATCGGGCGCTCCCGTTCACTGTCCCTGGCTTTTTTGGGGGATCGGCTGCCGGCCGAAAAAGCAGCGGCATGGGGGATGATTTATTCATGCGTGGAAGACAACGTCCTGATGGAGGAGGTGATGGCCATTGCTAAACGGTTGGCAAACGGTCCGTCCAAGGCATACGGCTACATCAAGCGGGCGTTTAGTGAGTCGGATCGAAACCGATTGGATGAACAGCTCGAATTTGAACGCTACTGCCAGTTGATTCTCTGCGATTCAGAGGATTTTGGGGAAGGCGTAGCTGCATTCATGGAAAAGCGCGTCCCGCATTTTAAGGGGTGCTGAACGTTGACGGTTGATGGTTGACAGTCGAGAAAGAAAGACTGTCCATCAACTTTAACCTTTAACCTTTCAATTAACAACTAAGGAGATCATCTGATGGCCAGACCGGTATTAAGAACAAAATTATGCGATATGCTTGGCATTGAATACCCGATTTTAAGTGCGGGCATGGGCCCCAGCCTGGTGGGTGAAAAAACCGGGGCGCCCGTGGAGCTGGTGGTCGCGGTTTCTGAGGCCGGCGGGTGCGGCGTTTTGGGCGCTGCGGGGTTTACCGTGGAAGAAATGAGAGACGCCATCCGGGAAATCAAAAAGCTGACCGGCAAGCCCTTTGGTGTGGACCTGTTGCTGCCGAGCCAGACCGTCAGCGCCGGAGATCAGGAATACAAAGGCCAGAAGGAAATTCCCTTGAGCGAAATCGTCAAAACCCTTCCCAAGGCCCATTACGACTGGATCATGAAAATAAAAGAAGAAATGAACCTGCCTGACATGGAAGCGATTTACAATATGGGGTCCACCACGACCCGTCCCCATGCCTCGATCAAGGTGATTATCGAGGAAAAAGTGCCGTTGTTTTGCGCCGGTCTGGGAAATCCGGGATTCATGATCCCCGATGCTCATGCCGCGGGCATCAAGGTTCTGGGAATTTCAGGAAACACGAAAAATGTCGGTCGTATCGCCCAGTCCGGCGCGGATTTTGTCGTGGCTCAGGGTCATGAGGGCGGCGGACATACCGGCAGGGTCGGATCCGTGGCCTTCTGGCCCCAGGCCATCGATATCGCGCATCCCACGCCGGTTTTGGCAGCCGGAGGAATCGGCGACGGCCGCGGCGTTGCTGCGGCCCTGGCCATCGGCTGCCCTGGCGTATGGGTCGGCACCAGATTTCTCGCCTCGAATGAGGGCGGGGCACTGGATATCCAAAAACAGACCATTGTTGACGCAACCGACGAAGACACCCGCCGGACGTATCTATACACCGGCAAAACGTCCCGGGCTATCTATAACCGGTTTCACGATCTCTGGGAAAATTCCGGCCTTGATCCTCTGCCTTTTCCTGTCCAGGCGCTCTTTGCCTCGGCTATGGTGGAAATGTTCACAAAAGCCCGGCTCAAGGAATACTCCGGTCCTTTTTCCGGCCAGGTATCGGGCATGATTAAAGAGATCAAACCCGCAGCGGAAATACTTGCGGATATGGTTGAAGAAACCGTGGATATCCTGTGCCGGAAACTTCCGGAAACCGTTGTGGCAAAGGCGTAAAAGTGACGAGCAATGAGTGATGCAAAAACGAAAAGGAAAGGAAAGCATATGGATTTAGATAAAGCAATTAATGAACGGATCAGTGTAAGGGCCTATCTGCAAATACCTGTTGAAAAAACCGTGGTTGAAGAAATTCTCTCATTGGCGGTAAAAGCGCCGTCGTGGGGGAATACGCAGCCCTGGGAGCTTGCAGTAATCGGAGGGAAGGAAAAGGAAGAACTCTCGGAAGAACTCTGTGACCTGGTGGCAAAAGGCGCGGCACCGAATCCCGACTTTCCCATGCCGCAAAATTTTTCCGGCGACTATATGGATCGGTACCGGACGACCGGTAAAAGGCTCTTTGAGCTTGCTGGCATTGCGCGGGACGATTCAACCGCGCGGTTCAACCAGTTTTTATCCATGTTTAAAGGATTCGGGGCCCCCAATCTGATTTATATTATTCTAGACGAGGTTCTGACCACCGCTTATCCCATTTTTGATGTCGGCGGCATCGCCAATTATATCAGCCTACTGGCAACCTCCCGGGGCTTGGGTACCTGTATGATGGCGGCCCTGGCCATGTACCCCGAGCCGATCCGGAACAAACTGAACCTTCCGGCCAATAAAAAGATCGTTCTGGGCCTGTCTTTGGGCTACCCGGATGCGGGCAGTCCGGTGAATACACTGAAAACCGGAAGAGAAGATATTCAGAAGACCGTAAGATGGGTTGGAATGGATTAAAAAATCTGATGTGAAATCTGTCATGAAAGCCGTAATCCAACGTGTAAAAAAAAGTTCGGTTTCTGTAAACAATGAGATTGTCGGTGAAATCGGCCGGGGGCTCCTGGTTCTTCTCGGGATTGCCCAACAGGATGAAGCGGAGGATGCGGATTTTCTGGCGGATAAAATTGCAGGACTACGGATCTTTGAAGATGAAGACGGGAAAATGAACCGGTCTCTGAAAGAAGTCGGCGGCGAAATGCTCGTTGTTTCGCAATTTACCTTGCTGGGCGATTGCCGGAAAGGAAGACGGCCCTCTTTTATAGAGGCAGCCCCGCCGGATAAAGCCGTTCGCCTTTATGAAGTATTCATCGCCCGTGTCAGACACAACGAAATTAAGGCTCAAACCGGAAAATTCCAGGCGATGATGGATGTTTGCTTAATCAACGATGGGCCGGTGACGTTAATCCTGGAAAGCAAACCCAATAAACCATGAAATATAAACAGTGAAAAAGGAGTCCCCCAATGGGAGATAAAGGCAAAAAGGATAAGGGAAAGGGACAGAAACAGAAGGTGATAAAGCAGCAGCAAGAGGAAAAAACAAAACAGGAAAAGCAACCGAAAAAAAAAACGTGACGGATTATGTTTAATCAGTGTCCATCCGGAAATGGTAGATTTTGGTTCAGGGCAAGGCATGAGTGTTTTTGAAACCACAGGAACAGCCGGGCTATTTTGAGGATTTCAAAAAAGCGAAAACGCAGCTCTGGGCCAAAAGATGCCGTTTCCGGAGGTCTAATTAGTCGCCGGGTTAGAACTTCCATCCAGGACTTTCCTGACAACTTCCGCTATCACCTTCATTTTGACAGGCTTCATCAAAAACGCCTTAAACCCCAGTTTTTTTGCTTTCTTTTCATCCATGTTTTCACTATACCCGGTGCACAATATCAGATGTATGTCAGGCTTTATTTTTAACATTTCCCCTGCCAGTTCGGTGCCTGTCATCTTTGGCATGGACATGTCCGTGATCACCAAATCAAATTGACCCGGATCTGATGAGAAGACTTTCAGAGCCTCGGTGGAGCTGTTTAGATGACGGGTTTGATATCCCAGTTTATTGAGCATATCCTTTGCAATAAGACCAAGATGCAGCTCATTATCAACAAATAAAACCCTTTCATTCCCCAGGGGAAGCACAACGTTTTCGGATAAGAAGTCTCCGGGGATGTCCGTGTCCGTGACGGGGAACAGGATGGTGAACGTCGTTCCTTTGTTGAGTTCGCTTGAAACCAGGATGGCGCCCTTGCAGTCCTTTACAATTCCGTGAACTACCGAAAGGCCCAAGCCGCTTCCGGAACCGGATTCCCTGGTTGTAAAATAAGGTTCAAAAATACGATGCAGGTTTTCAGGCGCAATCCCCTCTCCGGTATCGCTGATTCTCAAGTGAATGTATCGGCCCGGTTTTATGTTCTCAAATTGGCCTATGTTTTTTCCATTTATAACCACCGTGTCAAGTGCCACATCAATGGTACCGCCTCGTTGAGACATGGCACGGGATGCATTCGTGCACAGGTTGATGATGATCTGATGTATCTGAGTGGGGTCGACCATGGCCTTGCATCCATCATCTTCATAATTCTGGCGGATATCGATATTGGCGGGTATCAATGAACTTAAAAGTTTGATGGATTCCTTGATCAGGGGGCTCATGGTTAAGGCATATCTTGTTTGCGGGGCCTGCCGGCTGAAATCAAGTAACTGCCGGATAATCTGCTTGCCCCGAAGGCTTGCGTCGATAATCTGATCAACATTATTTTTGACCTTGTCTTTTTTGTCCATGCAAAATTTTGCCATTTCGGCGTTGCCTAATATAATTCCCAGGATATTGTTAAAATCATGCGCGATTCCACCTGCTAACGTGCCGATGGATTCCATTTTCTGGGTTTGACGGAGCTGATACTCCAAGCGTTTGTAATCTGTCACGTCAACGAACATGGATAAGATGAAAGGCTCGCCATCATGATGAATGATTGTAGCAGAAGTTAAACTATTCCGAATTTTTCCACCCTTTACGCCATAATCCAATTCTAATCCCTCGATTTTATTGGATTTCAGTAAATGGTTAACAAGCCTGAGCCTGTCTTTTTCTGTATAAAATCCAAGCGATGTGGTCCTCTTGCCGATAAGCTCTTCTTTGGCGTATCCGGTTGACTCGTAGAATGCATTATTTGTATCCACAAACGTTCCATTTTTTAATGACGTGAGGGCAAAGGGCAGGGGGGCATTTTCAAAGAGAGATTTGAATTTGGATTCGCTTTCTCTGAACTTTTGCTCGCTTTTTTTTAAGTCTTCCGCGGCTTTCTTTTTTTCAGTGATATCGCGGAAATACGCCAGAACCAATGGTCGGCCTTTGTGAGTGATTTTTGTTGCCGTTATTTCAATATGATTGCTGGCCCCATCCTTACGAATTCCCTTGAATTCATACATTTCAGGAACTTTTTTGCCCTGCAGCCTCAAATTATAGATATGCCATACACGCTCTTTATCCTCGGGATGAACCATCACGGTAATTTCTTTTCCAGCTATTTCATCAGGGCTCTCATATCCAAATATTTTTAAAAAAGCGCTGTTGAAAAAAGAATACCGTCCCCCTTCCGACAGGGCAATGCCGTCAGTTGATTTTTCGATGGCGGTACGATATCTATCTTCGCTTTCCCGTAAAGCACTATCAGACTTTAATTTGGAAATCGCTGCCCCGAGTTGCATTGCAATCATTTCAAGTGGAATACGGGAGTCATCCGGAATTTTGTCCGAAGTATGGGAGCCGACATTCATGCAGCCGATCACATCATGGTTATGATGTATGGGAAGCGCGGCAAAAGCACAAATATTATCACCTTTGGCGATTTCATTCAAAACTGTTACCCATGTTTGATAGTGTGAATAAAATGGTTTTCCCTCCTTAATAAGTTTTACGTTCTCTGACTCAGGCGTGTAGATGGATGTATGGTCTACAAATTCCCGGGATAGTCCTTTATGAACCAACAGGTTTAAGTCGCCGGTGACATCATCAAAGAGATAGATCCCGCCGCAATCCAGTCTCGATGCCTGAAGGGCGGCATCAAGACATAACGCCAGCCCTTCTTTTATATTGTCCGTACGGTTTAAGGCATTGGCCAGATTGAGCTGAACAAGTAGTACCTTCTGAATTTGAGTATGTTCTTTTTCTTTTTTCGCCGGTTTTTTATTTCGCCGTTCCAGCTTTTTATCAGCAGAAGGGTATGATGGCATGGCTATAGTTTCCAGGTTTAGTTTTTATCATCCGACGTTGGAAGTTCTTCCAGAAGGCGCCCTTTTTCCCCACGGCATAACTGACACCTGGCCTCGCTGCACATTTGGCAGGAAAAGCAGTCCCCGCAGGCGTGTTTTTTCAGGGGATCCGATGTTTTGGACGGGACAAAAACTTTTCCTTTGATGTGGGGCGATGCGATAAAGTCCAATCGTTGTCCTCTTTTAAGACGAGCTTATACGTTAATCAATTTTTGGTTTACTGCTTGTACCCGATGGCCCTTAAGAAGCCTTTCCGCTTATGGATATCCGATTCGGCTTCTATCCCTTTGGACCTGTATCCGTCGACAACCCCGAGAATGCCCCGTCCCTGGTCCGTCTCCGCGATGATGACCTGGACAGGGTTTGCCGTGGCGCAAAAGATGCGGCAGACTTCCGGTACGGTTTTAATGGCGTTTAATACATTGATGGGAAACGCATCTTTCATGAATACGATGAAGCTGTGGCCGGCGGACAGACTCAAAGCGTTGTTTTGAGCCAGTTGGACCAGCGCATCGTCTGTTCCCGCGTATCGAACCAGACAATCTCCGGATGCTTCACAAAAGGCGATCCCGAATTTGGCGTTGGGGATTCCGGTGACCATGACCTCATAAATATCTTCGACGGTTTTAATGAAATGCGAATGGCCCAGAATCATATTGAGCTCGTCCGGGTTTTCAATACGTATTGTTTTAATCTCCATTTTTATTCTCCCTATTGCCTTTTAACACCGGTTTTATGATTTTTACAGGAAGCTTAAGCGTATTTTCGATGATCTGGAGCAATCCGCCTCCGATCGAAGGGGGTTCAAGCATGGTCACTTCCGCATTGGAAATATTCCCCTTGATGTTAAACGGAATGGAGACCAGAGTCCCGCTTAGCACGTCATTTACAAAAGGGGTATTTTTAACGATGGCATCGATTGTTTTAAATGGCGCCACCAAAAGGTCGATGTCCATGGTTTTGTTTTTGGTCTCGATTTCGCCTTCAAGTGCGATATCCATGGATGCCCCGTCGATCATGGCCCGGGAGATGATAACCTTTGAGCCTTTTATCTCTCCGCCGGCTGTAATGGCGCTGTATTTAAATCCTTCTTCAGTCAGATCCGGCAACGTCCCCCTGTAGATCTCCGTGATATTTAAGATGGAAAAAATCTTGGCCAGCAGCCCGAACCGGTAGATGCGGCCGTTTTTTGCAGTCAAATTAAAATTTCCGTTTACGGATTGCAGCAGATTGTCATACGAACCTTTTGCCGAAACATTCCCGGCAATATCCATATACCCCTGAATCAACCCGTTTTTCCCTCCAAAACAGGGCAAGGTCTTTTCGATCTCCTGGTTTAAGGTGTTTGGTTGAAAGCTCAGATCTATTGTTTTTGGTTTTATCAGAATAATGCCCGGGGTTTCAAAACCGCATAAAAGGGCTTCTGACACCTCAATGCGGATTTGTTCCGGCGAGAGGGTTGCGTGGGCTTTGACCGGTGACCAGGTATGGCTCGCATAACACACCTGCTTGGCATGGATGTCGATATTCGCGTGAATGTTTGGTTCCCAAAAACGGCTGTTGTCGATTTTCTCTTTTTCCCGCCGGAATTGGCGGATGCGCCGGATAAGAGAATCCACGTCCACTTTTTCGGAAAAAAGGTTAAAATCAAGCGCGATCTTCTTTTCCGTGGACTCGATTTTTCCGTCGATGGAGAAGGGGATATTGCTGTCCCACAGAAAAGATCCCGACATCTTATGAGTGCCGCTGTTTTGAATCATCGAGGCTTTTTGAATTTTAATGGGCAACTCCATGGCCTGTGGAAGCGGGAAATCCGATATTTCCGCTTGCCCGTCTATCCTCGCATTTCCGGGATGATCCGTTTCCACATGCAGTGCGAAGTCTCCGGTCATTGCACCGGGGAAAACAGGGCTGTCGGCAAAAATATTTTTCATTGTCGATGAATAAAAATGACCCGCAAAATCAAGATCGTATATATCGTCATGATGATGAAGGGAAAAGGATGCGTCGGAATCGTTGTCTTTGACGATCAGCTTGTTTACAGACAACGCACCTGCTTCATACTGCACGTCAAGGGCAAGGGAGGGGCCGTTTGAAACCTTTGCCAACCCTTTGAAAACGGTTGTTTTACCCGGGCAATGGAGGATTTCTCCTCCCGAAAGAGTCCATACCGCATCTTCATGGAGTTTAAGGGTCAGTTTTGTCAGATCTAACGCCGATTGCAGGGTCCGGCCGCCTGTTTTCCCGCTGAATTTCGCTTTTATCTCCGAGAGGCGGTTCAGATTGCCTGCCAGAGTGAGAGATCCCGCCAATTCCCCGTCCGGATTCCGTACCAAAGCCTCTGAAATATCCAATTGATCGGAATTTAAACGGAATTGGCCGCGAACAACATCAACCGGCCCCTGGGGCAGGGATGTCTGCACAGCCAGATTGTTGATTTTCCCCGAAGCATTGAACTGCCATTTGGCCGGTTCAAACAATGGCCCTTCGATTTGGGTTTCGGTCAGTGAAATAGAGCCTTTTGCCGAATCCACCCGTTTAAAAACAGGGGAAAGACCGGCAAAGGATTTCAGCCAGGGCGTGATTTCCTCTGCAGTCAGCGACAGGGGTTTTGATCGGCAAAAGATCGTCGGCGCGTTTTGCCAGCTAAAAACCGCATCAACGCCTGAAATTGCGTTTTTACCCAAGGTTCCGGTTATGTTACGAATATCGATCCGGCGGTTCTTGTATAAAAATTTTCCTCCGACCAGGCGAAGCGTCAGCGGGACACGGTTATAGTTCATGGAAAGATGAAAGCCATCTACCTCAACACGGGGTTTGATCCGGTCTTTGCGGTCTTCCAGAATCAGTTTGCCGCTGGCCCGACCGGAAACATTCGACAGGCGCATCATCTCACCCTCAAATACCTTGTTATGGATCAACCGGGCGAGAACCGGTGGAAGTTGCGCCAAATCCGCTTCGATTTGTGTTTCCAGATGATAAGGGGCGTTTCGGCCGATCATCCCGATGGAAAAACTCCCATGCCTTCCATAAGAATTTTCCATGCGTGCGCGGATGTTTTTACCTGCAAGGATGCCTTTTGAAAGAACCACTTCGCCGGAGGCTTCATCCAAATGCAAATCCTGTTTGGGGATAACGATTTCTCCATGAATCAGACGCCCCTGCAACCCGATATTTTCTGTTTTTTTAAAATCCTCAGGCGTATCGCCCACGGCGGTGAAGGAAATGCGGGGGACAACACCTCCCCGGACGATTTCAAATATTTTTTGCGTGGTGCGAAATTGACCGACCAGCTCCAGAGCCGCGGTTCGGGCGGATGCGACATCCATAACGGAGCCGGTGATCTCCAGATTCGCCTTGGGCAAGGTCTTGTTCCAGTTAAGCCGGCCGGCAAGAACCGCCTGAGGATGGCTGAAAACAAGCTGATCCAGCTTTGCCTTAACCATATTCTTCAAGACGACGACATCTCCCTTGATCCGGTTGCAATTTAATACAACCGGATTTTGCCCGGATTTGCGGATTTCCAGAACCGGCGCAGTGCCGTTGATTTTTCCGGAGAACGAATCAGAATCGATGATCTTAAAGGTTGCATGAAGATCAGCCGACAGCCGTGCAAGATGGTATGATTTAAAATAAATGAGATTTTCAGGGAGGTTATCAATCTTAAAGTCGTCGAAATCCATGCGCCCTGTGGTTTTCAAGGTCTGAAAATCCATGTCAATGGCTACGTCGGCCCGTTGCCACAGACTGGACCGGCAAGCGATGCCAAGCCTGGCTTTTTCAGGAAATAGCCGGATATCGGCATTCACATCCGACAGCCATGCAATCTGTTTATCTTTTCGGTGGAAATCGATTTTCCCATGATGTACGGCAACCAGAAGACCTGGGAATTGCCTGGCCAGCAAAACCGGGTAACTTGCCGCATGTCCCATAATCTTTTTAACCGGCAAATCTTTTCCCATGGGCGCGTCACCCATAAAAAGGTGATCAACAGGGATGGCGGACTGCAAAAAATCGCAGGTGAGTTTCGAAACCCGAAGTTTGCCCCAAAACAGGGAAATGAGGTTGGGGTGCAGGGTCAATTGCCTGATAAAAACGTCGGCGGTTCCCGGGACGCTTATCTTTGCATCATGAAAAATCAATCGGGGCAGGGGGATGAATTTAAATTCAAAAGCGCCAAATATGGCCGTCCCCTTTATTTTTTGGGAAAACTCGTCAACCGCATGTGTGATTTTTGTTTCCGGGTCAATTTTTTTAATGGCG
>CAYTSY010000002.1:34842-38843 GCA_964440555.1 uncultured Desulfobacteraceae bacterium
CCCCTGCGGAAAAAACCAGGACCGATGCGATAATAATTATCGCAATAACAGGCAAAAAAAGTTTTTTTTTCGTTTTCATCAATAATCGGTTCACATTCACGTAAGCGTTCACGTTCACGTACGCGAGAAAAAATTACAGAACCGTGTACGTGTACGTGAAGGGGTACGTGAACGGTTCCTTCCCTTCAATCCGTTTTTATTTATCTTATGGTGCATTCACATTGCACCAGTTTGAATAAGCACGAATCACTTGCTGTTTGACCCGGGCTGAATTGCATGATAGTCATTTCTAATCAAAAACGATTAAAATTACAACAGGTGTTAAGCGGCTGCATTTTTAATGAAGCAATCGTGCCTGGGATTTTGAAAAGGAGGTTTCTCATGCCAATATATGAATTTGTATGTGAAAAATGCAATCATTCATTTGAATGCCTGGTTTTATCGGCCAAAGAATACCCCTCCGGTTGTCCGCAATGCCGGGGGAAAAAGCTGAAAAAGCTGATGTCTGCAGGAAATGTGCGACCCAGGGGGATTCCCGCCGGTTCCGGGGGATTTGCGCCTCCCAAATGTGCCCCGGCGGGAACCTGAGGCGTCTGAGCACGTTGCTCCGGGCGGAGGCAATGAATTTTTTGATCCGGTGTACGAATATCCTGTTGAACCGAACTTTTGACAATGACGACCCAGAGAGGCTTTTTATGAAAATATTTATCTCAGGCTCAATGGCCTATGACCGCATCATGGATTTTCCCGGAAAATTCGAGGATCATATCCTTCCGGATAAAATTCACGTTTTAAATGTATCCTTCGAGGTGAACGGGCTTAAGGAAAATTTCGGCGGCACGGCCGGAAACATTGCCTATACGCTGTCTCTTTTAAAGGAAAAGCCTACCATTCTGTCCGCCGTGGGAGCTGACTTTGACCGGTACCGGAGATGGCTTGAAGAAAACGGCATTGATTTGTCCGGCATAAGAATGATTCCCGACGTGTTTACCGCCGGAGCCTATATTACGACCGACCTGTCCGACAATCAGATTACGGGGTTTAACCCGGGTGCCATGAAATTCACTTCCGACTATGCGTTTAAAAACAATAACTTCCAAAATGCCATGGCGATCATATCTCCCGGAAATACCGACGACATGATCCATTACAGCCGAAAATATAAGGACCTCGGCATTGCCTATATTATGGATCCCGGCCAGCAGATTCCGGTTTTGACGGGGAAACGGCTGAAAGAGATGATCTCCGGGGCGAAAATGCTGGTTTCCAACGACTATGAGCTGGACATGATCAAAAAAGCCGTTGAATCTGATGTGGGCGGTCTTTTAAAGTTAACGCCGATCATTATTACGACGCTGGGCGAAAACGGGTCGGTTGTTGTTTCCGCCGATGGCGAGGAAAGGATCCCCGCAATAAAGATAAAGCAGGTGATTGATCCCACGGGCGCCGGAGATGCATACCGGGCGGGACTGATCAAAGGTCTTATCATGGGAAAATCGGTCGCGGAATCGGCCCGTATGGGCGCGGCCTGCGCTGCTTTTTCCGTGGAATGTTACGGCACGCAAACGCATCGTTTTACCATTGATGAATTCTGGAAACGATATGAACAAACGGCTTAGCCTGATAACCGATGAGGAGCACGCCGATGAGCGAAATCCGTATGACCGGTGAAATGCGAACCGATTACGACTGCGAAGTCGCAGGTCTTCCTGCGCAAAGATGGGGAGAGGCGGTCTTTAAAATCGGCAACCAGGAGCTGATTTTTGAAGTCAGCGTGGAAAAAAGTGTCATTGTCGCCATTATGGCCGGCGAGGATGCCATGTGGAAGGGAACTCTTGAAGGGTTGAAGATCCTTCTGAAAAGCGCAATCAAGGGATAAGGGGCCCGGAGGTTCTTATTTATTCAGGTTGAACATATGATGGAATCCAGATGGTTAGAGATGATGGATTCAAGCGTTACATGATGGCCGCCGTAAAAATGATCAGATCCTGCAATGATTTCCAGTCTGGCCGTTGACCGCCATTGATTGAGTTTTTTTTGGATCAGATCCGGGGGTGAAAATCCGTCCAGGTTTCCCGTAACCGCTAATGTAAGGCGCTTTACGGCCAAGTCTCCGTCAAAGTCCATCAAACCGACCGGCGGGGAAACAAACACAATATTTTTAATGCCCCGGACATCCGGCCCAAAAGCATCCGGCCCAAAAATATCCGGCCCAAAAATATCCGGATCGATGCGGGAGATAACCCATGTGCCGAACGAATACCCGGCCAGGTCGATTGTTTGAATCCCCGAATCGAAAAGATATCGGATCGCCGCCGTAAGATCGCTTTGCTCGCCGATGCCGTTGTCGAACCGGCCGTGGCTTTTGCCAACCCCTCTGAAGTTGAACTTTAAGGTGGTGTACCCATTGTCCAGATAAGCATTGCCTATGGATTCCACGACAAAGTCATGCATATTTCCCCCGTATAAGGGATGCGGGTGGGCAATGACCACGCCGCGGGGCGTCTTATTTTTATGTAAAAGACCTTCGATATGAATTGCTCCGGATAAAAAACCGATTTTTTCTTCCATAAGCCGTCCTAATCCATGGTTTTTAAAAATGCCAGAATTTCTTCTCCAAACGCTTTGAACTGCCAGCTTTTGATTTCTTTTAATCTTTTTAACTGGGCCAGAGACTTCGGGTTGCAGGCGGCAATGGAAGCGATAACCGATTTGCCCAAAACAAGACCTGGATCAAGGTTTAATTGCCTCGATTTGCTTTCCTTCCACTCTTTCAAAATCCGAATGCGTTCCTGCTCCTTCACTTTTAGATTCAGGGCCTCTTTTTTCGGATATGTTGGACAATTTTCGGGAGCTGTGTTTTGTGCCTTCCGTACGGCTTCAACAATGGAATCGCCATACATTTCAATTTGAAAGGGACTTAAGGCGTTCGTTTGGGCCAGTCGTTTTGAATCCCGGGGTTTAAAACGCACAATTTTCATGATCGCGGCGTTTTGAAAAATTTTAAACAACGGCTTATCTTTTTTTTCGGCGAATTTTTTTCGGATCTGGAGAATGGCTTCAAGAACGGCAAGATCTTTGCCCGGCAGCGATCCCGCCCCCTTGAAGTTCAAATACAGGGGGACATTGTTGTTCATTGCAGGTCTGACCTGGCTCAAGAGACGGCATTCTTCTTTCACCCAATTCAAACGATTGCATTTTTTAAGGCCTTTTTGGAGAATATCCGCCAGAGGCAGAAGAAAAAAAACATCTTTGGCCGCGTAATCCATCATTCCCTCGGGAAGGGGCCTCTGAGACCAGTCCTTTTTCTGGTAATGCTTATCCAGGGAGATGCTGAAAAATTTTTGAAGAAGGGCCTCTAACCCGGTTTCTTCATATCCCAAAAATCTCGATGCCAGTTGGGTATCGAAAAGGTTGTGGACTTCAAATTGAAAATCTCTGAATAAAGACCGGATGTCATAATCCGAACCATGGAAAATTTTTTTGATGATTCTGCTTGAAAAAATGCTGTGAAGCGCCGACATTTTGGGGATTTTAAGCGGATCGACGATATAGTTAACGGATTTGGTGGCGATTTGAAGCAGACACACCTTTTCCCTGAAGTGATACATCGAATCTGATTCCAGGTCTACGGCGATAGCCTTTTCCTTCGCCAGTTTTCCGGCTACGTCTTCCAGTTGCGACTCTGTTTCAATGAGTTGAAAATTGTTTTTCATTGTTTTTTCTTGACCCAAACCTGTAATTCACATAATTGAAAAAATTTACATGATTGCTTTGAGGATAGGGTATCGTTAAAAAATCAAACAGGTGCACCATGGTAGACATTATCTTTCCAGATGGCAATATAAAATGCTTTGACCATAATCCCACGGGATTTGATGTTGCAAAAAGCGTTTCAGAAGGGCTGGCCAGAAACAGCGTTGCAATGGCGCTTGACTCGGCGATTGTCGATTTAAGCACGGAGATAACCCATGATGCCCGTATCCGTCTGATTACCGCCA
>CAYTSY010000002.1:38853-52561 GCA_964440555.1 uncultured Desulfobacteraceae bacterium
TGGCCCATGCTATACAGAATCTTTTTAAGGATGTCAAGCTGATCATCGGCCCGGTGGTGGAAGACGGCTTTTATTACGATATCGACATGGAGCCTATATCTGAAGATGTTTTTGAAAAAATTGAGGCGGAAATTCAAAGGATCATCAAGGCCAAATTGCCTTTTGAGCGGCGGCTTGTCTCAAAGAAAGAGGCCCTTGAACACTATCAGGGGGAACCGTATAAACTGGAGATGATATCGGAACTTCAAGACGGGACAATATCCTTTTACCGGCAGGGAGACTTTACGGATTTATGCCGGGGGCCGCATCTCCCGCATACCGGATTCATCAAGGGCATTAAACTGATGAAGGTTTCCGGGGCCTATTGGCGTGCGGATCCGAAAAACCCCCAGCTTCAGAGAATATATGGAACCGCTTTTTTCAGCAAAAAAGAACTCGACGATTACCTCACGCTTCTGGAAGAGGCCAAAAAAAGGAATCACCGTAAAATAGGCACGGCGCTGGATCTTTTCAGCTTTCACGACGAAGCGCCCGGAATGCCTTTTTTCCATGCCAAAGGCATGGTGGTGTGGAACGCACTTCTGGATTACTGGCGGGAGGAACATAAAGCCGCCGGATATGTGGAAACCAAGACCCCGATTTTGCTGCACCGGAAAAAAAAAAAAAAAAGCGGCCACTGGGACAATTACCGGGAGAACATGTACACCGCCGTAATTGACGAAGAAGATTACGCCATCAAGCCCATGAACTGTCCCGGCGGCATGCTGCTGTTCGGTTCACGTCATCATTCCTACAAGGATTTGCCCCTTCGCGCCGCAGAGATCGGGCTGGTGCACCGTCATGAGCTCAGCGGCGTGCTTTCCGGACTGTTCCGGGTTCGCGCATTTCACCAGGACGACGCCCATATTTTTATGACGCCCGAACAGATTCAGGGTGAAATTCTGGGGGTTTTGAAACTGGTGGATCGGATGTACAGTACTCTGGGAATGGGATTTCATCTTGAGCTTTCCACCCGTCCTGAAAAATCCATCGGAACCGACGAACAATGGGAAACGGCCACCAACGGCCTTCAGTCCGCGCTTGAAGTCTATGGAAGGGACTTTAAGATCAACGAAGGCGACGGCGCATTTTACGGTCCCAAAATCGACATCCATATCAAGGACGCCCTGGGCCGGACCTGGCAGTGCGGCACCATTCAACTGGATATGAACATGCCGGAACGCTTTGATTTGTTTTACGTGGGAAAGGATAACGAAAAACACCGGCCCGTCATGATTCATCGGGTGATTTACGGCTCCATCGAACGTTTTTTCGGAATTCTGGTCGAACATTTTGCCGGGAAGTTTCCCCTGTGGCTGGCGCCGGTCCAGGTCACCGTACTGCCCATCAATGATGACCTTGTCCCTTATGCCGGCGAGATCCGCGATACGCTTCAAAAAAACGGATTGCGGTCCGAACTGGACAGCCGTACCGAAAGTCTGAATAAAAAAATAAGGGAAGCCCAGCTCCAGCAGATACCGTTGATCTTAACCATCGGCGCAAAGGAAAAGGAGTCGGGCGCCCTTGCCGTCAGAACCCTTGACGGCAAGGTCAGATACGGCATCTCCCACGATGTTTTTCTAAACAAAGTCAACTCCCATGTGCTGGAGCGAAGGCTTGATTTCGACATCTTTGAGGATCGCTCATCATGATGCCCATGCATCGCGGCATTCTGTTGAGGTGGCTTTTGGTTTTTTTTTACGGCCTTGTTATTTTTTTTCTTTCCTCATCCACATCGCCGAGAGCACTGCCGCGGATTATTCATGCTGATAAGCTGGTTCATTTTGCGGCGTTTGTGGTTTTGGGCATCTTATTTTTTCGGGCCTGCCGGTCCTCAGGCTACCCACTCACACCCGGCGGGGCAATTGTGTTGACCCTTGTCTCATCGACGACCTTCGGTATTCTGATTGAAATCCACCAGTACTACCTGCCTTACCGAAAAGCCGAGGCCATGGACGTTGCGGCGGATGTGGCGGGATGTATTTTCGGCATTTTTCTATGCCTGATGATGATCCATAAAACAAGGCTGAAAAAGGAGGATTGAAGATGGACGTTTTCAAAGACAAAATCGTCATCATAACCGGAGGTGCTTCGGGTATCGGCAGCGCTTTGGGCCTGGGTCTCGCGCGCCGGGGGGCTGACGTTGTTCTGGCGGATATCAATGCGCCTTTGCTGACTAAAACCGCCGATGAAATCAAAGATGCAGGTTATAAAGCCGAAAAGGTGGTCGTTGATGTTTCTATTTTTGAGCAGGTGCAAAAGATGGTGAACGACGTCGTGACCCGTCATGGCCGAATCGACTACCTGTTCAACAACGCGGGAATCGTAGTGGCCGGTGAAGTCCGGGATTGTTCTTACGAGGATTGGAAAAAAGTCATCGATGTAAATCTTTACGGGGTCGTCAACGGCGTGGTCGCCGTTTATCCCGTTATGGTGCAACAGGGGTTCGGGCATATTGTAAATACCGCCTCTTTGGCTGGACTTGTTCCGGCTGTTGCCGAGATTTCCTACACGGCCAGCAAATACGGCATCGTGGGACTTTCAAATGCCCTTCGCCTGGAAGGAGCGGATCTTGGCGTGAAGGTGAGCGTTGTTTGTCCGGGGCTTATCGATACGCCGATTTTAAAGACTACAAAAGTCGTGCGGTTAGACCGGCAAAAGATGTATGACCTGCTGCCGAAAAAGATGCTCCCGCAAGAGTGCGCAAAAATAATTTTACGCGGCATTGAGCGTAATAAGGCGACCATCGTGGTGACGTTTTTAGCAAAATCGCAGTGGTTTTTACAAAGACTGAGCCCTTCATTCGTGGCCTTCATGTATAAAAGAATTTTAAGAAAAATACGAAATATTCTCTATACGGGTTGAAAAGGAATGTCTCGCCCAATTCCCGGATCAGACGGTTGGGGCAGTTGAAAATCGGTGTTCCCCACAATAGATGTCCAACCCGGCCGGCCTTGCAAGGCTTGCCAGCGTCATGTTGAGCTCGGCGGCCAGTTCAACCGCAAGCGATGTGGGGCGTGAAACCGCGAGGATGATGGGAACTCCTGCCCGTGCCGATTTCTGGACCAGCTCATAGCTGATCCGGGATGACAGAACCAGGATTTGAGCTTCATGAAGCCGCCGGTCCAAAAATAATTTCCCGACCGCCTTGTCCAGGGCGTTGTGCCGTCCCACATCTTCAGAAATTGTTAACAGCTCAAAATTTAACGTAAAAAGCGCTGCGGCATGGGCCGCGCGGGTTTTGTTGCGAAGGGTCTGGTGAGCTGAAAGCGTGTTGATGCCACGTATCGCCGCTGTCATATCTGCGACAAGCGTATCCGAAAAGGGGGGGATTTTTTGATGCAGTTCTTCAACCAGTTCTTTTCCGCAAAGCCCGCAGCTTGTCTGGCTTACGTACTGACGGCGATCCAGCATGTCGGGGATGGATTTTCTGCGCAATTCGGTCAGCGTCACGGTCACGACGTTGGCGTCCGATCCATCACAAACAGCCATGGACACAATATCTTCCATGGCATCGACGATTCCTTCGCCCAGGCAAAAGCCGGCTGCATGCGCTTTTTCTTCTCCGGGAGTTCTCATAACCACGGCATAGGGGATGCCCTGTATATGGAGGGATAAAGGTTCTTCCCGGACTATCAGAACGGTTTTTGTTCCAATGCAGTGAAAATCCCAGTGAACAATGCTGCGTTGAACGAAATTTTTCACACATCCCCCTGCGTCGGCATGCAAATACCGGCTCTTTGACGCGTTTAGATAAATTTTTCTTGACAAAAGTTATTTTTATAATAGATATAAACACTTTTTTATGTTATGCATCCTTGTAATGAATATCGAGGCAAAAACCGTTTGAAACCATCGGTAAATTCTTTTATTTTTATTTTGAAATGTTTTCAACAGTTTTGTAAACTGTAAAACAGGGTGGAACGGAGTTTAAGGGGGAATAAAAATGTACGCGATAATGAATACAGGCGGAAAACAATACAGAATCCAGGAGGGACAGGTCCTTCGGATTGAAAAAATCGCTGGTGACGTAGGCGCTGAAGTGGCTTTTGACAACATATTGATGGTTTCCGACGGTGAGAATGTGACTATCGGCCGGCCGGCTTTGGAGAATGTTCTGATCAAGGCCCATATCGTCGAGCAGGATAAATCCAAAAAAATACTGGTATTCAAATACAAAAAGAGAAAACGGTACCGCAGAAAGCAAGGGCACAGACAGCCCTTCACGTCGGTAAAAATCGGTAAAATAGAGATGTAATTGTAACGACGACATCTTTTTATTCATGGGAGTATGAATAATGGCACATAAAAAAGCAGGTGGGAGTTCAAGAAACGGCCGGGACAGCAACGGCCAACGGCGCGGCGTAAAGCGATACGGCGGGCAGAATGTAAAAGCCGGAAATATCCTGATTCGGCAATTGGGAACAAGGATTCATCCCGGAATCAACGTGGGGATGGGCCGGGATTATACCTTGTTCGCAAAAATAGACGGAATTGTCTGTTATGAGAAACTGGGGCGTTCAAGAAAAAAAGTAAGCGTATATGAAGCGTGAAATTCATTGATGAAGCGATGATTACCGTCGAGTCCGGGAACGGCGGAAGCGGGTGTCTGAGTTTCCGGCGTGAAAAATTCATCCCTCAGGGGGGGCCGGACGGCGGCAACGGAGGTAAGGGCGGCGACGTCATTTTGCTTTCAACAAATCGGAAACGCACCCTGCACCATTTCCAGTTTAAAAGACAGTTTAAAGCTCAGAACGGCCGCCCCGGGGAGGGCAAGCAGAAAACCGGGAGGAATGGTGATGATCTGGTCATTGAAGTTCCTCCGGGAACTTTGGCCATTGACCCTGACTCAGGGGACATCATCAAGGATTTTGACAAAGCAGATGAACGGTTTGTCGTTGCCAGGGGAGGTAGAGGGGGAAAAGGCAATACGCATTTTAAATCATCCACCCACCGGACGCCCCGGTTTGCCCAACCCGGAGAAGCAGGGCAAGCGCTTAACCTGAAGCTTGAATTGAAACTTCTTGCCGATGTAGGGATCATCGGCCTGCCCAACGCCGGAAAATCAACTCTGATCCGGGCGATTTCCTCTGCAAAACCCAAAATCGGAAATTATCCTTTTACTACGTTGACGCCCCATCTCGGTGTTGTGAAAACTCCATGGAGTGAGCCGTTCGTTGTAGCCGACATCCCGGGGTTGATCGAGGGCGCCCACCAGGGGGCCGGCCTGGGGACCCGATTTTTGAGGCATATTGAGCGGACCCGTATCCTGATTCATCTGGTTGACGCCTCTCAAATTGACGGAATCGACCCCTTGAAGGATTTTAATACCGTCAACCAGGAGCTTTTCTTTTACAATAACAATCTGGCGAAAAAACTCCAGATTGTTGCTTTGAACAAACTCGACATTCCCGGCGCCGATGCATCGGCCGCCTTGTTTGAGGCATCGATGCCGGAGGAGGAGCTGTTCCGGATTTCTGCGCTTACCGGCGAGGGGACGAACCGGTTGCTCTCCAAGGTCATTTCGATTCTGGATCATGAGGATGTGTAATTTACGAAAAGAGACGTTTTCAAATGCCAGACGGGTTGTCGTCAAGGTGGGCAGCAACGTCCTGACTCAGGATAACGGACTCGATTTAAACGTGGTTACCTCCATCAGCCGTCAGATTTGTCAGCTCATCGACGATAATATCGAGGTTATTTTTGTCACCTCGGGCGCCATGGCTTCCGGCATTAAAAAAATCGGCCTGAAAAAGCGGCCGGACCAGATTCCCCAGCGACAGGCTGCGGCTGCGGTGGGTCAGGCCGGATTGATTATGGAATATGACAAGGCGTTTGCACGGTATGGTAAAAAAGTCGCTCAAATTCTATTGACAGGGGAAGATCTTGCCAACCGGCAACGGTACCTGAATGCACGCAATACCTTAAGTGCCCTTTTGGCATGGCATGTCGTTCCCATCATTAACGAAAACGACACCGTGATGGTCGAAGAAATCAAGTTTGGAGACAACGACCATCTATCCGCAATGATCGCGCTGCTGTTGGATGCGGATGTGCTTGTCAACCTCACCGACATTGACGGACTTTTTGACAAAGATCCCCGAAGCTGCCCTGATGCAAGGATGATTCCGGCGGTCGCCGCTGTGAACAAAGAGCTTGAAAATGTCGCCGGACATACTCCCGGCGCATTAGGCACCGGCGGTATGCTCAGCAAAATAAAGGCCGCCAAAAAAGTGACTACGGCGGGGGTTGCCATGGTCATTGCCAACGGGAAAAAAGATGATATTCTTTTGAATCTATTTGCCGGAAAAGAAGAAGGAACCTTTTTTGTTCCCAGGAAAGAAAAGCTGGCTTCCCGTAAATGCTGGATCGGGTTTAATCTTAAACCCAAAGGCGCTTTGCTGATTGACGACGGTGCTGCACGGGCGATTCTGCAACGGGGGAAAAGCCTTCTTCCCAGCGGGATCATCCGTGTTGAAGGGCAATTTCCCATGGGTTCCGCAGTATTGGTCCAAAAAGAAAATTCCGTAGATATAGGCGTCGGTCTGGTCAATTATGGCTCTGATGATATTTTAAAAATTATGGGGGCCAAAACAGCCATGATTAAGAGCCGTCTGGGAGAAAAACCCTATGACGAGGTCATCCACCGGGATAATTTGACGATTACCGACGAATGCGCTATGTGAACCGGAACACAGGAGCGAGGGATAAAAATAAAGAGAAAAGCAAATGACCATTGAAAACACCATTACCCATATGGCCAGGGCCGCAAAAGAAGCCTCCCGGCAAATGTCACGATGCTCCACCGCTAAAAAAAATGAGGTTTTGCTTAAAATCGCCGATAAACTGACGGAAGAAGCCTCAGATATTCTGCGGGAGAACCGAAAGGATCTGGCACGGGCCAAAGAAATGGGGCTGACCGACGCCCTGATGGATCGGCTGACCATCACCGATAAAACGCTCTCCTCCATGAGGGAAGGATTGCGGCAAGTGGCCCTTTTGCCTGATCCCGTGGGAGTCATGGGCCATACATGGATCAGGCCCAACGGCCTTGAAGTATCCAAAATGCGGATACCCTTAGGCGTCATCGGAATTATTTATGAATCCAGACCCAATGTGACGGTGGACGCCGCCGCGTTATGTTTGAAGGCGGGGAATGCCGTTATTTTAAGGGGCGGATCAGAGGCGCTGTTTTCCAATCAGGCCTTGGCCGGAATAATCGGCGATGCCTTGAGCAGTGCCGGTCTGCCCGCGGCGGCGGTACAGATCGTGCCGATTCGGGAAAGGGCCGCTGTCAACGCGCTGCTTGCCCAGGAAGAAAGCATTGATCTGCTCATTCCCAGAGGGGGTGAAGGATTGATCCGGTTTGTCGTGGCAAATTCAAAAATACCGGTATTAAAACATTACAAAGGCGTCTGCCATGTTTATGTGGATGAGGGGGCCGATCTGAACATGGCCGAAGAAATCTGTTATAACGCAAAAGTTCAGCGGCCCGGCGTCTGTAATGCCATGGAAACCCTGATGGTGCATAAGGTTGAGGCCGGTCGGTTTTTACCGCAAATCGCCCGGCGGCTTTCTTCAGCAGGCGTCGAAATGAGAGGATGCGATGAAAGCGTAAAAATTTTGCCTGAAATAAAAAAAGCTGTGGAAGCAGACTGGCCGGAGGAATATCTTGATCTGATTCTGGCTGTGAAAGTGGTTAACACCATGGAGGAGGCCATCTCCCATATTCAGCGATACGGGTCGGACCATACCGAAGCCATTGTCACCTCGGATTATCGGCGGGCCCGTGATTTTGTCCGGGAGGTGGATTCTTCGGTTGTGCTGGTCAATGCTTCAACACGATTCAATGACGGCGGCGAACTGGGGCTGGGTGCTGAAATCGGCATTTCCACGTCGAAACTGCATGCCTTCGGACCCATGGGCCTTGAAGAGCTGACCACCACGAAATTTGTTGTATTCGGAAACGGACAGGTAAGAAATTAAAAGCACCAAGGGGAGTCAGTGAATACAATCGGGCTTTTCGGCGGTACGTTTAATCCGGTTCATCTGGGCCACCTCAGAACGGCTCTCGAAGTTAAAGAGGAATTGGATCTTCAGCGGGTTGTCCTGATCCCATCGGCTCTGCCGCCCCATAAAAAGCCCGATCATATGGCGTCAGCCCGGGACCGGTTGGAAATGCTGCGCATCGCCGTACGGGACGACCCGGATTTTTTGGTCTCCGATATCGAACTGATGCGAGAGGGGCCCTCTTTTACCATTGATACGGTTTGCCATTTCAAATCCCTGTATAAGGACAATGCCCGGCTTTTTTTTATCATCGGATCTGATGCATTTTTGGAACTTAATACCTGGAAATCCCATATCGAATTATTAAAATTGATCCCCTTTATTGTGATGATGCGGCCGGAGCCGGGGCGCTGCGACACCGCATCGAAATACGGTGCTTTCAGCGATTTTGTTTTGCAAAAGATATCCTCCCGGTATGCCCGCAACAAAACGGAAAACCGCTATGATCACCCGGACTTGTCGTCAATTTTTTTCTGCGACGTGACACCTCTGGATATTTCTTCAACCAGAATAAGGCAATTGATTCAGATGAATAAATCGGTAAAATATCTCATGCCCAAGCCAGTCGAAGAGTTCATTCAAACCAAAGGATTGTATGCATGACAAAACCTGAGGAAATCGGTCTTGGCCCCTATTTGGAAGCCGTCTGGGGGAAAAAAGCCCAAAATATCATCGTCCTGGATGTTAAAAAATTGACATCCATTGCCGATACATTCATTGTCTGCAGCGGCCGGTCCAACCGCCAGACGGCAGCCATTGCGGACCACATTCAGGCGGAGTTAAGAAAAACAGGAATAAAGCCGCTAAGCGTGGAAGGACAGACCAACGGGCATTGGATTCTGATGGATTACGGCGATGTCATCATCCATATTTTTTATGAAGAAACCCGGAAGTTTTATAATCTTGAAGGATTGTGGGCGGATGCGCGAAGGATCGACACATCGGCGATTGAAGAGCAGGAGGCGCGGAAGGCAGAAGATGGGGGGCAGAGGACAGAGGGTTGAAGGATAAAAGAAAAATTCGTTTTGGTAAACGAGGGAAAACGGGATGGATAAAAAAAAACTGTGTTTGCTCATGATTCTCGATGGCTGGGGAATCGGCGCTGAAGATCAAAACAATCCGATTTATCTTGACCGAACCCCCAACCCCGACAAGTTTAAAAATACATATCCTCACACCCGGCTGATTTGCCATGGGGAGTCGGTGGGATTGCCCGACGGGATCATGGGCAACTCCGAAGTGGGGCACTTAAATATCGGCGCGGGGAGGGTGGTGTACCAGGATTTGGTCAGAATCGACAAATCCATCCGAGAGGGGGCGCTGCTTAAAAATCCGGTTTTTTCCTCTGTTTTAGGAAAAGTAAAATCCAGCCAAAGTGCGCTTCATCTGATCGGACTGGTATCTGACGGTGGGGTCCATAGCCAGCTTTCACACCTGTTTGCGTTGCTTGAAATGACTAAACAGCATGCGATCGACCGGGTATTCGTACATGCGATCCTCGATGGCCGGGATACGCCGCCGGAAAGCGGCATCGGCTATGTCCGCCTTTTGGCGGAAAAAATCCATGAATTGGGGACCGGGAAAGTGGCAACGGTATGCGGCCGGTTTTATGCCATGGATCGGGATACGCGATGGGACCGGACTGAAAAGGCCTGGCAGATGTACATCCGGGGCAGGGGAGGGGTGGAGACTGATCCGGTTGAGGCCATTAAAAATGCGTATGCCCGCAAAGAGACCGATGAGTTTGTTCAGCCTACGGTCATTACGGATAAAAACAACATCCCTTTGGGGCTGATCTGCGACGGAGATGGCGTTATTTTTTTTAATTTCAGGGCCGATCGCGCCCGGCAGATCACCCGGGCTTTCACGGACCCCGACTTTGATTGTTTTAAGCGAGAGGTTTTTCCCCGTTTGTGTGACTATGCCTGCATGACCCTTTATGACGCGCATTTCGATCTCCCCGTGGCCTTTCCGCCGGTACATCTTACGGATATTCTGGGGGAGACGATCAGCCGGAACAACCTGCGGCAGCTCAGAATCGCGGAAACGGAAAAATACGCCCATGTTACCTATTTTTTTAACGGGGGGGAAGAAAAATCATTTCTCCTTGAAGACCGCTGCCTCATACCGTCTCCCCGGGATGTGGACACCTATGATCTCAAGCCTGAAATGAGCGCCTCTGAATTGACCCGTGAAGTGATCTCCCGGATCAATTCAGACCTTTATAGCCTGATCGTCTTAAACTACGCCAACATGGACATGGTGGGCCATACCGGGATTATCGAGGCGGCCGTCAAAGCCTGTGAAACCTTGGACGGATGCGTTGGAGAAGTGGTTTCATCGGTGCTGGCAAAAAAAGGAGTGGTCCTGATTACGGCGGACCATGGAAATGCGGAGCAGATGCAGGACGCAAACAACCAACCCCATACAGCCCATACCTTGAATCCCGTGCCGTTTATCCTGGTGGATGAAAGCCGGAAATCCGTTTTGCTCACACAGGGCGCTTTGGGCGATATTGCACCCACGGTTTTAGAAATTCTGGGTATTGATCCTCCGGAGGCCATGACGGGAAATTCCCTGATCGTTTTGCCTGAAAAAGGAATGGTCCACATGGAAACCGTCGTGGATTATGTGACCCAAAAAGAAATTCCCCTGGTCGGCGCGGAGGAGAACCGTCAGACCGTGGAGAAGTTTCTGGTCAATGACAGGGGCTTTCTCAAAGAAGACATCGAGGTGGATGCGGATCTGTCGTTTACCGTAAACAATGAAAGGTATCGTTCAACAATCGACCTTGTCGTATCCGCAGGAGGCAGGCGGTTTATGGTGGTCCGATGCGCTGCCGGATCTTTAGGCTCGCGTGAAAGGGAAACACTGGCTGACGCAAGGCTTCTTAACATCCCCTTTGGCGTAGTTTCAGACGGTAAAACAGCGGTTGCTCTGGATGCATGGACAGGGAAGAAAGTAAGAGAAGGACTATCCGCTCTTTGGTCGAAAGAGGACGCCGTGGATGCTTTGGAAGATCATAATAAACCCATGGCATTTTCCGAAGAACGTCTGGAAAAGGAACGGTTGATCTTCAGAAGCTATGACGCCATGAATGTCAACGTGATCCGGAACAAGTGAAACAGGCTTGATATTTAAAAAGATCTTGACATTGGGATAAGTATCACTTAATTTTTTTCAACTTGCTTTTACCCTCATCAAGCTGCCGGATGAAAATGCCGGGTTAGCTTTTTTTATTTTTGAAATGGGTTTGCCGCTACTGAAGAGGAGAAATCGTTTTTGAAAGATACCACCATGCCGTATTTCCACAATCCCAACGGTGAAGAACAAATGTTCAATAAGGAATCATTGCCGCCGGGCGGGATAAAACTGATCGATACGCTGAAAATGTTGTTGAAAGACAAGGAATTCAACGCCATCACAACGGCTGAGATCGCAAAAGTGGCCGGAGTCAATGAAGCGCTGATTTATAAGTATTTCGGCAGCAAACGCGGCCTTCTCCATGCGGTTCAAACCGATTTCACCAACCACTTTTTCAAACATATCGCTTCGAACTTAAAGGGGATAGAAGGTTCCTCCAATAAGTTGAAAAAAATAGTCTGGGCCCACATCAACTATTATCTGGGAGACCCTGTTTTTGCCAGAATTCTGGTTCTGGAAGTCCGGACCTATCCGGGATATTTCAAGAGTGAAAGCTACTATTGGATCAGACGCTACACCCAGTTGGTCCGGCAGATCATTGAAGAGGGAATCCAGGAAAATGAGATCCGAAACGATATTCCCAGTTGGGCCGTCATGCAGACCATTATGGGAGGCATTGAGCATTTGATTATGCCCAACATCCTGTTTAAAAGGGAATTGGAGACCGATCAGCTCACCGAGTATTTATGGGATATTATTTTCAGCGGGATCAAGAAAAAGGATGTTGCCGCGTAAGTCGTCCGTAACCTGGTAAAAAGATGACCCTTGGGCATCAACCAAATACTGCTTCGCGGATGGATATTTTTTGCTGCATTATTGGGAATAAGGAGCTTTCATGGAAGATAAAAACGGTCTGTACTATTATCCGTTTCCCGACAATAAAAGAGCCCGGATGTATGTCAGCCTTCAGGGGGGATTGATATGCTTCAGACTCTGGAACCAGGATGATCCGGGTTTGTGGGTGGAGCACGGCTGGGTTCCCCATGACGCGATCATGAAGGCAAGTAAAATGTATCAGGGCAAACAGTTTGATCCGGGCGCCGCTTATGATATCCGTCTGGCAAAGGCGTTGTTGGACGAAGAAGAGATGAAAGGTGAAAGTTAAAAGCTTGAACCTTTCAACTTTAAGCTTTAAACTTATTATCTTCGGAGGTTTTTATGTTTGAACATATCCTGGTTCCCACGGATTTTTCAGAAGAAAGCCAGCGGGCTTTTGATGCCGCACTGCATATTGCGTATCCTGATAAAAGCCGGGTAACCCTGCTTCATGTGATTGAAGTCATCGCGGATGCGACTTTTGAGGAATTTGAAGCGTTTTACACAAAATTAGAAAAACGCGCCCTCAAAAGCATGGATGAATGGGTTAAACGTTGCTCACAAAGAAATCTCCTTATTGAAAAAAAAATTCTCTACGGTAACCGAACCGGGGAAATCGTGAAATTTGCCGTTAAAAACCAGATTGATCTGATCGTTTTGAATTCGCATAAAATCGAGATAGACAGCCCCGGACGCGGATGGGGGACGATCAGCTACCAGGTTGGGCTTTTGTCGGATTGTGCGGTGATGCTGCTTAAATAATGTACTTAAAGGCAAGGGAAAAGGTCTTGCCGGCGGTGGGACAAAAAGTAATGCATCCGGTTTTCTCTTACGGAGCGCATATCGCTTTCCTTTAATTCGATTAACAGCATATCTTCATTTTCAGACGACTTTTGATTGAAAATTCGTCCGTCCGGTCCGATTGCCATTGCTATGCCGGGAAAATCCAGTCCCGTCCCGTTATTTCCGGTTTGATTGCAGACCACGATAAAGATACTGTTGTCATAGGCCCGGGCCGGAAGATGACGCTTCCAGGAACTTAACTTTGTCTGAGGAGTTCCATGAGGCGAGGCGTGGGGAATAAAAATGATGTCGGCGCCTTTTAATGCCATCTGGGTGGAAATTTCAGGAAAATGGGCGTCATAACACAATTGTATGCCAAATGTTGCGCCGTGTGCGGTAAACAGGGGGATGTCGTTGCCCGGGGTAAAGAGGTGCTTTTCAGGGGGCGCGATATGAAGTTTCCGGTAAACCCCCAACATTCCGCTGGGACCGATCGCGATGTGGCTTGCAAAAATATGGTGGTCTTCATCCTCTTCAGCCATACCCGCTAAAATGGTGATTTGCTCCCGGCGGGCCATGGCAAGCAAGTGCAACACGGTTTTTCCACTGATTTTTTCCGCCGATTCCCGGATATCGTCTGTAACGGCGTAACCGGTCACGTTTAATTCCGGAAAACAGACAATTTGGGCCCCGCCTTGTTTTGCTTCAACGACCCAATTCTCCATTCGATCCAGATTTTCCCGGATTGCACCCACGGGCGCATGGGATATGACGGCAGCGACTCGGATGTTTTTCA
>CAYTSY010000003.1:0-1632 GCA_964440555.1 uncultured Desulfobacteraceae bacterium
CGCATCTGAGGAAAAAGCGGACAAGCGCCTTTTGGGTGAGTTGTTTTTTTTTTTGAAGGGTGAAAAGATAACGCGGACGGTTATGATTTTCAATGATATCGGATAGATAATTCGTTTCATCAACGGATAGTCGAAGGGTTTTGCCAATTGTTCTTGCCATTGCCGCACTTTTCTGACCGTGGCCGTAGAAATGAATATTTCCGTTTGCCTCTTGGGATGCAGCCGATGGTTTTCCGATATCGTGCAGCAGCACGGCGAACTTGAGCAGTCCCTGCCGCTTTTTGTCCATGTGATGAATTGCTGAAAAGTCAGGCTCAGAGGCCGTGTCGGAAAAGTGGTTGAAAAAATGCTCCATGGCGTGATAGGCGCATAAGGTATGGTGGAACACATCGAATGCGTGATGCCGGTTCTGCCGGCATCCGAGAAGGTCTTTCAGTGCCGGGAAAATTTCAAACAACAGACCGGCGCTTTCCATCTGGCGCACGTAAGGGTATGATCGGTGTGATTCAAGGAGTTTAAACAGTTCGGCTTTAATGCGCTCTCCGGCTGAGGTCATAATGAGGGTCGCATTTGTTTTGATGCCGGCGAAGGTATTTGGCTCGATGGCAAAACCAAGTGTTGCCGCAAATCGAAAAGCCCTTAACAGGCGGATGGGGTCCTTTTTAAAGCATGTGTCCGAGACCATCCTGATGACGCCTTCAGTGAGATCTTTTTGACCCTGAAACGGATCAATAAATCGATTTCCAGAAAGCGCATAGGCCATGGCGTTAACCGTAAAATCCCGAAGCTTTAAGTCCTCGTCGATCGAATCGCCGTGAAGCCGTACAACGTCAAATATCATGTTTTTCGATACAATGCGGATTGCTTCTTTGCCTGGTTTTCCCATCATTATCGGGCGGGTCAAAAGACGCACGGCCAGTTTTTCAGCAAATTTTTCCGGATCACCGGCAACCGCTATATCAAAATCCACGGGCGGTTGACCCTGAAGAATATCCCGGACAGTCCCTCCGACGATATATACCCCTTTTTTTTGCGGGATAAGGTCAAAATCAAATGTAAAGTTCAGTTTCATTTTTGGATGGGCACTGATAAATGTGTTGATGCTTAATAGTTCAGTTAATTTTTAAACCAAAGCCAGACAATCGGCAACCGTAAAAACTTTAAGCCCATGAACAGGCTTTCGTTATTGGGCGTAATTATAGAAATTAATTGAAAAAGATCAAAATATTTATTAAAAGCGCTTGACAAGAACGCAATGATACTATAACGTTAAAGCAATTTTTAAGAAGACCCGCCGATGAGGAGAAAAGTTTTTCGATTAGCTTCATACGAAATTCAAAACATCATAATCCTCCGTAAACAGCCAACAGAGATGCTGTTCGACCGTTTCTTGTTAAAATTAAGGGTGCTTTTCGTAGAATAATGTATCGGCAGCATGGCGGACTTTTTTAGATCAGAAGCGATATCTTTTTCACATATCCTTCCTTTTTCTGCAGGCTCCGGTTGCGGCTCCTGTAAAAAACAAGTCGTTGCTTTAATCGTCCGAAAAAGGAAATGATGCCCGATAAGAGGAATATAGTTGATGAATAAAATACAATTTAAGAGGAATTGGATTTAATGAACATTATTGAA
>CAYTSY010000003.1:1642-16197 GCA_964440555.1 uncultured Desulfobacteraceae bacterium
AAAAAAAATGAAAATCAGCGAACTGAACCAGATGGCGAAAAAGCTGAAGATTGACAGGGCTGCCGGAATGAGGAAACAGGAACTGATTTTCGCACTGCTTCAGGCACAAATTGAGAATAACGGGTTGATCTATGGAGAAGGCACACTGGAGATCCTTCCGGACGGGTTTGGATTTTTACGTTCGCCGATGTATAACTACCTGCCGGGTCCGGATGATATTTATGTGTCGCCGTCTCAAATTCGAAGATTCAACTTACGTACCGGAGATACGGTTTCCGGCCAGATACGCCAGCCCAAGGAAACGGAGCGGTATTTCGCATTATTGAAAGTGGAGGCCGTGAATTATGAAGATCCGGAGGTTGCCCGGGACAAGATTCTTTTTGATAATCTGACGCCCCTGTATCCCAACAGAAAAATGAGCCTTGAAAGCGACAAGGATAACTATTCAACCCGAATCATGGATCTGATGACCCCCATTGGTTTCGGACAAAGAGGCCTGATCGTTTCTCCGCCGAGATCCGGAAAGACCATGTTGCTGCAGAGCATTGCCAATGCCGTTATATCAAGCCACAAAGACGTGGTTCCCTTTGTCCTGCTCATCGATGAACGGCCGGAAGAGGTCACGGATATGGAACGGTCCGTATCGGCCGAGGTGATCAGTTCCACATTTGATGAACCGGCTGAAAGGCATGTGCAGGTTGCCGAAATGGTGATCGAGAAGGCCAAGCGGCTCGTGGAACATAAAAAAGACGTCGTTATTCTTCTGGACAGCATTACCCGGCTGGCACGGGCCTATACCTCGGTGATCCCGCCTTCCGGGAAGATATTGTCCGGCGGCGTGGATTCCAATGCGCTGCAACGGCCCAAGCGGTTTTTCGGCGCCGCGAGAAATATTGAAGAGGGCGGGAGCCTTACGATTATTGCTACAGCTCTGATCGATACGGGAAGTCGAATGGATGAGGTCATCTTCGAGGAATTTAAAGGTACCGGCAATATGGAGATCCAGTTGGATCGCAGACTCTCCGATAAACGCATATTCCCGGCCATTGACATCAATAAATCGGGAACCCGGAAAGAAGAACTCCTGTTGAGTCCGGAGGTGCTAAACCGCATCTGGATTTTGAGAAAATTGCTTTCCGCCTTAAATCCTGTTGATAGTTTGGAATTTTTACTTGAAAAAATGAGCGGAACGGATAATAATACAAAATTTTTAAATTCGATGAACGCCTGAAGAATATAAAATGGCGAACATGAAACATAAGGAGGATATTTATAAAACGTTATGAAAACAGACATACATCCGGAATTCAAGGAAACCATCATTCAATGCGCCTGTGGCAACACC
Organism: uncultured Desulfobacteraceae bacterium; assembly: GCA_964440555.1. Taxonomy (GTDB): domain Bacteria; phylum Desulfobacterota; class Desulfobacteria; order Desulfobacterales; family UBA5616; genus CAYTSY01. Next base: position 2,988 of record CAYTSY010000003.1, read on the forward strand.
ATGACGGTAGGCTCAACCAGAACCAATATCAAGGTTGAGATTTGTTCACAATGCCACCCGTTTTTTACGGGAAAACAAAAGTTGATTGACACTGCCGGCCGAATTGAACGTTTCAGAAAGAAATATGCAAAATATCAAAATAACGAAACAGCCTAGCCGACTCCGCCAGGACGAGCTTTTTTATAGTCCGAATTTAATTGAGAAGATATGTTAGAGAAACTGGAAGGCGTTGAAGCTCGATATGTCGACATCGACGATACATTAAGTCATCCCGATGTCGTAAAAAATATTGAGCAATACCAGAAGTATGCCCGGGAGCATGCTGATTTGGGGAAAGTTGTTTCGATATTCCGGGAATATAAAAAGACGGTTCAGCGTCTTGCGGAAAGCCAGGAACTTTTGGATGACAGTGATCCTGAAATCAAGCGAATGGCAAAAGATGAGATCGAGGCTTTGACTGCCGAAAAAGAGCTTTTGGAAGATCAATTGAAAAAACAATTGATGCCAAGGGATCCCAATGATGATAAAAATGTTATTTTGGAGATCCGGGCAGGTACAGGCGGTGAGGAGGCAGGCCTGTTTGCCGGCGATCTGTTTCGGATGTATTGCCGGTATGCGGAAAACAAAAACTGGAAGGTGGAGGTAATTTCCTATCACCCTTCGGGCGCCGGTGGGGTAAAGGAAGTGATTGCCATGATCCACGGGAAAGGCGCTTTCAGCTTTCTCAAATATGAAAGCGGCACGCATCGGGTGCAGCGGGTCCCGGCGACCGAGGCGCAAGGCCGAATCCACACCTCTGCCGTAACGGTTGCGGTCCTGCCGGAGGCCGAGGATGTGGAGGTCCAAATCGAGCAAAATGATCTGAAAGTCGATGTTTACCGATCCACCGGACCTGGCGGACAAAGTGTCAACACAACCGACTCGGCTGTCAGGATTACCCACTTGCCCACCGGACTGGTGGTGACCTGTCAGGATGAAAAATCGCAGTTGAAAAATAAAAACAAGGCCATGAAAGTGCTTAAGGCCCGTTTGCTGGACGCCATGATCAGGGAACAGGATGAGAAACGCAGTGCTGAAAGGAAAACCCAGGTCGGAACCGGCGATCGCAGCGAGAGAATAAGAACCTACAATTTCCCGCAGGGTAGAATCACCGATCACCGCGTCGGTCTGACGTTATACCGGCTCGAAGGTGTCCTGGCCGGGGATTTGGATGAGGTGATCGAAGAACTTACCACGCATTTTCAGGCCCGGGCATTAGAGAATGCAAAATAGGGATGGTTCTCCCGGACGTCAGTGGACCATTCTTGATCTTGTCAACTGGACGGCCGCATACTTCAACTCCCGGGATATTGACAGCCCCAGAGCCACCGCCGAGATACTGCTGGCCCATGTGCTCCAAATCCGTCGCATTGATGTCTACCTGCGCCACGACCAGCCGCTGGCGCAAAATGAGCTTTCCCGGTTTAAAGCGTTGATTCAACGTAGAGCGAAGCGGGAACCGGTCGCCTATATCACGGGTGGAAAAGAATTCTGGTCCTTGAATTTTTGTGTTTCAAAACAGTGTCTGATTCCTCGGCCTGAAACTGAGTGCCTGGTTGAAACAGCGCTTTCCCTGTTGCCTGAAACCGCTGACGGGGAGTGGCGAACTCCGGCCATCCTCGAGCTGGGGACCGGTTCCGGTGCGGTAGTCGCCGCAATGGCCTCCGAAAGGCCGGGTGTACGGTTTTTCGCATCCGACTACTCCGTGGAAACTGTTTCACTGGCGAAAAAAAACGCTGAGGCCAATAATGTTGAAAAAAAAATTTATTTTTTTACCGGCGACTGGTTTACCCCTCTGAAGGAGATTGCCTTGTTTGACATGATCCTTTCAAATCCCCCCTATATCCGTTCAGATCAGCTTTTTTCCCTTCAACCTGAGATACTGTATTATGAACCCCGCAGGGCTTTGGATGGCGGTAAAGACGGGCTTGAGTGTTTAAGACATATCATTTGTGCAGCCCATCACAATTTGATCCCCGGAGGAAATCTGATCCTGGAAATCGGAAGCGACCAGAAAGACAGGGTGATGGGTATCGCCCGCGAATGCCGCCGATATGAAGAACCCGTTATTAAAAAGGATTATGCCGGTCTGGATCGGGTTGCGATTATGAGGAAACTCTCTTAAAAAAGTATTGCCGTAGAATGAAAAATTTGTTACAAAAATTTGATTTACAAAACTCACACGCTTTAAGGACTTGTTTCCAGGTGCTTTTTCGCTATGAGCCGGAAGGCTGAGTAAAAAGTCGGAAGCAAGGCAGACTTAAGCGGCGGAAAAAACCAAATGAAAAGGAGATAAAGCATGGCGTACGTTACGATGAAAGAGCTTCTGGAAGCGGGAGTTCATTTTGGTCATCAGACCAAACGGTGGAATCCGAAAATGAAACCATATATTTTCGGCGCTCGAAATGGTATTTATATCATTGATTTGCAAAAGACCGTCCGGATGTTTAAAACAGCATACGATTTTATTACGGATGTTGCGGCTTCCGGAAAGTCGGTCCTTTTTGTGGGAACAAAAAAACAAGCCAGAGAGTCGATCTATGAAGAAGCCAACCGAAGTGAAATGTATTATGTTCACAACCGGTGGCTGGGCGGCATGCTGACGAATTTTCAAACCATCAAAAAGAGCATCGACCGGTTAAACTACTTAAACGGCATCGAAAACGACGGCACCATCAGCCTGTTCCCCAAAAAGGAGAGGCTTAAACTGGCCAAGGAGCGGGTTAAACTGGACGACAACCTCGGCGGGATCCGGATTATGCATGGATTGCCCGGCGCTATTTTTGTTGTGGATCCAAAACATGAGACCATCGCTGTCCGGGAAGGCAGGCGGTTGCGGATCCCTATCGTTTCCATTGTGGATACGAATTGCGACCCGGATGAAGTTGATTACGTTATACCGGGAAATGACGACGCCATCCGATCGATCAGACTTATATCTTCAAAAATTGCCGATGCCTGCATTGAAGGCAAACAGCGTTATGAAGAAAGAATCCAGGCCAAAGCAGACAAAGGATCGGAGCCGGATATGGGAACACCGGTTGAAAACGCCGATTTAAAGCCCGGTGAAAGAAAAGTTATTTCTGATGGAACCGACGGCCCCATTGTTGAAATCATCAAACGGTCAAAAACTGAGACAAGCCCGAAAGGTAAAAACGTAGCCACCGGCCGATTTGCCTCCACTGAAGAGGAAGGTGCTGATGAAGGGGCCCAGGAGGATGAATATGACAACGATTAGTGCGGCGATGGTTAAAGAACTCCGGGAAAAAACCGGATCCGGAATGATGGATTGCAAAGAAGCCCTTAAGGAGTGCGGCGGGGATATGGAAAAAGCCCTGGACCATTTGAGGAAAAAAGGCCTGGCCACCGCAGCGAAAAGGGCCGGCAGGGCTCTGTCCGAAGGTCAGATCGGCGCTTACATCCATACCGGCGGAAAGATCGGCGTTATGGTAGAAGTAAACTGTGAAACCGATTTTGTTGCAAGAAACGAAGATTTTCTGGAGTTTGTAAAAAATATTGCGATGCATATTGCGGCAACCAGCCCGGTAAGCCTCTGTGCTGATGATGTCCCCCGGGAGATGATCGAAAGGGAAAAAGATATCTATAGGGCCCAGGCACTTGAGATGGGCAAACCCGAAAACATGGTGAATAAAATCGCCGAAGGCAAACTGAATAAATTTTTTAAGGAAAGCTGCCTCTTAAATCAGCAGTATGTCCGTAATCCTGATCTGACGATACAGGATCTGTTGAATGAAATGATTGCGAAAATCGGTGAGAATATTACCATTAAGCGTTTTGTGCGTTTTCAGATCGGAGAATAGCATTTTGACTCTTCCGCGATTTAAACGGATTGTTTTAAAGATAAGCGGCGAGGCGTTGATGGGCGACCAGGGGTACGGCATCGGCCCGGACATGCTGAAATATGTGGCCGATGAGGTCAGATCCATTTTCGATCTGGGCGTTCAGGTCGCCATCGTAGTGGGCGGCGGCAATATTTTCAGGGGTGTCGCTGCCAGTTCATACGATATGGACCGGGCATCGGCGGATCATATGGGCATGCTGGCAACCCTGATCAACAGCCTTGCCCTGCAGGATGCGCTGGAAAAAAAAGGAATTCCGACCCGCGTACAGACGGCTATTTCCATGCATGAGCTGGCTGAACCGTATATCCGGCGAAGAGCGATCCGGCATCTTGAAAAAGGTCGGGTGGTCATATTTGCCGCGGGTACGGGAAACCCCTATTTCACTACCGATACGGCCGCAGTGCTGAGGGCTCAGGAAATTCACGCCGAAGTATTGCTCAAAGCAACAAAGGTCGATGGATTGTATGATGCTGACCCGGAAAAGAATGCAGATGCAAAACTGATCCCCGAAACCACCTATATGGAAGTATTGTCAAAACGCTTAAATGTCATGGACATGACAGCCATTTCACTGGCCATGGACAGCCATTTACCATTGGTGATTTTTAATCTGAAGACAAGGGGAAATATTCGGAACGTGGTTTGCGGTGTCAATGCCGGAACACGGGTGACCTAATCGTGCAGGGGCCGAATCATTATTCGCCCCTGCACCTTTTTTAAAGAGGTCAGGAGCCATGATAAACGAAATATACGAGGAAACTGCAGAGCGAATGACCAAATCGGTTGCTGCATGCAGGAATGAATTAAGCAAGATCAGGACAGGGCGGGCTTCGCTGAATCTGCTTGATGGAATTCGGGTGGATTATTACGGAACCATGACGTCTCTGGATCAGATGGCCACTTTGTCCGTCCCGGAAAGCCGGTTGATGACCATAAAGCCCTGGGATGGATCCATTATCAAGGAAATTGAAAAGGCGATATTGAAGTCCGGCCTGGGATTGACACCGACAAGCGATGGAAAAATCATCAGAATCGCAATTCCGGCTCTCACCGAGGAAAGAAGAAAAGAGCTTGTCAAAGTGGTTAACAAGGTCTGCGAGGAGTATAAGGTGGCTGTCCGCAATATCCGCAGGGATGCAAATGAAATGCTGAAAGGCCTTAAAAAAGACGGAGACATTACTGAAGACGATGCCTTCAAGGCTCAGGAAGAAGTCCAGCGGATAACCGGCGAACAGATTGGCCGCATCGATCAGGTCTACAAAGAGAAAGAGAAAGAAATCCTTGAATTCTAGTGCAGCAGCCGGAACAGATGCGGTCTTGGATCCCCGAAAGCTTCCCGCGCACGTTGCGATTATTATGGACGGCAACGGCCGCTGGGCTAAACACCGTCGCTTAAACCGGATCAAAGGACATCACAAAGGGGAGGCCGCTGTTCGGTCGATCGTCAGAACCTGCCGGGAAATTGGGATACCCTTCCTGACTCTTTTTGCTTTTTCCACCGAAAATTGGGAGCGTCCCGAAGAAGAAGTCAACGCCCTGATGCGGCTTTTGAAAAAATTTTTACGATCAGAGCAAAAAGAGCTGATTACAAATAATATCCGGTTAAACGCCATTGGACAAATTGACCGTTTACCCGAAGCGTCACGAAAAGAACTCGACAAAACCATGCTGCGAACCCGCGAAAATGACGGCATGCTGCTGACCCTGGCGTTGAGCTACGGCGGCCGTGCCGACATCACCCAGGCGGTGAAGCGCATCGTCATCGACGCTCTTGCAAAGAAAATAGACCTCGAAAAAATTTCACCTGAGCTTGTTTCCGGATACCTGTATACCCATGATATGCCGGACCCGGATCTGCTCATCCGGACCGGCGCTGAATCGCGGGTCAGCAATTTCTTACTCTGGCAAATTGCTTATTCGGAAATATTTGTAACAGATACGCTATGGCCTGATTTCAGCAGGGAAGAATTTATCGCCATCTTGAAAAAATACCAGGGGCGAGAGCGCCGGTTTGGAAAAATACCGGCCTGATGCGCGGTATCGGTTGGCGGATTTTCATACGCCTTTATGGGTTTGGGGTGATTAAGGAAACAACATGCATGCAAAACGCTGGCTGACCAGTATTGTGGTGCTTCCTTTTGTTATCTGGCTGATCTGGCAGGGCAAAACCCCTTTTTTTATACTGATATCCGCAGTCGCCATGGTTTCCCTCCGGGAGTATTTTTCTATTGTTTTCCACGATAAACACAGCCATCCTGCAATTGTTCCGGTTGGGATGATCCTGGGTCTGGCGATGCTTACGGTAGCCCACCTCCGGTTGCCGCAATTGGTTTTATGCGTATTGGCGATAGATGTTTTGTGTCTGGCCGGTATATCGGTGTGGCGTTCAAAGCCGGGTTTTCTCCTGCTGGATTCCGTTTGCATTCAGATTCAGGGGATGATTTACATACCGCTTATGCTTGCGTTCCTGGTGATGATGCGTCACCAGCCTCATGGCCTTACCTGGATATTTTATTTATTGTGCATTATTTTCTCCGGGGACAGCGCCGCCTATTACGTGGGAACCTATTGGGGAAAACATAAGCTCAATCCGCGAGTCAGTCCTGGAAAAACCGTGGAAGGCGCCTTGGGTGGTCTGGCCGCGAACATTGCTTTTGGCGCCGCGATTAATCTTTTCGCCGAATGCCTGCCGTGGGGGCTGAATATGCCCAAACTGCCCTGGGGTTGGGCGATTTTGTTTTTTATCGTTGTCGGTGCGATCGGTCAATTGGGAGACCTGTTTGAATCTCAACTGAAACGGGCCGCCAATGTCAAAGATTCCGGAAAAATATTGCCCGGACACGGCGGAATGCTCGACAGGATTGATGCGTTATTGTTTGCAGCGCCGGTCGCCTATATTTTTAAGGAGTATGTGTTTTTATTGAGGTGAAAGGCCAAAGATGAAAGGTCAAAGGCCGAAGGTGGGGAGTGAGAGTCTGGAGTAAATGAAAAATCTGGCGATATTGGGGTCTACGGGTTCCATCGGTAGAAATACGCTTAAAATTGCGGAAATGTTTCCGGAGCGGTTTGCGGTCAAGGCAGTGACGGGGGCCTGGAATATTGAATTGCTGGCAAAGCAGATTCACCAATTTGACCCTGATATTGCCGTGGTTATTAATGAAGACCGTGCAAAAGCGCTTAAAGGATTGATCAAATCCAAAAGCCGCGTTGAAATTCTTTACGGCGAAGAAGGATACCGGCAGGCGGCATCGCTTGCCTCTGTGGACCAGGTGGTGGCGGCAATGGTCGGGGCTGCGGGGCTCTTGCCCACGATGGCCGCCATTTCCGCCGGGAAAGACATTGCGCTGGCGAACAAGGAAACCCTGGTCATGGCCGGGGAACTCGTCATGAAACGGGCCGCTGAAAAAGGCGTTCGGATTTTGCCGGTGGACAGTGAACACAGCGCCATCTTCCAAAGCATGGCCGGAAACCGCCGCCTTGATGTTGAAAAGATATTTCTTACCGCTTCAGGCGGGCCGTTTGTCGATAAGGATATTTCTGAATTCGGCGGCATTTCCCCGGATGATGCCCTGAAGCACCCGAACTGGCAAATGGGCAGAAAAATCACCATTGATTCGGCGACGATGATGAACAAGGGCCTCGAGGTGATCGAGGCAAAATTTCTTTTTGACATACCCGAGGAACGCATCGAAGTCGTAGTCCATCCCCAAAGCATTATCCATTCCATGGTGGGGTATAAAGACGGTTCGGTCATGGCCCAATTGGGTGTGCCGGATATGAACGGCGCCAGTGCCTACGCCCTTTCAGGGCCGGAGCGTCTGGATATCCGACAACCTATGCCGGACTTTTTTAATATTTCAACGCTGTCGTTCCGGAAACCGGATTACGAAAAATTTCCCTGTCTTGTGCTGGCCCAGACCGCCTGCAAAACCGGGAAGACCATGCCGGCGGTATTGAATGCGGCGAATGAAGTCGCGGTATCGGCATTTCTTGATAAAAAGATCCCATTTACGGGGATCCCGAAAACCATCGGCATTGTCATGCAATCCCATACGCCAGTGGCCGATCCGGGCATCGACGATATTTTAAGCGCCGATCAATGGGCCAGGAAAACGGCGGAGGCAGTCTGCGGATGACGGAGGATGGGGAGGACAGAAGATGAGAAGAGCGGATGATAGGGACGGATGACAAACCCTTGACCTTTGAACATGAATTGACGTATTAATTTAACTATGAGCTATATACTTTCATTAATTGTTGTTTTGGGTGTTCTTATTTTTTTTCATGAGCTCGGGCATTTTTTAATGGCCAGGCTTTGCGGCGTCGGCGTGGAAAAATTCTCTCTGGGTTTTGGACCACGTCTTCTGGGTAAAAAAATCGGATTGACCGACTATCGACTATCGGCCATTCCTCTCGGGGGATATGTCAAGATGGTTGGAGAAGAACCCGATGCCGAACTGGACCCGGAACAGATTCCGCATTCCTTTACCCATAAACCCGTGATCAAAAGGATGCTGATCGTCGCCGCGGGCCCCGCGTTTAATATTTTTCTGGCGATACTTATATTTTTCGGTTTCTTTCAGTTTTACGGCATGGTTGAACTGGAGCCGGTGGCGGGATCGATTCTGGAGAATTCCCCGGCCATGAAAGCCGGCCTTAAAACCGGAGACCGTATCCTCAACGTAGACCGGACGCCCGTAAAAAGCTTTTCCGATATGTCCGACATCATCGCAAGAAGCGGCGGCAAACCCCTCCGGGTGTCGGTTTTACGGGATCAAACCGTGATTTCCGTGGAAATTGTTCCTACGCTGAAGAAGGATCAAAACCTTTTTGGGGAAGCTGTGGATCGGTATATGATCGGCATCTCCGCTTCCGGAAAGCATGTCCGATCCATCAAATTAAATCCCCTGGAGTCTTTTTATCAGAGTCTGCGTCAGACCGGTCAGGTTTCCAAACTCATGATTGTGGGCATCGCCAAGCTGATCAAGGGCGATATTTCCACAAAAAACCTGGGCGGGCCGATCATGATTGCCCAGATGGCCGGGGATCAGGCCAAACAGGGCGCAGCCAGCCTGATTTATTTCATTGCATTTATCAGCATCAATCTGGCCATCCTCAATTTTCTTCCCATCCCTGTTCTGGACGGGGGCCATCTGATGTTTTTTTTGATTGAGGCAGTTGTCAGACGCCCCGTCAGCATCAAACTTCGGGAGAAAGCCCAACAGGTGGGGATTTTTTTGCTGGTTATGTTGACCCTGTTTGTTTTCTACAACGATATTATGAGGCTTTTACCCTAGAGCAGTGATGAGTGAACAGTGATGAGTTTAATAACAAACAACAACTCATCACTCATCACTCATCACTCATCACTGAGAAATAACATGGCTTTTCGACTTGAAATAGCATTGAAACCGGAGTTGATGGATGCCGAAGGAGAGGGAATTTGCCGCAAGGCAAGAGAATATTTCGGCATCCATATTGAAAAAATACGAGCAATCCATGTGGTTACCCTGGATGCGGCCCTTACCGGTGAGCAATTGGCGGCCGTTCAAAGGGAGTTGTTCACCAATCCGGTAACGCAAATATCTTCCTATGACCCATTGCCCGTAAAATTTGACTGGACGGTCTGGGTCGGCCTTAGGCCGGGTGTGAAAGACACCCCGGGAGATACGGCCATCGAGGCCATGGAAGATATTTTAAAGAGAAGATTTAAACCGGACGAAGCCGTGTATACGTCCAAACGTTTTTGTCTGACGGGACCGGGAATTGACAGAACGGCGGCTTTAAAGATTGCTACCGAAATTCTGGCCAATGACATCATCCAACAATGGAAAATTTTTTCCGCCACGGACTGGGACCCCAAAACCGGCATCGGCGTGATCATCCCGAAAGTCGTGTTGAATCATATCCCCACGGTATCGACCATTCCGATCGGCAGCGATGATGGGTTAATGCGGGTCAGCGACCAGCGCAACCTGGCGTTAAACCCGAACGACATTCCTGCCATCCGGAAGTATTTTCTTGACGAACGGGTTGTTTTACAGCGGGAAAAAGTAGGGCTTTCCGATCCTACGGACATTGAGCTGGAATATATCTCCCAGGCGAGAAGCGATCATTGCAACCACAACACCTTTCGGGGGGTATTTCGTTATCATGACCTGGAAACCGGCGAAGAAACCTGCATCGACAATTTATTTAAAACCTGTATCGAAGCCCCGACACTGGCGTTGAAAAAACAAAAGCCATGGGTCGTTTCCGTATTGTGGGACAATGCCGGGGCAGGGCGGTTCGACGAAGACCACTACTACGTGATCACCGGTGAAACGCATAATTCCCCCTCCAACATGGAAGCCTACGGCGGCGCCATAACGGGAATTGTAGGGGTTTACCGGGACCCGCTGGGCACCGGCAAGGGATCCAGATTGGTTATGGGCGGATACGGGTTTTGCGTGGGTGAAAGGGATTATCAGGGAGAACTCACTCCCCGTCTGTCTCCCCGGCGGCTGCTCGACGGCGTTATCGAAGGCGTAAGAGACGGGGGAAATAAAAGCGGCATTCCCACAACCTTCGGCCAGGTACTCTTCCATCACGGATACATGGGAAAATGCCTGGTGTTCGTCACCGCCGTGGGAATGATGCCGGCCCGGATCAACGGCGAGCCCGCGGAGGAAAAAAAGACATCTCCCGGGGAATTGATTATCATGTGCGGCGGCCGGGTGGGCAAAGACGGAATTCACGGCGTTACCGCATCCTCAGAAGTATATTCCGAGCATACGCCGGCCGGCCATGTTCAGATCGGTGATCCCTATACGCAGAAAAAGATGCATGATTTTCTGCTGGAGGCACGTGACCAGGGAATGATCAGGTTTATCACGGATAACGGCGGCGGCGGCCTGTCGTCTTCCGTCGGCGAGTCCGCCCAGTTTTCAAACGGCTGCGAAGTCTGGCTGGATAAAGCACCCCTGAAGTACCAGGGGTTGGACCAGTGGGAGATCTGGGTTTCCGAATCCCAGGAACGCATGACCGTAGCGGTTGCCCCGGAGGATTTAAGCCGGTTTATGGACTTATCCCGCAGGCATGCCGTGGAAAGCACCGTGATCGGCCGGTATACGGATTCCGGAAAACTGCACATCCTTTACGACAATAAAACCTGCGCTTATGTAGATTTGGATCTGCCGGCCCGGGGGTTCCCCCAATGGGAATTTGAAGCCGTCTGGATGCCTCCTGAAAAACGCGGCCTTACTGAACCGGTGATCCGAGAGCCTTTAGAATACGAAAAATTATTGCAAGACATGCTTGCGCGTCCCAACCTCGCATCCAGGGAATGGATATGCCGCCAGTATGACCACGAGGTGCAGGGCACAAGCGTTATCAAGCCATTAACAGGGAAAAACAGGGATGTGCCCAATGATGCATCCGTGATCCGGCCGGTGCTTTCCTCCCCAAAAGGTCTTGCCTTTGCCCAGGCCCTGCTTCCCCATTACAGCGCTATCGACGCCTGGCATATGACGGCCTGCACCATTGATGAAGCGGTCCGCCGGCTGATCGCCGTGGGCGGCGACATCGAACATATCGGCGGAGTCGATAATTTCTGCTGGCCCAATATTGCGTATCATCCGAAGGATAACCCGGATGGGAAGCACAAGGCCGCACAACTGGTCCGGGCTTGCCTGGCGCTTAAAGACATGTGTCTGGCCTATGGAATTCCCCTTTTGTCCGGCAAAGATTCCATGTATGTGGACGGCTACCTCACGGGTCGTTACGGCATGGCCCATAAGGTCTCGGCACTTGAAACCATGCAGTTTTCCGCCATCGGCGTGATTGACGACGTGTGCACCTGTACGACAATGGACAGCAAGGTTTCCGGCGATCGGGTGTATGTGCTGGGGGCGACTGAAAATGAGCTGGGCGGCTCCGAATATTATGAGCATTTGGGATACGTGGGGCTTCAGGTGCCCCGGGTGACCCCCGCGCGGTTCCTCCCTTTATATAAGGCCCTTACCAATGCCATTAAAAAGGAACTCGCCGCCTCGGTTCACGGCATATATCGGGGGGGCCTGGGTGTTCATTTGGCGTTGACCGCCATGGCCGGAGACCTGGGGATGACGATTGATCTGAGCCGGGTTCCGGCGAGCCGCCCGATCCGAAATGATCAACTTTTATTTTCCGAATCCGCGGGGCGTTTTATCGTTACCGTGGGGCCTGAAAATGCAAAACAGTTTGAAGCCCTGTTTGAAAATATCGCCTGCTCCTGCATTGGAGAAGTCACTGGGGACCCGCGTTTGACCCTTTACGGACAAAACGCGGAAATACTCGCGAAGATTCCGGTAAGCGACCTGAAATCAGCCTGGAAAAAACCGTTTGGAGATTTGATATGACCGATGTGCGAACCCTTGTTTTGACCGGATACGGCTTGAATTGCGATCATGAAACCGCTTACGTGTTTGAGCTGGCCGGATCTGTTGCCCATCGGGTTCACATCAACAGCCTGATTGACGGCGCTGTCAAACTGGAGGATTTCCAGATTCTGGTGTTTGTGGGAGGATTCAGTTGGGGCGACGATCACGGTGCGGGCGTAATCCAGGCGGTGCGCATGAAAATGCATCTGGGAGAGCGGATGATCCGGTTCATTGAAAACGGCAACCTGGTTTTAGGCATCTGCAACGGCTTTCAGACCCTGGTCAATCTGGGGCTTTTGCCCGGTCTGGATCATGACTATCAAAAACGGTCCGCGGCATTGACTTTCAATGACTGCGGCAATTTCAGGGATCAGTGGGTGTCTCTGAAAGTCAATGGTTCTTCCCCGTGCGTGTTTACGCGGAACATGGATTTTCTTGAATTGCCCGTCAGGCATGGCGAAGGCAAGTTTGTTTCAGATCAAAATACGCTTCATCGCCTGGTTGAAAACAACCAGAGGGTACTTCAATATGCAACGCCGGAGGGCTATCCGGCAGATGGAAAATTCCCGGTCAACCCCAATGGATCGATCCTCGATATCGCCGGAATCTGCGACCCCACAGGACGCGTGTTCGGCCTGATGCCCCACCCGGAAGCCTATCATCACCCCACGAACCACCCGAACTGGACCCGCATGAAGGAGCAGGCCAAAAGAAAAGGCGAAAAATTTGAACCCGGCATTAGCCCGGGTCTCCGCATGTTCCAAAACGGGGTTGAATACGTTCGTTCGGCATAACCGGCCCGCATTGCATTGCGGGCGCGATATGGACCCATACCATACATAATTAAAACCGGTTTGCCGGCTCCTCCCCGCATTCCTGAACCCACCCGTCTTCAAAACCTGCTGCGGT
>CAYTSY010000003.1:16207-50856 GCA_964440555.1 uncultured Desulfobacteraceae bacterium
GATTTTTCGTCCCATTTCGGGATGATCCACACACAGATGGGCAGGAAAATACTGGCTCATCAGGCTGATGTAAACATGGGGGGAGAGGTTTTCGGCGATCCATTCCAGGACCTCTTTTGTGCCCGCCAATCCGCCCGGTAAAACCAGGTGTCGAATGATCATTCCACGCTTCATGATTCCCTCGCCGTTTGTCACCCGGATGTCCCCGACCTGGCGATACATTTCCGTCAAGGCCGCCCGGTTATGTTTCATATATTCGGGAAATCAGGACAACCGCAATGCAACGGCATCGTCGGCATACTTGGCGTCCGGCAGCCAGATATCAATGACGTTTTCCAGCAATCGCAGGGTTTCGACAAGCTCATACCCGCTGCAATTATACAAAAGGGGGATACGCAACCCATGTTCTATGGCATGAGGCAGTGCGGCCAGGATTGCCGCCGTAAAGTGGGTGGGGGTGACAAAATTGATATTATGAGCCCCTTTACGCTGTAATTCCAGCATCATTTCCGCTAAGTCCGCAATGCCGGTTTCTTTTCCGACCCCCAGTTGGCTGATCGGGTAGTTCTGACAAAACCGGCACTTTCCGGTGCAGTTGGAAAAAAAAATCGTTCCTGATCCGTTTGCGCCGCTGATGGGAGGCTCTTCCCAGAAATGCAGGTTCCGGCTGGCGACTTTGGGCAATGCTCCGGACTTGCACCGCCCGAATTGCCCGGCTGTCCGATCGACATGGCAGCCATGCGGGCACAGGCAGCAGTCCCTCAGCATATGCACCGCTGAGACCGCCCGCCGCTCCAGTTCGCCGATTTCATGCAATCGTATATATCCGGGTGAATATTTATTCTTTTTATCTTCCGTGCTCATTTACTACCGAATTCTGGTTTCTGGATTCTGAATGCTGACTACTTTTTTATAGTTTTCCTTTTTTCAAAATCGCCACCAGCAGCCATATACCCATAACTGCGGCGGCCAGAAATCCGATGATGCCGATAAGGGATATGCCGAAAAAATAGGGCGGCGTTTTGGAAATGACGATCAGGGCTGAGCCGATGATCAGCGCGGCGATGACAATTGAAAATGAAATTCTGTTGCTGATCTGATCGTGGGTGGCAAGCATCTCATCCAGGCCCAGGTGTTCGATTGAGACCGGTATTTTCCGTTGGCGGATAAATTTTGAGATTTCACGGATATCCCTGGGAATCTGCTGCATGATGTCGAGCAAATCCGAAGTGGTTTGAAGAATGTCCCCGGTGATCCGCTTGGGATGAAATCGCGCCAGTTTGATACGCCGGATAAAGGGCTCAGCCCGGGAAATGATATCAAACTCCGGGTCCAGCATCGTCGCGACACCTTCAAGGGTGGCCAATGCTTTAAGCATCATGAAGGTGTCCGGCGGGAGGCGCAGGCGATGCCGAGTGGTTAAATCCAGGAGGTGTTTGAGCAGCTTCCCGATTCGGATGTCTTTCAAAGGCTTAAACAAGTGCCGGCCCAGGAAATCAGCCACGTCTTTTTCAAGTACGCGGATGTCGGGTTCGGTATCCCAGGACGTGATCTTTAAAAGAACCTGGGCTGTTCTGCCTTCGTGACGATGAACCACGCTGTCAACCAGTTCGACGAAATCCTCCCGGGTCTGCTGGTTCACCGAACCGACCATCCCGAAATCAAGCAGACACACCACGTTGTCCGGAAGAATAAAAATATTTCCGGGATGAGGGTCGGCATGAAAAAATCCATGGTCAAAAATCTGTTTCAGGCAGATATCTGCACCCCGGCGGGTGATTTCCTTCAGATCCATGCCGCTATCCACCAGGGATTGGATTTGCGACACTTTAATTCCCTCAATGAATTCCATGGTCAGAACACGTGGAGTCGTGGTCTCCCGATAGACTTTGGGAATGTAGACTGTTTCATCGTCTAAAAAGTCAGCGGCCATCCGTTCCAGGTTGGAGGCTTCAATGGTGAAATCCATCTCCTTTTCCATGGTTGCGGCGAATTCTTCCACGATTTTGACCGGGCGGTACAGCGCAAATTCCTCGATGTTTTTTTCCGCCAACGTGGCCAGATGAAGCATGATTTCAAGATCGACTTCAACCATGTTTCGAATGCCGGGCCGCTGCACTTTAACGGCGATAAGATCGCCATTTTTAAACCCGGCCCTGTACACCTGCCCTATGGACGCAGACGCCAAGACCTCTTCATCAAAAAAATCAAATACTTCTCCAATGGATTGTCCGATTTCGCCTTCAATGACCTGGCGGATTTCACTGAAAGAAACAGCCGGGACATTGTCCTGAAGCCTGGCCAGCTCCTGCACAAAATCAACGGGGACCAGATCCGGACGGGTGGAAAGAATTTGTCCGAGTTTGATGTAAGTCGGTCCGAGTTCTTCAAGGGCCATCCTGAATTTTTCGGCCCGGCTCAACTTTTCGATCCGTTCATGATGATTTTTTGAGATGAGCTGAAGACCGATTTCCAGGTATTGGTCGATTTTCAACAGATCAACCAGGTCGCCGAACCCATACCGAAAAAGTATGGACAATATCTGACGGTATCGGTTCAGGTGACGGTAGGTTCTGCCGAGAACCCCTATTTTTCGGATGCTGAGCATAGGATTACGAAGATTGCTTGGTGGGAGGCTCGCCGATTTCACTGACCGCTTTTTTTAGCTCGCGGATCTCTTTCTTCAGGCCTTTGAGTTCTTCGGTAGTGACGATATCCGCTTTTTTAAGCAATTCCTTGACGGTTTTTTCAACGCGTTCCTCGAGTTTTTGCTGGGCCTCGTCATACCGTTTTTGAAGGTCTTTTAAAAAATGCTGCCCGTCTTTTTCATTCATGTTGAGTTTTTTGCTCACATCCTTGGCAAATTCTTCCACTTCATCCTTGGTTTTCAACGCCAGACCGATTCCGGCAAGCAGGGTTTTTTTCATCAGATCAATCATGTTTTTCTCCTTGACTGTGTTGGGGGGGACGTGTGTGCATCGGTTTATAAGTGTTTAGAAAATATCACATCAGGTACGGCTATTGCAAGGCATTTGACGTCGCCGCAGTGTTCCTGCCGGAACTCTTTTAAAAAGCAGCCTTAGGGCATGCATCCGAACCTTCTGTTTCGGGTTTCCTCTTGCGCAAATCAACGAAAAGTTGCTTGACTGTTTTATTAAAGTCGCCTAATTACTATGTATTGAGCGAAGCCTCGAATCATGAAATCTGTTTCAGAAAGGAAATGATCGGTTATGTCTTACGCAATTGCGCTTGCCGGAAAAGGTGGCACGGGAAAAACCACCATTGCCGGCATGTTGATCAAGTATCTGGAGAAAAAAAACAAGGGGCCTGTTCTTGCTGTGGATGCGGACGCAAACGCCAATTTGAATGAGGTGTTGGGTCTTAAAGTGACCGGCACGTTGGGAGGCGCCCGTGAAGACATGAAAAAGGGAAAAGTCCCCGGCGGAATGACAAAGGATATCTTCATCTCCATGAAACTGGAGGAATCCCTCGTGGAGGCGGATGGGTATGACCTGGTGGTCATGGGGCAGCCCGAGGGTGCCGGGTGCTACTGCGCAGCCAATTCCCTGTTAACTCAGTTTTTGGAAAAACTCGTTGGGAATTATCCCTATATCGTCATGGACAACGAGGCCGGAATGGAGCATATCAGCCGTCTGACCACCAATAACGTGGATGTATTGCTGATCGTGTCGGACTCCTCCAGACGAGGCATCCAGGCCGGCATAAGGATTCATGAACTGGCAAAAAACTTGAGAATCGGCGTATCCAAAAGCTGGCTGATTATCAACAAAATGAAAGCACCGCCTTCAGATGATATTTTGGAAATCCTGAAAAAAGAGGGTCTTGCACTGGCCGGCATCATCCCCGAAGATCATATGGTGTATGAATATGATTTAAACGGCCGCCCTACTGTGGAAATGCCTGAAGAAAACGGGGCAATCCGCGCCGCCTATGCCATTTTCGATAAAATTATCGAACAATAACGCTTTGATCAGAGAATGACATGAAAAAAACGGGCTTCCTGTATGACGAAAAATACCTGGACCATTTAACCGGCGCATATCACCCGGAAAACCCCGAAAGGCTGCGGGCTATTTACCATGGCATAAAAGCCGCAGGACTTTTGCCGAAGCTGAGGATGATTGCTGCAGCAGTTCCGGATATGGAATGGATCGAAATGGTTCATGATAAGGCATATATTGAAAGATTTAAATCCGTATGTCTTTCAGGCGAAAAAACATTTGACTACCCCGACAATCAGATGTGTCCGCAAACCTTTAATGTTGCGCTTTTGGCTGTGGGGGGCATTCTCAAAGCCGTCGATATGGTCATGGCCGGAGAGATCGATAATGTTTTTTGTGCGGTCAGACCTCCGGGCCACCATGCGGAGTCCGACAAGGCCATGGGATTTTGCTATTTTGCCAATGCCGCCATTGCAGCAAAATATCTCACGCGGAAATGGTCTGTAGAACGGGTGGGAATCATTGATTTCGATGTGCATCACGGAAACGGGACCCAGCATATTCTTGAAGAAGAGGCGGATGTTTTTTATTACTCAATCCATGAACACCCATCATTTTCTTTTCCCGGAACCGGACGCGTTTTTGAAAAAGGCACCGGGCCCGGAACCGGCTATACCCGAAACTATCCGGTACTCCCTGGGGAGGGCGATGAGGCGTACATTAAAATTATCCGGACAGACGTAATTCCCACGTTTGACTGGTATAAGCCGCAGGTGATTATCCTTTCAGCCGGATTTGACGCCCATACAGATGATGTACTTTCCGGAATTAAAGTGACGACAGCGGGATTTACCCGAATCATGCAAATGCTTTCGGAGTTGGCCGAAAAACATGCCCAAGGTAAAATCATATCCATTCTGGAAGGGGGATACTCCTTAAAAAGGCTCCCTGAACTGGTAATCAATCACTTGAAAATTTTGCTCAACGAGCCCCTGGGGCCTGAGGGAAAAAAGGAGAACGAATCATGTTTGTAAACAGAACCATGACCAGCAAGGTGATTACCATCGATCCGGATGCGGATATTTTTGAAGCCCAGGAAAAAATGGCCAAAAATAAAATTCGGCATCTGCCCGTTGTGGATCAGGATAACACATTGATCGGGATTGTCACGGATCGGGATATCAGAAGCGCGATGCCCTCCAGCCTGTTTAAAAAACTTGAGTGTACGCTGGAAGAAAAAAATGAAATATGCGATCTGCGCATCCGGGATATCATGACGCCTGATCCGATGTCTGTTTCACCCATGTTTACAATCCAGGATGCCATGCTGTTGATCCAGAAAGAACGGGTCGGCGCCCTGCCGGTAGTGGATGAGGCCAATAAATTAAAAGGAATAATCTCCGTTCGGGATCTTTTAAGGGCATTTATCAGCGTGATGGGGATCGGCGAACCGGGAACCCTGTTGGGAGTCGTTGTGGAAGAGAAAGTCGGCGAGTTGAAAAAAATTGTTGATGCTATTGTTGAGGAAAATATTTCCATGGGAAGCGTGCTGACCGCCAAATACTGGGAGCCGGGAAAACGGGCAGTATTTCCTTATCTTTTTGCCATGAACGTCGCTCCCGTAAAGGAAAAATTAAAAAAAATGGGCTTTGAACTCATTGATCCGCTGCAATGGTATATCGATCGCCCTCCCGAAACAAAACAATTATGAACCAGTCTCCCACTTTACAAAACCCATACAAAGATCTCTATATCTATTATCTTGAGGGAAAACTGTCGAGGGACTTTCGTTTGGATGATGCCGCTTTTATCGGCAACTGGGAAGAAGATGGGTTCTCCTTTCTGTTCTTTCTTGCACCCTCGGATGACCGTGTGGAACACATCGTCCGGCTTCAGCCTCAAGTTAAGTTCATTGACCGGTTTTGTATGTCTTACGACCAATGGCACGGCGACAGGATTTCAGCATTTAAAGCCGGCGGCTTCGCCATTTTCCCTCCCTGGGATCCACTTGCTGAGAAAGACGGTTTGAATCAGCAATTACATCATATCCTCCTTGATCCCGGAGTTGTGTTCGGGACCGGCCTTCATCCAACGACCAGCGATTGCCTTTGCGCCATAGAGACGGCGTTTCGCTCAAAAATCCCTGACCTTGTAGTTGATATCGGAACAGGAACAGGGATTTTGGCTCTGGCTGCAGCGAAGCTCGGAGCCGGACGCACACTGGCAGTTGACCTGAATTTATTGTCCGTGAAAACCGCCAGCCAAAATGTCCGGATGAATCAACTTGAAAAAAAAATAATAGCCATTCAGGGTTCGGCTGAAAATTTTATGGACTATCCGGCTGATTTTATGATAGCGAACATTCACCACGATATTGCCCGAAAGATAATCAATTCCAAAGGGTTTTATCAAAAAAA
The DNA here is from genome assembly GCA_964440555.1 of uncultured Desulfobacteraceae bacterium. Lineage (GTDB taxonomy): Bacteria > Desulfobacterota > Desulfobacteria > Desulfobacterales > UBA5616 > CAYTSY01. The sequence goes on from CAYTSY010000003.1 coordinate 22,587, forward strand.
ACGCTTTTTGCTTTCCGGACAGTTGAGAAGCGAAGCAAAAGCTATCCGGGAACGGTTGGCTCATAATAATGTGGAAATAATCCGGACATGGGATCAAAACGGCGTCTGGTTTACTTTTTTGGGAGAAACGCATTGAGTGCCTGTCCACCCATTTGTCAATTCTGAAAGGGAAATCCATGTACATTAAATGCTGGGGATCTAGGGGATCTATACCCGTGTCCGGAAAAGAATACATAAGGTATGGCGGCGACACGACCTGCATGGAGATTCGTACGAAAAATGACGACATCATCATTATTGATGCAGGTACGGGAATCCGGAGACTTGGAAACCAGCTCCTCGGAGAAAAACGTTATAAATTCCATCTTATTTTTACACACGCCCACTGGGATCACCTGATGGGGTTTCCTTTTTTCAAGCCTATTTACCTGAAACAGACGGAAATCAAGGTGTATCGATGCCCCTTACAGGGACAATATGTGGAAAAAATGATCTCAAAGGTCCTTTCTCCGCCGAATTTTCCCGTAAAATATGCCGACATAAGCGCCTCTATCGTTTACGAAGCGGGGTGCCCCGAAGCATTTGAAATCGGGTCCATCACCATTGAGCCGATTCGGCTGAGTCATCCCAACGGAGGCAATGGATATAAATTCACCGAAAACGGAAAAACATTTGTTTTTTTAACGGATAATGAGTTGGGCTTTGTCCATTCCAGAGGACTGGGCTATGAGGACTACCTGAAATTTTCCGCCGATGCGGATCTGTTGATTCATGATGCCGAATACACGCCCAAGGAATATGAAACATTTATTGAATGGGGCCACTCTTCCTATGAGCAGGCCGTCAACCTGGCCGTAGACGCCAAAGTCAGCCGGTTGGGTCTGTTCCATTTAAACCAGGATCGCTCGGACCGGGCCATGGATGATATTGTGGACCATTGCAGACGGATCATTGCCAATAAAAAAGTGTCTCTCGACTGTTTTTCCACCGCCAGTGACATGACCTTCAATTTATAAGATTCATGGAAAATTCAATCAAATGGCCCGGAGCATGGCGGGTATGACGGAGTCCGTTAAAACCTGGGTTCATCCCCTGACCTTGATTCCCCCGACGCTGGCCGACAACACTGCGGATACTGACCGGTTGATCAACGCGTTGAAAGAACGTCTGAAGACGGATACACTGGAAATTGATTTGCCGCTGATCCGCAACCTTCCGGAGTTGCTCAGAAAATTTCAATACAAGACGACCTGCATTGTCGTCAGGGATCACAACCGATGGATTCTCGTTGATATCGCACCGGGTGAAGGTTTTAAAACAATTTCCGGACTGGCGGTTGATCTGGGAACAAGCCGGGTGGTTTTGCGGGCGGTCGATCTGTTAAATTCAAAAGTCCTTGGCGAAACCGCTTTCGACAACCCCCAGATCACGGTCGGGCCTGATGTATTGACGCGGATTCATTATACCGACCGGTCCGGAGGGTTGGAAGAACTCAACCGGCTGATCATCTCCGGCCTTAATGATCAGATAAAGGATTTATGCCGCGCTTCAAAAATAAAGCCGGAGGACATCTTTCTGCTCTCGCTGGCGGGAAACACCGCCATGACACATCTATTCATGGGTATTTCTCCCCATTGGATGATCCGCGAGCCCTACATTCCGGCGATAAACCGGCCTGGGTGGCAGCGGGCGTCGGGGCTCGGCCTGCATCTCCACCCCTCGGCCCGGGTTCTGATTTTTCCCAATGTCGGGAGCTCCTTCGGCGGCGACCTCATTGCCGGAATCCTTTACGCCGGTCTTAATAAAGCAGATGAAACCGCCATTCTCGTGGATGTCGGAACCAATGCCGAAGTGGTCGTGGGAAACAGAAACTGGATGATTGCCTGTGCCGGCGCGGCCGGCCCGGCATTGGAAGGCGGCGTCACCCGGATGGGGATGATGGCCGGACCAGGCGTGATCGATCAGGTCGGAATCGACCCGGTCACCCTGGCGTTCACCCTTCACGCCATTGATGAAAAACCCGCCGTCGGCATCTGCGGCTCGGGGCTGATTGATCTGGTCGCACAGCTTTTTATCAACAGGATGATCGACTTCAGGGGACGTCTGCAACCTTCAATTTGCGGGGGCAGATGCATCATCAAAGACGGGATGAGACACCTGGCGGTACTCCCTGAAACCTCGCCGGGGGGCCGGGCCTTGTTGATCAGCCAGGCTGACCTTGACAGTCTTCTCCGTTCCAAGGCCGCCATGTATACGATTCTGGAAACCATCACCGCCAGCGTGGGCGTGTCGTTTAACGAGATTAAAACATTCTATGTGGCCGGCACCTTCGGATCCTTTATTAAACCCCGTTCCGCCATTTCCATAGGCATGATCCCGGACCTGCCCGTGAACCGTTATCAGTCCTTGGGCAACAGTTCCCTGGGCGGCGCAACCCTGGTGCTCACAGCGCCTGACCGGATCTGTGAAATCGACGAGATCCGCAACCGCATCACCTACATGGAATTAAACGTCAACCAGGATTTTATGAACCGCTTCAGTGCTGCAAAATTTTTACCTCACACGGATAGGACCCTATTCCCGAGTGTGAAAGTTGTGAGTTGACGGTTGACGGTTGATGGTTTAAAGCTATTTGGTAACTTCAACTCTTAATCCGCACCAACGCGGGCTGGAGATGAAAGGAGAAAAAATGCGTAAAAAAACTATTTTGGTATGCGTCTTGACGGCCTTGGCGCTGATTGCATGGCAAAACGCCCTGGCCGCCGAAACAATTAAAATCGGCTTTAATATTCCCCTGACCGGAGACATCCCCAAAGTGGGCGAAGGCTCGAAGTATGCCGCGGAAATGGTTAAGGACCAGGTCAACGGACAGGGCGGGCTTTTGGTCGGCGGTCATAAATATCAACTTGAGTTCATTTACGAAGACAATGAATCCAAGGCTGAATCGGCAACGGCTGCCGCCATCAAGCTGATCACCCAGGATATGGTGTTGAGCGTTATCGGCCCCCAGTCCAGCAAGCAGGCGGTTCCCGCGGGAGAAATCAACAACGACTATAAAACACCGATGATTACGCCCTGGTCCACCAACCCCAAAGCGACCTGCGACCGGCCCTACGTGTTCCGCGGGTGCTTTATGGATCAGTTCCAGGGGCCTGTTGCCGCCAATTTTGCCACAAAGACATTCAACGCCAAAAAAGCCGCTGTTTTGTATGATATCGCAAGCGACTACCCCAAAGGACTTGCCGAGTTTTTCAAAGTGGCCTTTGAAAAGATTCATGGCCCCGGCGCTGTCGTCGCATTTGAAACCTTTACGACAAAGGACCGGGACTTCAGCGCTCAGTTGACCAAAATCATTAAATCCGGTGCCGACTTTCTGTTTACCCCTCAGTATTATGATGAAGTTCCCTTAATCGTAAAACAGGCCCGCGAACTGGGCTGGAACAAACACATCATGGGCAGCGACAGTTGGGGATCCGCGGAACTGATGAATCTTTGCGGGGATGACTGCTAGGGATTGTTTTTCACCACCCATCATGCCGCAGCCGGCGCCAAGGGCCCGACAAAACAGTTTATCGACCAGTACCATAAAAAATACGGCTATATCCCCGATGACGTCGCGGCCCTGACCTGGGATTCCATATGGCTGATGCTTACGGCCATTCAGAATACGGGCGGGTTGACCGGAACCCTGGAGAAAGACCGGGAGGCCGCGAAAGATCAACTGGCGAAAATCAAAGACTTCGAGGGGATTACCGGGAAGATGACGTTTACGCCGCAAGGCGATCCCATCAAATGCGCGGTCGTGGTCAGGATAAATGAAAAAGGCGAGTTTGAATTCTATGAGTCCGTGTGCCCATAACCGATAGGAGCGTTTAGTGGATATCCAGTCCTTTTTTCAGAATGTTCTAAACGCCATGCAATGGGGCAGCTTTTATGCCCTGATCGCGCTGGGGTACAGTCTGGTGTACGGTGTTTTGCTGTTGATCAATTTCGCGCACGGGGACATTTTTATGGTCGGGGCCTATATCGGTTTTTTCCTGGCGACCTTCCTGCTGGGCGGGTATGCGGTTCATTTGCCGTTTCATTTGGCCCCGGCGTGTGTTTTTATTGCGACGGTTGTTATCACTATGGTGATGACATCTGGTGTCGGGGTGGCCCTGGAAAGGATCGCCTACCGCCCGCTGCGCCGCAAAGGCGTAAACCGGCTCTATATCGTGATCACGGCGCTGATGGCCGGCCTGATTCTCGAAAACGGGAATCTGGCCCTTTTCGGCGCTAGCCGGCGTGCATTTCCCGGTCTGATTGAGAAAGTAGTGTATACGGTCGGCGGCGTCACCTTTACCAACATCAAGGCCATCGTCATTGCGGTCACGCTTGCGGCATTTTTTTTACTCGAAGCCATTGTCCGGAAAACCAGGATCGGCATGGCCATGCGGGCGATTTCATTTGACCGGGTTGCGGTGCCGCTGATGGGGATTCCGGTGGACAGCATCATTGTGTTTTCATTTATTTTGGGATCATCCATGGCCGCACTTGCCGGGGTTTTGTTTGTCGCCGCCTATCCCGTCCTTGAGCCTTACATGGGCGCGATGATCGGGTGGAAGGCGTTTATCGCCGCCGTTGTCGGCGGCATCGGGGAAATTCGCGGCGCTCTGATAGGCGGTTATCTGTTGGGGTTTATCGAAATTTTTGTCGCCTCCGTTTTCCCCTCAACGTTTCGGGACCTCATCTCCTTTGGTATTCTGATGTTGCTTTTAAGCGTCAAACCGACCGGAATTCTGGGAACCCTTCGGTATCAGAAGATTTAATAAGGCAATGTTGATGAAGCGTCACGCTGCTATAATTTTGTATTCAGTCTTTTGCGCCGCTGTTGTTTTTTGCGTTCAGAGCGGGCGGATCAGCGCTTATGCGGAACTGGTCCTGATGTACATCGGGATCAACATCGTCTTAAGCACATCGCTTAACCTGGTTAACGGATACATGGGCGAGGTTTCATGCGGTCACGCGGGGTTTATGGCTGTAGGCGCCTATGTTTCATCGATTATGAGCACCTGGCTTTTTGCGCCGGGAAACCTGTTCGGGGATGCATTGCTGGGGCCGGGGGCATCGGTGTATCTGTTTCCGTTCGCCCTCCTGGCAGGAGGGCTATGCGCGGCCCTGGCCGGGCTTCTGGTTGCGGTGCCGAGTTTTAAAACCAGGGGCGCTTATCTGGCCATCATCACGCTTGCCGTCAATTATATCGTAAAAAGTGCGATTGAAAATATTCAGGCCATCGGCGGCGCCAGAGGGTTTATGGGAATGCGAAAAGTGGTCAATGCCATGAATGAAACCCTTCCTTTGCCCTGGCTGATGATCTGGACACTGGTTTTTACCGGATTTACGATCGTCGCGCTGCGGCGCTTTGTCGGCTCCATCTATGGAAAGGGCCTCATGGCCGTGCGCGACGATGAAATCGCCGCCGAGATGATGAGCGTGGATACCCGGAAAATGAAACTGGCAGCCTTTATGCTCTCAAGCGGACTTGCCGGGATTGCGGGCGGGCTGTTTGCCCATGTGCTGGGATACATCAACCCCGGGTCCTTTACCATCATGAAATCCACGGAAATCATGGTCATGGTGTATTTGGGCGGCATGGGGTCATTAAGCGGATCCGTGATGAGCGCTGTTTTGTTTACCCTGCTCATGGAAGCATTAAGACCGCTCCAGGTTTTGAAGTGGGTGCTGATCCCCCTGTTTTTGATTATTCTGATGCTTTTCAGGCCCGAAGGCATTATGGGCAGCCGGGAGCTTTCCCAGATTTTTCCGGTTTTGCACCGGTTTTTCCCGACCGGAAAGGAAGCCTGACGTGCCGCTGCTTGACGTGCAAAACATAACCCATTTTTTCGGCGGCCTTCAGGCGGTTTCCAATTTCAATTTGACCCTCGAAGAAGGCGAGCTCCGGGGGCTGATCGGACCCAACGGCGCGGGAAAAACAACGGTCTTCAATCTCATCTCCGGATTTTACAGACCTTCGCGGGGCAGTATTTTATTTCTCGGCCGATCCATTGCCGGTTTTAAACCCCATGCGGTAACCGCGCTGGGCCTGGGCCGGACCTTTCAAAATATCCGGATGTGGAATTCCATGACGGTTCTGGATAATCTTTGCATTTCCCAGCATTATGGGCTGGGGTACGGCCTTGCGGACGTTCTTTTTTTAACCCGCCGCTGTCGTGAAAATGAAAAAAGGGTGATTCACCGCGCCATGGAAATTTTAGATATTCTCGCGCTTAAAGACGTTGCCGGCGAATACCCGAAAAATCTTCCTTATGGATTGCAGCGCCGGGTTGAAATCGGCCGGGCTCTGGCCGCTAAACCCAAATTACTGCTGTTAGATGAGCCGGCGGCCGGCATGAATGCCTCTGATATCGATAAACTCATTGACCTTATCCGTTTCATCCGCAACGAGTTTCATCTTACCATATGCCTGATCGAACATCAGATGAAAGTCGTGATGGCGGTCTGCGAATCTCTGACGGTGATGGATTTCGGTGAGATGATTGCTCAGGGAACCCCTGGAGAAATCAGAAGCAATCTCCGTGTCGTCAAAGCCTATCTGGGAAATGAAGGAGCCGCCGTTGCTGCAGATTAAAGACCTGTATGTGCGATACGGAAATATCGAAGCCCTTCACGGCATCTCCCTTGAGGTCGGACAGGGAGAAGTCGTTGCGCTGCTCGGCGCAAACGGCGCCGGTAAATCAACCATCCTGATGAGCATCATGAGACTGCCCCCTCCGGAAGGCCCCAAAGTCAGTGCAGGACAAATACGGTTCAATGGCCATGATCTTTTGCCTGTGCTGCCCCATCATATTGTCTCGCAGCACGCCATCGCGCTTGTACCGGAAGGCCGCCGCATTTTCGGAAATCTTACGGTGCTTGAAAACTTAAAGCTCGCCACCTATGCCAGGAAACGAAGCCCCGGGATAGAAAAAGAGTATGAGCGGGTGTTTTCCCTGTTTCCCAGACTCCTCGACAGAAAAAGCCAGAAGGCGGACACTTTGAGCGGCGGCGAGCAGCAGATGCTGGCCATGGGCCGGGCGTTTATGTCCGGCGCACGGTTTATCCTGCTGGATGAACCCTGCATGGGGCTGGCGCCGCTCCTGATGGCAAACCTGTTTACAGTTCTTCAGGATCTGAACCGGTCGGGCGTCACCATTTTTATTGTGGAACAAAATGCCCACATGGCACTCAGATATGCCCACCGGGCCTATCTGATGGAAGCAGGCCGCATCGTCATGGAAGGAAGCGCAAGCGTGCTCGCTTCAGACCCGGCGGTCCAAAAAGCGTATCTGGGATAAATTCCGATTTAATATGCACGTCTCTCTCGGGAAACGGAATATCAATTCCCGCCTTTTTAAATTTCTCAGGGATTTGCGCAATCAAGAGGCGTTTTACTGTGAGGCATCTCCCGGGTAAAGATAAACAAACGGTCTCCCGGATGAATTGTCCTGTTAAAATCCATACGGTTCCATATGAGGATTGATTTTAACGGGATGCCCAGTTGCTGGGCGATGGTGGACAGGCTGTCCCCTTCCTGCACAACATAGACATTTTCTTTTTGTGCGTCTGCATATTGATCTCTCAATCGTTGATACCGGTCCTGGAAACCGGCTGAAGCCCCTTTTGGGACAAGAATGTCGTGAATACCTTTTCCCAGGTAATATCCCCGGATTTCCGGATTCAAGTCTTTGATGGTTTTAAAATTTGTTTGCCCTGCACGGGCAATAATCCTGACCGGCATGTCGGAAAGGCAATCCAGGCGGACCTGGTCAAAGGGCAGGGGAGGGTAATAGTCATTGCTTGCAAGTTTGAAACCGTACTTCTCCGGGTTGCTGAAAACCTGTTTTATCGCAAGAATTTTAAAAATATAGTGCTGGGTTTCAAGGGGGAGATAAAGATGATAAAAATTACTTGTTTCCTGCTCGAGGGCTTCTGCCATGAGACCGTCTTCGCCCATATTGTAGGCGGCTGCAGCCATGGTCCATGATCCGAATCTTTGATAAAGATCCTTAAGATATGCGATTGCCGCGTCCGTGGAGGCAAAAAAATTTCGTCGCTCATCCTGGCTTTCATTGATTTCAAGCCCGTACTTCAGCCCAGTACCAGGCATAAACTGCCAGAATCCGACAGCACCCTGGGTAGATCCGGCATGAGGCCGCAGGCCGCTTTCGGCAATGGCAATGTACTTGAGATCTTCCGGCATTTTATTTTGCTTTAAGGTTTCTTCGATATGCGGTAAATAGCGCGATGAACGCTTCAGCCAGAGAATGACCTGGGCCCGGTCCCAGAGGCAGACCAGAATTTCTTTTTCCATCCGTTCCCGGATGTCTGCATCTCCCATCGGGACCCGCTCTTTGCAAAAGTCGAGCGGCTTGTCGATTCTGGTCGCCGACATCAGGGAAGGAAAATTTTCTGGTTCTGCACATACAGTAGGGGGCATGAAAAAAATCAGCCCCAGCGCCGCAGCCCCAAACACAATCATCCGGCCGGCAACGATTGTTTTTTTGATACGGTCAACGCCTTCAACCATCAATTATCCGTTTCTGTTATGTTATCAGGATATCTTTCAGGCAGATTTTTTATTTTCAAAAACCCGACGGCTGAAATCGTATATATCTTGACTGTCTATGACAAGCATGTCAAGACAAAAACCCCTGCCAAATGATGTGCAAAGATGGCCGAAATGCAATCGCAACATTGACAAACACGACATTTGCCTGTTATAGGAAGCAACTTTCAGCGTTATAAAAGGAGACGATGATGCATATTGCCTTTTACGGTGCGGTTCGTGAAGTGACCGGTTCGATGCATATGATTTGTACGGATAAAGACCGGATTCTTCTGGATTGCGGCATGTTTCAGGGGAGACGCAAAGAGTCAGCCGAAAAAAACCGGATACTGCCTTTTGATCCTGAAATTATTACTAATATTGTTTTATCCCATGCCCACATTGATCATTCGGGCCGAATTCCCCTTTTGACCCAAAAAAATTACAACGGGCGGATTTATTGCACCCGGGCGACCTCAGATGTCTGTCAATACCTGTTGGCGGATGCGGCCCACATTCAGGAGTCGGATGCGGATTACTTGAACTATAAGACGCTGCGTGCCGCTTTGAGCCTGATGGAATCCGGAACAAGGTCAAAGCCCGGAAAAAAGAAGATGGAGGATATAAAAAAACGTTTAAAAAGTAATGGGTATAAATTAAACACTGAAGTGATACATGAACTTATAGGAAAATATCATCTGGAAAAAATAGAACCGCTCTATACGGTTGCGGATGTTGAAAGGTCTCTTGATTATTTTGAGGGAATTCCCTACCGGCATACCGTGCCCATCGGCAAAGACGCTGTGCTGACCTTTTATGAGGCCGGTCATATTCTGGGGTCGGCGGTTTCTGTTATTCGAGCCAACGAAAACGGAAAAAAATTTACCATCGCATACACCGGGGATATCGGGAGATTTGACAAGCCCATTATTCAGGATCCCAACCTCGTCTTTGACGAGGCGGATCAGGACATTGATTTACTTATCATGGAGAGTACTTACGGCAACCGCCAACATGATCCGGTTTCCGACTTGAAGCCCACCCTTGCAAAAATCATCATGGAAACCGTTGACCGAAAGGGCTCAATCATCATCCCTGCATTCGCTTTTGGGAGAACCCAGGAACTTTTATATATCCTGCACGAATTGTACGACGAAGGCGCCGTTCCCAAGCTCCCGATTTTTGTGGACAGTCCGCTGGCGTCCAACATCACGCGGGTTTTCGGTGAGCATCCAGAGATTTACGATGAGGAAACCCACGAGACATTTCTTGAGAGGAGGAAAAATCCCTTTTCCTTCAACGAAGTACATTTTGTGGGAACCGTAGAGGAGTCCATGGCGTTAAACCGGGAAGAAACACCTCATATCGTCATCGCTGCATCCGGAATGTGTGAAGCTGGCAGGGTACTCCATCATCTGCGCTGGAAAGTTCACAACCCCCGACACACAATTTTAATTGTCGGCTTTATGGCCCAGAATACACTGGGAAGAAGAATACTGGAACAGGGAACGGAATACGAAAAATCAGGACGAAACGTTGATCCACCCATTCTTAAATTTCTCAACAAGGAATATCCGCTTAAAGCGCATGTCCGAAAACTGGGTGGATTCAGCGCCCATGGGGACAGAAATGACATGATGAGATTTTTAAAAAATTCTAATTTAAAGGTCAAACGGATCGCCGTAGTCCATGGAGAGGAGGATCAAACGCTGTCTTTTATGCAATTCTTAAAGGACAACAACTATAACGCATTTGCCCCCAAGCCCGGTGAGACCATTCAACTCAAATCAGCATAGACGTTTCAAGCATTCTGGAAAAGGATACAACAGGTGAACCTGTAACGAAACGGGCCGATGATGCGCTTTTCAAAGGAAAATTTTATACCGGCTGCAATAATTCACCAACCGGCTTGACATTATATTAATTTTTGTATATTTAAATAGTTACAACGTAATAAGAGAATTTTATGGATGATCTGCTTGATGTTCAATTGAAACAGGAAATTGAAAAGATTTCAGAAGACGTAAAGGGGATTATGAAAAAAGTAAATGTGCTTTATCCATCGCTCACTGGTGCACCATCCCCAAAAGAACCGGATAACCCGGTGAATCATGAAAACCGCCAGCCGGATCATTAAAACTGGTAAATAATTTAAATTCAATCACTTTGATGTTGCAATGGAAGCTGTTTAAAGGTAGTCTTCTGTTTAAGAAATCATAAAAAAGGGGAATCCGGGTTGATTTTAGGAGGCGCAATGGCTTTAACTAAAAACGATATCGTTACGAAGATTCATGAGCTGGGATTTACGAAAAGAAAATCCATCGATATTATCGAATCCCTTTTGGAGATCATCAAAAGCACGCTGGAAAACGATGATGACGTGCTGGTTTCAGGGTTCGGAAAATTTTGTATTAAAAGCAAAAATAAGCGACGCGGTCGAAATCCAGCGACAGGCAATGACCTGATGCTCAGAGAAAGAAAAGTCGTTACCTTCAAATGCTCGGGCAAATTGAGAAATAAAATCAACCGGGATTGACCCTGACTTGCTGCAACGCCTGTTTTCGAAAAAACTTTCGCATGTCTAACGGTTACCCTTGGATAAAATGCCGGGAGATGTTTCCCGGTTTCATACACCCCGAAATTGGATTAACGGATTCTGTGCCTTTTGCATGATAAACAAGTCCGTTTCTTACCTTCTGTTCACGTCTTTAATTTTTATCGGGATACCATCATAAACTCCATATTCTTTCGTATTATCCTTATTTATTACATATTTAATTTGTTATCAGATAGATATAAATGAGCCTGAATGTATTGGAGATGCCGGTAAAAATCATTGCATCCCAAAAGGGCATATGATATCTGGAAACCCCTTGCGAAAGATGAAAGATGCAACACCGGACGTGGAGGAGTTATAATGCGTGCAATGATTACAGGCGTCGGTCACTATGTGCCTGATGAAATACTGACCAATAAAGATCTTGAACAAATGGTGGATACCAATGACCAATGGATAAAGACCCGAACCGGTATCACAGAGCGGAGGATTCTTCAAAAAGATAAAGGCACGTCGTATATGGCAGCCAGGGCGGCAAGATCGATCCTGGAAAAATGGAGCGTACCGCCGGAGGACATAGATGTCATCATCGTGGCAACCATAACTCCGGACATGATGTTTCCCAGTACAGCGGCCCTGGTTCAGAAGGAGTTGAATGCATCCAATTGTTGGGGATTTGATTTGAGTGCCGGGTGCTCCGGCTTTGTTTATGCACTGGCTACAGGGGCACAGTTTATCGAAAGCGGCCGATACCGGAAGGTTATGATTATCGGCGCCGATAAGATGAGCGCGATCGTAGATTACGAAGATCGCAACACATGCGTATTGTTCGGGGATGCCGCTGCCGCTGTGTTGCTGGAACCGAGCGTAGGGGATTTCGGCGTGGCTGATTTCTTCCTCCATCTCGATGGATCCGGAGCCGAGGCTCTTCAGATGCCGGCGGGTGGGAGCCTCTTGCCGGCATCCCACGAAACCGTTGAGAAGAAGTTACATTTTCTGTATCAGGACGGAAAAACCGTATTTAAGCAGGCTGTCGCCGGAATGAGCCACGCGGCCGTGGTGCTTCTGGAAAAAAATCAGTTGGCCAACAGCGATATCAAGGCGTTTATACCCCATCAGGCCAATTTAAGGATCATCGACGCCGTTGCCCGGAAAATAGATCTTAATCCGGATCAAGTGATTGTCAATATCGAAAAATACGGCAACACCACTGCGGCAACCATCCCTCTAGCCATGTCTGAGGCCTATGAGAATGGTGCGTTTGTCCCAGGCGACTGGGTTGTGCTTGCAGCATTCGGGGCCGGGTACACGTCGGGCAGCGTATTGCTCAAATGGGCGATTGGTTGAAATCATCACGATGTCCGTCAGGATCATAGTAAGCACGAGTAAAACCGGCAACCGGATGAAAAATTGAATTTCAAGTTGCGAAGGCGCAATCTCCGCTTTTTCCCTACCGGTTTGCTATGGGGATGTAGTCGGATTTTGGCGGCCCTGAATATAATTGCCGCGGCCGGCTCAACTTCCAGTTCGGGTCATCATAGCCTTCTTTCCATTGGGCGATCCACCCCGGAAGTCTCCCGATGGCGAACATGACGGTAAACATGTTGGTAGGGATGCCGATGGCCCGCAAAACAATGCCGCTGTAGAAATCCACATTCGGATAAAGATGGTGTTCGATGAAATAGTCGTCCTGTAACGCCGCATGTTCAAGCTCCATGGCCAGATCCAGAAGCGGATCGGTGATGGAGAGCTTGGCCAGGACCCGGTCGCACATGGCTTTCATGATTTTGGCGCGTGGATCATAGGTTTTATAAACGCGATGACCGAATCCCATCAGTCTGAAAGGATCCTTTTTGTCCTTGGCCCTGGAAATCAGGTTGGCAACCTTTCCACCTTCCCGGTCGATATCTTCCAGCATCTCGATAACTGCCTGATTGGCGCCGCCGTGAAGGGGGCCCCAGAGCGCGGCAATGCCTGCGGAAATGGAGGCATAGAGATTGACCCGGCCGGACCCCACGATCCGGACCGTCGAGGTAGAGCAGTTCTGTTCGTGGTCGGCATGAAGAATCCAGAACACATTCAAGGCTTTTACAATATCATCGTCGATATCATAGGGTTTGACCGGGGAATTGAACATCATGTTGAGAAAATTGGCGCAGTAGGACAGGTCCGGCCTGGGATAAATCACCTTGTGTCCCCGTGAAATCTTATAGGACATGGCGGCCAGGGTCCGGACCTTGGATATAAGCCGGGTCACGGTTTTGTTGACTTCCTCTTCGATGGTCTGAAGTTCCGGATAAAAACTGCGCAGTGCGGTGACCATTGCCTGGAGAATGCCCATGGGATGCGACGCCCGGGGAAAGTTCTGGAAAAAAAACTGCATGTCTTCATGCACCAGGGACTGGTCGTTTAGCAGAACCGAAAACGCTGTTAACTCGCTTCGGGTCGGCAGCTTTCCGTTGATCAACAAATAAGCGGTTTCAACGAAGCTGGATTTTTCCGCCGGTTGTTCGATGGGGATTCCCCGGTACCGGAGGATACCTTTTTCACGGTCCATGTACGTAATGCCGCTGATACAGCTTCCCGTATTGGCATATCCCGGATCCAGTGCAATCAGACCCGTAAGTTTGCGGAGCTGCGTGATATCGATTGCTTTTTCATTTTCCGACCCGGCGATGAGGGGAAGTTCATATGTTTTCCCCGAAACCGTAATTGTGACGGATTCCCCCATGAGTGAACTCCTTTTATTCAGGTTGAATTTCTATCCGCATATAAATTAAAGAAACGTTCGTGCAATTATGCAATACTTTTGCTTTTCCCCTGATTATTCGCCTGATTATTCGATGGAGAATCTATAAACAAACGACGGGCATCTTTTAATAAGAGCAAAAGCTGTTGTTCACGAAGCGGTGAGGCAATGAAGCCAAACCGAAAATAAAACCGGGATGCATCTTCATCTATTGGATGCGCCAGCAAAGCCCGTATGCCGGCTTGTTTAGCGATAACGAGAGTGCGGCGGACAGCGTCCTGAAGGAGACCCCTGCCGATACCTCTTCCCTGATAACGGGTACAAACCGCGAGCCGGGCGAGAAGGACCACTGGGATGGGGTGCTGCCCCATACCCTTTCGGATTCTTTCCGGTACTCCCAACGTGTCCACTTGTCCGACAGTCAGGCTGTAGTATCCAGCGACATTATCACCATCGGACACGATAAAGGTCCTGGCCGAGCCGCTGGCTTGTGCTTGGTGTGCGTGGCGTATTAACCAGTCATTCAGGGCCGTCTTGCCACAGTCGAAGGAACCAACGCAGTGGCCACTGTTCAACGCTTCGGGGGTACTCAGAGACATTTTTAATCCCAAGGCGCGGGTTTGGAAAACAAATCAAGCAATCCGGCGTTGTCCTTAGCAGGCAGGTCCAGCAAATCCAGCAGGGTTTGATATTGCTTGCCGGAAACCATGAACAAGCGTTGATCCAGCAGTGCCTGTTCTGCTGCCTGGTATGCGCTTTCCATGATAAACTCGGTCAATGATTTGTGGCACACCTCTGCCGCTCGGCGTAAAACAACCTCCTGTTCCGGCGTGGCCCGAAGTCCAAGCCGGGATGATTTGGCGGTTCGCGTTGAAATCGTTTGTGTGGCAGCCATGGTTAATCTCCTTGAGCGCAATTTATGCATAAAATGTTAGTACATTTGACACATAATATCAAGCCAAATTAAAAGATATCCTTTACAATCCGCATATACATTGATAAATTTGTTTTCTGCTCATCTTTTACAGAGGAAGCGTACGCATGTCTCAGGCCATTTACTGAAAAAAGCCGGACAGCTTTACACCGTCGGGGACATGTGATACAGATGACCTGTAAGCATGCGCGTTAAACAGGAAGTCATTGGAGGCCCCACCATGACATTCAAGCAGAACCTCTTGGCTAAGATTGAAATCGACCGGATGGTTGCCAAGGTTTCATCCAGCATCGGATCCGTAGACAGCGGCCTTAAAATCGACAAGGAAACCCTGCGGCGGCTTCTGGAAAAAAGTCCCTACGAATATCGAAGGGAACGGGATCTTGACCTGTATATACAAAAAACTGAAGAGGGCAAAAGCAGAATACTGGTACTGGACAATGATCTCCCTGTGTATTTAACCACCGTGGAAGATGTGGCCCTGCGAAGGAGTCCGACGCTAAAGGAAATGCTGAGCATCAGAAACGCCATTAAAATTTTAAATGATTCGGGCGTGCTGGTCAGCAAAAAGGAAGCTTCGTTGAAAACGATTCGTACGGCGTGTATCGGGCTTTTGGATCTTTCCTTTGACTTGGACGACATCGAAGAAATCGAAAAAGAAGCGGTTGCCTCGCTTGAGAGAGGATATGCCGAAGGGATTGCCGAGGCCCTTTGCTTATATGCCGAACTGCTGGATTTTTATCCGGCTCCCCGGAATTTTTGTCTTCCGCATCATGAAATTTTCGTAAAATCCCGGAAAGATGAAAAAGGACAATACGTGTTCGGCCCGATGGTGATGTACAACAACATCGATAATTCGTTGAAATATGTTGAGAACGAAATTTTCGGCCCCAATCGTGAGATCATAGGGCGGCTTAACGGCATATCGGCCGGGAAGGAAAAGGCATTTATCGAAGGAAGCGATGTGTTTAAATATTTAACCCGGGCTGTTGATTTCGACAATCCCCTGACCGCCGAATCCGAACCGGTCCTGTAACAGGGAAATCGTCTTTTCACTCACTCCCAGACTTTCCAGTTCCTCGAACAATACCCATCTTGCATCGTCCGCATCATCGCCGGCTTTTAATTCCCCTTGGATATACTCTGCGGTCAGATCCACAATAATGTAATGATACTTGATCCGGCCATCGTCGTCTCTGGCCACCATATCGAAAACATACAGAGGTTTTCCAGCCCTGACAATCAGCCCTGTTTCTTCGAAAACCTCGCGCTCAGCCGCCTCCTGAAGGGTTTCACCGAGTTCCAGCCGACCGCCGGGGATGGACCACATGCCCTTTGAAGGCGATTTACCCCGTTTGATCATTAAGACCCGGCCATCCTGAAATACCACGGCCCCGACGCCGACCCGGGGGGCGTCGGGATATTTGTATGCAATCATGTATTTTTTCCAAAATAGAATGAGGTTGAAAGATAACAGACCAGACGGCACGGTGTTGATCCGCTGACAAAGCCGATCCCAACACAGGGCCTGGAATCAAAAGAACAGTTTTTTTATTTTTATGCAATGAAAAAAATCTAACGGTGTGCATCCGTTCAACCTTCGCTTTACAATTTCAAAGGCAATATGCTAATCAATTTAAGCGAAAAAGCGAATAAAGTAAGGTTTAAACTGTAAAGACATATGCCATAGGAGATCTCGCGCTGTATCCAATGCCGGAAGAAATTATACCGTACCATAGCAAATTATTTCGCAGCCGTTCGCTGTTCAGGAATAAAGGGTGGAGGATCGAAAATACCCCGAAAGGTAAACCGTCGACGTTTCTTAAAATCATCGGGCAGACGATTGCTATTGCCATGGGCTTGTCAGTGGTGATGGTGATCTGTTTGCGCTGGGTTCCGCCCCCTACCAGCGCGTTTATGATTATAAGGCATATTGACAATCTGTTTGCAGGGGAAAACAACATTGATATCCGGTATGACTGGGTCAGGCTTTCGTCAGTTTCATCCCAGGTCCCGCTTGCGGTAATTGCAGCCGAGGATCAGAAATTCCCCCATCATTTCGGCTTCGATCTCAAATCCATTTCAAAGGCCATGGAATACAATAAAAAAGGAAGAAGACTTCGAGGCGCCAGTACAATCACCCAGCAGACAGCTAAAAATCTTTTTCTGTGGTCCGGACGGAGCTACCTGAGAAAAGGGCTGGAAGCCTATTTTACCGTTCTTTTGGAAATATTTTGGTCAA
Source organism: uncultured Desulfobacteraceae bacterium (assembly GCA_964440555.1). Classification (GTDB taxonomy): domain Bacteria; phylum Desulfobacterota; class Desulfobacteria; order Desulfobacterales; family UBA5616; genus CAYTSY01. The sequence goes on from CAYTSY010000003.1 coordinate 39,653, forward strand.
AGGAGCGCATACTGGAAGTTTACATCAACATTGCCGAGTTCGGAAACGGTATCTACGGCGTGTCCGCAGCCGCGGAAAATTTTTTTGAAAAACGTCCTTCCCGGCTTTCCCGGCGAGATGCAGCCTGGCTGGCAGCGGTCCTGCCCAATCCAAGACAAATGAACGTGAGAAAACCCTCTTTCCATGTTAAGGAAAGGAAACGCTGGATCGAAGGACAGATGGAACAGTTGGGCATTGCCTATTTGAGTCTTTTGTAAATCAGGTGAAGAAGGAGGAAAACATATGACGTACACCCAGATCCAATACGAGGTCCAGGACCGGATTGCGACGATAACGCTCAACAGACCCGAAAAACTCAACGCATTTACAGATTATGTGATGGCGCCGGAACTGATGGATGCCTTCAGCTGCGCAGACAATGACGATGCGGTGCGGGTGGTCATCGTAACCGGCGCCGGACGGGGTTTCTGTTCCGGCCATGATCTTGAGGAAGGGTTTGACTACGATGAACAGGCCCAGGCGACATTGGAAACCCATCGGGACATCGGGGGGATCGTGGCCCTTCGTATTTATGAAATGAAAAAGCCTGTCATTGCCGCCATAAACGGCGCGGCCGTCGGCGTGGGGATTACCCTGACGTTGCCCATGGATATTCGTCTGGCCTCTGAAAAAGCCAAGATCGGCTTTGTTTTTACCCGGCTGGGCATTACCCTTGAAGCCTGCAGCAACTGGTTTTTACCCCGCATCGTGGGAATCGGAAAGGCTGTTGAATGGGCATATACCGGAAGAATATTCGGCGCACAGGAAGCCCTGGCCGGGGGACTGGTCCATTATGTGACCCCCCATGATCAATTGATGGCAAAAGCACTGGAAATCGCGCGGGAAATCGCGGAAAATACGTCTGCGGTATCGATCCCTCTGAATCGCCAGCTTTTGTGGAAAATGCTGGAGGCCGACCATCCGATGGAGGCCCACAAGATTGAGTCCAAATGTATTTACTGGCTGGGGTTGAAACCCGATTCCAAGGAGGCTGTAGCGGCTTTCCATGAAAAACGTCCACCCCGCTTCACCATGAAAGCAAGCACCGACATGCCGGAATTTTATCCCTGGTGGAAAGAGCGGCCGTTTAAATAATCGACGAAAATATGACGAGGTCGTAAAAAGTCGGATTTTCACCACGAAGGACACGAAGAGCACGAAGGGGTATAAGAATAAATAATATTTTCAGCTTCGTGTACTTCGTGCTCTTCGTGGTTTATAAAAATTAACGATAGAATGTAAAAAACCAACAAACATTATGAGATCCAAGGTTAAAGGTAAAAGCTCCCCGGTGGCGGAATACGACCGTATAATCGTCAAAGGCGCCAGGGAGCATAATCTAAAAAATATTTATGTTGAACTGCCGAAGAAAAAGCTGATTGTTTTTACCGGCGTGTCCGGCTCAGGTAAATCAAGTCTGGCATTTGATACAATTTTTGCGGAGGGCCAGAGGCGCTATATTGAATCGCTTTCTTCCTATGCCAGACAATTTCTTGGCCAGATGGAAAAACCAAAATACGACACCATCAAAGGACTCTCTCCCACCATATCCATCGAGCAAAAATCGGCCAGTAAAAATCCGAGATCAACCGTAGGCACCATCACGGAGGTTTACGATTATTTGCGGGTTCTTTTTGCCCGGATCGGTGTCCAGCATTGCCACCGGTGCGGGAAAAAAGTCGGAAGAGGGGACGCCGAAAGCATGGTTTCCCAGATTCTTTCCATGCCCCAGTCGACCCGCATCCTGCTTCTTGCCCCTATTGTCGAAAACCGGAAAGGCGAACACCGTGATATATTGGATGAACTGAAAAAAGATGGTTTTGCACGGATTCGAATAGACGGCGTGGTTCGGGAACTTACGGATGTCCAGCATCTTGCTAAAAATAAAAAGCATAATATCGAGGTAGTGATCGACCGTCTGGTTGTTTCGCATGACGTGCCATTTCGCCAACGGCTGACGGATTCGGTTGAGACTGCTCTCCTATACGGCCACGCACGCATGATTGTCCATGTGCTGGACCGTGAAGACATCCGCATGAGCGAGGCACGATCGTGTTGCGGGTTTGCCTTCCCGGATCTGGACCCGCCGCTGTTTTCTTTTAATTCCCCACAGGGGATGTGCACTGAATGCAACGGCCTGGGTTCAGTCCTGTCCATGGACCCCGACAAGATTGTGTCTGATCCCGGATTAACCATCCGGCAAGGGGCGGTATTGCCCTGGAAAAGTTATTTTGAAAAAGCCGATAATAAATCCTTGGGGCTGAAAAAAGTTAAGGCTCTGGAAAAAGAGATGGGCCTTGAGCTGGATATCCCCTGGAAAGACCTGCCCCAAAGCCAGAGGCATCTGTGCTTGTATGGATCGGCAGGCAGAACCATTAAGGTGAAGTGGGATTCGGAAAAGATAAAAGGGGACATCATCACCGATCACGAAGGCCTTGTAAATTCCATGATGCGGCGGTATCTGCAGACCCGGTCGGAATCCGCTAAAAAATGGTATTTCAGGTTCATGTCGTCAGCCCTCTGCCCTGTTTGCAGAGGGAGCCGGTTGAAACCCGAAGTGCTTCATGTTTTTATCAACGGGAAATCCATCATCGACGTAACCCGGATGTCCATCCAGGAATGCCATAACTTCTTTCAATCCCTGACGCTTGAGGGCAATTCATTGCTGATTGCCGGTGAATTACTCAAGGAAATCATCAGCCGCCTGGCGTTTTTAATTAATGTTGGGTTGAACTATCTGACCCTGGATCGAAAAGGCCCCACGCTTTCCGGAGGAGAATCCCAAAGGATACGTCTGGCGTCCCAGGTGGGTTCGGAGTTGACCGGCGTACTCTACATTCTCGACGAGCCCTCTATTGGCCTTCACCAGAAGGACAATATCAAACTGCTTGACAGCCTGTGCCATCTCCGGGACATCGGCAATACCCTGATCGTTGTGGAACATGACCGGGAAACCATAGAGACTGCCGATTGGGTTGTGGACATGGGGCCGGGCGCGGGTCTTTTGGGCGGGCAGATTGTGGCTGAGGGAACCCCGGATCAGATTAAAGAGAATCCGGCATCTCTGACGGGAAAATACTTAACTGGAAAAGAAAAGATTGAAACTCCGCAAATAAGACGAACCCCGCAAAATTTTGGGGATAAATGGATAACGGTGAAAAATGCGTCTGAAAACAACCTCGCCGGCATCACCGTCTCCATCCCCTTACGCCTTTTTGTAGCGGTCACCGGTGTTTCCGGCGCAGGGAAATCAACCTTGATCAATCAGATCCTGTACCCTGCTCTCGTCCGAAAACTTCACGCCGGCAGCCTTGAAGTTGGAAAACACGATGAAATCCTTGGTCTTTCCCATCTGGATAAAGCGATCAATATCGACCAGAAAGCCATTGGCCGAACCCCCAGGAGCAACCCGGCCACATACACCAAGGTTTTTGAACCGATCCGGGACCTTTTTTCACTGCTTCCCGAGTCCCGGGCAAGAGGATATAAAAAAGGCAGGTTCTCCTTTAATGTCAAGGGAGGACGCTGCGAGCAATGCCAGGGAGACGGATATATCAAGGTCGAAATGCATTTTCTTGCCGATGTTTTCGTTCCCTGCGAAGTGTGCGGAGCCCGCCGCTTTAATGAAGCGACCCTTGAGGTGCGCTATAAAGGCCATTCCATCGCCGATGTCCTTGACTTATCCGTGCACCAGGCCATGGCGCTTTTTGCCAATCATCCCAAGGTCATTTCTATTTTAAACACCCTGATGCGCGTGGGGCTCGGATATATCAAGCTCGGTCAGGCAGCCACGACTCTCTCCGGCGGCGAGGCCCAAAGAATCAAGCTGGCCCGTGAACTGGCAAAAAAAAATACGGGCAAAACGCTTTATATCCTTGACGAACCCACCACGGGCCTTCATTTTGACGATATCCGCATGCTGCTTAAAGTGTTGCAGAATATAGTGGACGCCGGCAATACGGTCATCGTTATCGAGCATAATATGGATGTGATTAAAGCTGCCGACTGGATCATCGACCTTGGTCCGGAAGGCGGGGCCGAAGGCGGCCGCATCGTTACGGAGGGGCCGCCTGAAAAAGTGGCCCGTTCAAAACAAGGCCATACCGGCCGGTTCATTAAACAGGCGCTTTAAATGGAAAAGATCGGGATCTTAAAAAACTGCATCCAGGAATATGCCTGGGGGTCGAAAACCGCGATTCCCTTGCTGTTGGGAGAGAACCGTCCCTCGGAAACCCCTTTGGCTGAAATTTGGATGGGCTCACACCCCAAGGCCCCTTCTCTGGTATTTTACCAAAATCAATGGATTCCACTGGATCAATTGATTCGGGATAATTCGGAAGAACTGCTTGGCCGGGAAGCATCCGAGAAATTTAATAACCGGCTTCCCTTTCTTTTCAAGGTGTTGGCTGTTGAAAAACCACTCTCGATTCAGGCCCATCCCGGGCGAACTCACGCTAAAATGGGCTTTGAACGTGAAAATTTCCATCACATTCCTTTGGATGCATTCAACCGTAACTATAAGGACGAAAACCATAAACAGGAATGCATCTGCGCGATGACACCTTTTTGGGCATTAAACGGGTTTCGCCCGATTGAAGATATTACGCAAAACATGGATGCTGTTTTCCCTGGTGAGCTTGCCATTATAAAAAAACACCTTCGCCACAGGGACAAAAGGGAAGGTCTCAAAGCATTTTTATATGATTTGATGACAATGGATCAGAGGGAAAAAGAAACTCTGATTCATTGTGTTGTCACACGATTGAAAGCAACCGCCGATCGATCCTTAATGGTTCAGTGGGTCATCCGGCTTCATCAGGAATATCCGGGTGACATCGGAATTTTTTCACCGGTTTATTTGAATTTAATCCTCCTTGAGCCCGGACAGGCCATGTTTTTGCCGTCCGGAGAGCTGCACGCATATCTGGAAGGCATGGGCGTTGAGGTCATGGCTAATTCTGATAACGTGTTACGGGGCGGGCTTACGCCAAAGCATGTGGATGTTCAAGAACTTCTGAAGGTGCTGAATTTTGAAGAGCGCCGGATCGACATCCAGTTCGGTGAACCGGTCAGTGAAACAGAACGTATATATCGAACCGACGCGGAGGAATTCCAGCTTTCCGGGATAACGGTAAAACAAGGCAACGTTTACACATGCTCAGACCGAAACAGCCTGGAAATTCTTCTCTGGGCCAAAGGACGATCAACCGTTCACGTCCAGGACAACGGCGAACGGTTGGAGGTCTGTAAAGGAACATCGGTGATGATCCCGGCGTCGGTTCACAGTTACGGCATTACCGGGGATGCACAAATATACAAGGTTTGCGTACCGATCAAAAAAAGTAATATTTGATTCCCATTCCCAGGGCCGATGCATTGATTGCCACATCACGGGTTTCCCGGGTTGAATCCGGATAGACAAGGTCAGCTTCCGCTTCGTTGAAAACAACTTTGAGATCCAGATAAGCGGAAAAATGGTTCATAAAAAACCATTCCGTTCCGACAACGGCATGCCAGCCGAAACTGTCCTTTATATCTGCCGCAACGTTGACTCCGAAAAAATCCGAGGCGTCGAGCCCGGTTTTCTGGCTAAAATCATTATTGGAATAATTTGCCCCCAGTCCCAGATAGATATTGGCTTTGACCTTGTCGATAGGATGTTGATACCGAAAGGTTAAAAAAACGGGGGTTTGCCTGATGTCTCCCAATGTTCCGGATTTATTGTCATGCTCAACGCTTAGGTCAGTTTTAAGATATTGCGTCTCGAGTTCCACCGCAAACGACCGGTTGATAAAAAATGTGCCGTGAAGACCGATGATGGGAACCGTATCGAAATTGGCATCCACGTCGCCGATTTCCGAAGAGGCGGTATTGTGATAGGCGACAATGGCCCCGACGCTGAATCTGTTGTAGTCTTCCCCAGCTGCTGCAGTACGTGTATGAAACCCTATGAACGCTATGCAGCTCCATACCAAAACATTCCATTTAATAAGTTTTTTCATTTTTTTACTCATAGTTAATAATGTTTTTGTAATGTAGTTTATTACTTAATATAATTTAACATAATGGTTTTATTAAGTTAATTTAATTATTTTTCATCACGAGCAGGCATCTCCGCTTACGAACTCCGGGAAAACCGTATTGTCACCGTCATTACAATCAATCCATCCCTTCAGCAAGGGATCATAGATCGGAATTAAAATCGTCGGAATTGTCCCGGGGTCGCTAAAAAAGCCGTCTTCATCCGCGTCGATGTTATACGGATCAATTACAAGGATGCTTGCATCCACATCAATCGTGCCGATATTCATCCCAATTTGAGCGTTATTGATTTCAGAGATGAATTCATTGGCAATAAGGGCGCTGCCGCTGTAGGAAGGGTGATATCCATCAAGGCTGTAGAATCCCCGGCCCAAGGTTTTGTTCAGAGTTTTGGAATCCAGTGCAATCCCATCAGTTGCCAGTTGGTCGTAATACGCTTCCATGTCCACCAGAAAAACGTTATCCCAGGTATTGGCCAAGGAACGAATATGCGCATTGATTGCGTCAATTCGGTTGTTGATCAGCGTTACTTCCGTTTCATCAAGAAAATTGGCGTCTTGAGAGATGATTTGTGTAATTGCGTTGTTGAGCGTCTGGTTATCGGAGGCAAGAGCGCGCGAAACGCTGGCGTCAACCTGTGTGAAATCTCCGATAAACGGTTCAAATCCGATAAGTTCATTTTCTCCCAAAACTGTGACTGCCGGATTATCAAACTTCGCCATGCGCTCGATATCGGTTTTTCCAAAAAAATCACCGAGGGTCTGCACGTGGGGCAGGGTGGCGATAAATACATAGCCATATTCCACCTTGTGCAACTGATCGACGATTTGCGTGATATTCGCTTTAACCGTGTTCAGGTCATGCCCGGAAACCACATCATTAAAAAAGTTTCCAAGGGCGATCGTTGTGAGTTCGGATCCCCCATTTTGTGTCGCCGCAGCAAGGCTGTCGCCCGCCCCGATCCACAGAGTGAAAAGTTTCAGCCGGTTGGGATAAAGGCCCGCAAGGTATAAGGCAGCCTCCATCTGGGTGACTTCCTTTTGACTGTTTTCCGGAATGGGCTTCAATAATTCGTCGAGAAGGGTATTGCCGGTTCCTGTTCTTTCATTTAACAGGGATTGGGTTGTTGCACCGGCAACCCCAAGATTATGGGCAATGTCGACCGCCCCATCAGCATTTAAAATCCGGGTAAAAATGCGGTCTGCATCAAGTTCGAGAAGCGGATTGTTCCAGACCATGTCGGCTGCATCGGTCAATTGGTAGCTGACATAGGCGCTGAAACCAACGCTTTGGGTGTACTGGTGAACATTTTCAAATCCGCTCTGGGCGCCGTTGGTCAGCCCGTCGCCCAGGTTGATCATCACGACGGGGGAAATCTTGTGTTCCGCTAATCCGTTGAAAAAATGGGTATTTGCATCTTGAACGGATGTCATGGATCGTAAATCTTCAAATACGCCGGCGTCGTTTAATTGTGCAAGCAGGGTTTGAACGCCGTTTTGTACGGCAAATGCATCGGTTGTCACATCAAAGTTGATGGTAAGCCCTTGATCGACCAGCGACTGGACCTCATCACGGATATTTTTGGACAATAAAATGCCGTTGTCCGGGTCGCCGTCTTCATCCAACGACTGCAGAAGCCGGCAGATATTGGTAACCGTCGAATGGGTGACAAAAGAATTGGGTTCATCAACCAGGTCAATGGGCGTCGTGATCTCCTTTGGAGAATCGGTGCTGCCGATCGGCAATCCGCCCACAAAAAACGCTGTGGTCTCATTTTCTTTGAAATAAAATTTACCGTCCGCATCCGTGGTTCCGTATCGGTTCCCGCTATGGAATTCGAGTCCTTCAACGGCGCTGTCAATGAATACCCCTGTGGTTAGCGGATCAGAAGCGCTGCCGCCGCAGGCGGAAAACATCAACACCATTATCAGCGAATATGCGGTTAAGATAAAAAAGATGGGCATCATTTTTTTTTGAAGCAAGCGTGTTTTTTTCATTTGGTTTTCCGGTATTCAGTTTTTGGTTATGGGTGCGATGAACCCTCAATTTCTTCGCGGCACTCATGAGTCATGGTTTAGAAGGAGTAATTGTCCTGGTTCCGGGCATAACCTTCAAAATCCTTCTGGCGTAAAAAACGTGAGACCATTTGACTGACCACATCCGCCGTGTCTACACGGTAATGACCTTTTGAGTTTTGTCCGGCTCTTTGTTTGGCAGTCTGGACGATGGTTTCAAGTGTTTTTCCCGTCAATTCTATATTGACGTGGATCAAAACGGTTTGATGACTTGATTCAGACACGAATTTCTCCCGGTAATTGCTTTCTATAAGACGGAATTTTTGATATGTAACGAGAGCTTTCCAAAATTTCCTCATGGGCTATACCAGTTCCGTCGAAGCGGGTCAAGAGTTCAAAAAGCTTTGCCCGCACACAAATGCATTCGACAGGAAATATATTTGCCCAAAGTATCTATCTTTGATATTGAAAAATAAAAAAATCTACACCCTGATAAGGAAAAATGAATGCAGGCCCAGGGAATTCCGATCAAGGAGCTGTTGCTGATAAATGGCGTTGGGATGCCATCTCCTGAAAGCGTTTATATTGGCGATGAGGTACATCCCGACAGAATATCAGGAGAAGGGGTGGTCATGTGCCCCGGAACCCGGGTTTATGGTCGTTCGACCTTTATTTCCAGAGACGTTCAATTGGGGGGTGAAGGTCCCGTTGTCATGGAAAATTGTTATGTAGGGCCAGGAGTGAAGCTCAAAGGCGGTTTTTTTCAAAAATCCGTATTTTTAAAAGGTGCCGCCATGGGCTCAGGTGCTCATGTGCGCGAAGGCACCATTCTCGAGGAGCAGGCCGTTGCGGCCCATGCCGTAGGCTTAAAACAGACCGTTCTTTTCCCTTTTGTGACCTTGGGGAGTCTGATCAATTTCTGTGATTGCTTTATGGCTGGCGGCACAAGCAGGGAGAACCACAGCGAGGTAGGCAGCTCATATATCCATTTTAATTATACGCCCAACCAGGACAAAGCAACGCCTTCTTTATTGGGAGACGTTGCCTGCGGGGTCATGCTTAACCAGCCTCCGATATTTCTGGGAGGGCAGGGGGGACTTGTCGGACCGTGCAGACTGGCTTATGGAACCGTTATTGCCGCGGGAACCATCAATCGTAAAGATGAGCTGAGAACGGGCCGGTTTATTTTTGAAGGAACGCTCCGAAGCGGCAACATGGCCCATATCCCGGGAATATACCACGGCGTAAAACGGATATTGACAGGTAACATGACCTATATCGCCAACCTTCTGGCGCTTCAGCAATGGTACCGTCAGGTCCGCGTGCAATTTATATGTGAAGACTTTCCCCGCCCGCTGTTCGAGGGCCTGACTGAAACACTGAGAGCCAATATTGCCGAAAGAATTCACCGACTGGGGCAATTTTGTTTAAAACTGCCGGATTCCGCTGCACGGATTCAGTCTGTTTCAAAAACCGATAACGGCCGCCTGATCCGGCAAAAGTTTGAGCTGTTTGAAAAATGGCCGGAATTGAGGGATTTTTTGGACCAGCAATCGGAAAATGAAGGTGAGAAAAAAACAAAAGAAAGGTTTTTAAACGTCATCCCTTCCACTGCAGCCATTCATGGAAACAACTACTTGCAGGCCATCAAAGGACTGTCCCCTGAAGAAGCGGATTTTGGCACAAGATGGCTACAGGGAATAATCGACGGAATAATTCAAGGGGCATGGGCTATTGTTCCGTCGTTTAATACATAGGCAAAGAGTACCGAGCAATCAGAGACGGATAAATCACATGGGAAGTTTATTTGGAACCGATGGGATTCGAGGCATTGCCAACGAATACCCCATTACGGCGGATATGGCGTTGAGGCTGGGGAAGGCGGCAGCCCGGGTGTTTGGCACAAACGGCAATAACGCATCATCGGTTGTGATCGGGAAAGACCCCCGGATTTCCGGCGACATGCTGGCGTTTGCCTTTATTTCCGGGCTATGCTCCATGGGCGTCGATGCATGCTTTGTCGGTGTGTTGCCGACCCCGGCCGTTGCTTTTTTGACAACCGCTACGGCCTCGTCAGGCGGGGTTATGGTTTCGGCATCCCATAACCCATTTTACGATAACGGGATTAAATTTTTCAACAAGGACGGGTATAAATTAAACGCAGAGGGTGAAGCTGAAATTGAACAGTTACTGGACCAGGAAACCATTGAGGCGGATCGTAAAGGCGAGATTCAAAATATCGGTCATGCTAATCCTCTGTTGGATGCGGAAAAGTCGTACCTTGATTTTCCGAAAAAATCCATTACGGAAGACCTGTCATTGAGCCGAATGAAAATTGTGCTCGATTGTTCAAATGGCGCCACTTTCCGCGTGGCGCCCAGACTATTTGCCGAATTGGGCGCTGCAGTCACATCATTATTTGCCGAGCCGGACGGGAAAAACATAAACGATGGGTGCGGATCGCAATCCCCTGAAAAACTTCAATACGAGGTATTGAAATCCGGAGCCCATATAGGCCTGGCTTTTCACGGCGACGGGGATCGATTGATCGCCGTGGATGAAAAAGGAAAAACAATTACGGGAGATCAAATCCTCGTGATCTGTGGAAAATACTTGAAGCAACAGGGATTGCTGAAAAACAACCGGGTAGTCAGTACGGTCATGAGCAATCTGGGCCTAAAGATCGCGCTAAAGAAAATGGGCATTGAACATGTCATTGCCGACGTCGGCGATCGGCATGTAATGGAAAAAATGATTCAAACAAAAGCAATATTGGGCGGCGAGGACTCAGGGCATACGATCTTTTTAAATCATCATACAACGGGCGACGGCATGCTTACCGCTTTAAAATTGATCGAAGCCATGCATCATGCGTCACAGCCCCTCTCTCATCTGTCAGGGCTGATGGAGATTTTTCCGCAGGCGCTTGTCAATATCCGGGTGAAAAGAAAAATGGATTTACATCGCTGTCCGGATATTTTACAGGCAATCAGCGCGATAGAAAAGAAACTGGGCGAAAAGGGCAGGGTTTTGGTCCGATATTCCGGAACCCGTCCGCTGTGCCGGGTCATGGTGGAAGGCCCCACCCCTGAGCAGACGCAAACGTAT
>CAYTSY010000004.1:0-20735 GCA_964440555.1 uncultured Desulfobacteraceae bacterium
GCAATGCCCACACCGGACTGTTGGTCATGATGTGCGGTTTGCCTTTTCCCTCCTGTATGTATGCCTGGCCGTCCTGCTGGTTGACTTCAAAAATAAAGGAATTGCCTTTGGCATCTCCCACCAGGTAATGAATTCCTGCCATAAAATCGTAGGTTTTATTGGTCAGCAGGGCTATTTTCGCCTCTTCACAGTTCCGGCAGGTTTCCAGAACCATCCGCATGACCTGGGTCGGGTGAAGTCCGATGACCCGGCTGCCCGATGGCGGGGTAAGTGTTTTCGGCCGCCCGTTATCGACCAGCCCGTAAATGGTCAGGCCGTGTTCATTCATTCCATCCCATGGACCGCTTAACATTTCGGCAGCCCCCAAGTACAGGGCGGCATATCCATCGTCCGGATATGATTCAACGATGTAAATTTCCCCGAAGATGTCGGGTTCCCCCCCCCGTCTTTGTTTTCCCTGCAGTTGACTGATGCTTCCGTTTGAAAAATCCATATTTCGGACGGCTGTGCAGTGGCCGGATTCGGTGTGTGCGGCCGGAAAATAGATCATGGAACAGCCGAAGTCGCCCATGCTGTAGGCAAGGGACGTGGGGTCCACCTTGGGGTCATCCTGCTTGAGGCCATAGGCTTCAAGGACGCCTCGGGCCCGTTCCAGAAGCTGCGGGTAGTTTTTTTGCAGATAGGTATAACGGGCGGTCCCGTATGTCTCAGAAGGGTTGTCGGCCAAAGAAACACCGTATCTTTGTCTGGCAATTTCTGCAAGCTTGCGTCCGATCTGTTTCTGGGTCCCTTTCAGGCGGATATGCCGCACATGGGCAAAGGTGGCCGGCTGTTTTTCCAGAACCGTGGTTTCGGAAAACTCCAATCCTTTTAAATTATCGCTTTCTTCAGCCCAGGTTGCGGGTCCGACAAAAAAAGCGATCATGATCAGCACAAAAACGAAAAAACGGTTTCGATTTTTCATACATCACCTCTCTGAAAGATAAGGTTTAAAAGATCCTGCGCGTTTCACTTTTTCTCCTTCAGCAGCGAGTCCAGACCTTCAAACGGGTTGTGACCGGAAGAGGGCGCCGGCTCACTGCTTGAACTTGTCTTGGCGTACCACTGTGAATCCAGATCCCGCGAATGTTCGTTGTCGTGGCAGTAAATGCACAAAAGTTCCCAGTTGCTGCCGTCAGGAGGGTTGTTCTCGTGGTTGTGATCCCGGTGATGGACTGTCAGTTCCTTGAGCTTTTTGCCTTCAAATTCCCGGCTGCATTTGCCGCAGACATGGGGAAAAAGTTTCAACGCCCGCTCCCGGTAAGTCTTTTCCCGAAGCTCTCGATCCCGCCGGGTCTGGGCAATAATTTTTTCCATGCCGGCTGCGTGTGTTGGTTTTGTTTTTGATGCCACGCGTAACGTCCTCCTTTTTGTAAGCAAATATAATGCGTTCCCCATTACACCCATTTGAAACCGTGATCATTTTTCGGGGGCAACATGACGATGGACTTTTTTGATATGCTCAAAATGGTTGTCTATGGTAAAAAGAAAGCAGTTATTTTCAATGGCAATGGCCGATAAAAGAACATCGCTGGGGGGGATGGTGATTCCTTTTCTCCTGAGTTCAAAGAACAGGTCTGCGGCTGACAACCAGATCTGGTGCGTCACTTCCAGGAAAGGAAGTGCCCGGGTGGCTTCCTTTATCAGTTCCAAATCTTTTTTATTTTTTGCACCCTGGAGAAGTTCATAAACAACGGGGCCTGCGATAACCAATTCCCCTTTTTGAATGAGTCTTTTTAATTCATCGGAACAAGTACTTTTTCCTCTGAAATATTCGATCCAGATACACGTGTCAGCGATTATTTTACCGGATGCCATGTCTTTTCAGTTCCTCCATTTCAGAGGCTTCCATTTCCTTCCAATTATCTTCCAGATCAAGTTCACCCTGAAGGGAAAGGAGCTTCTCAAGGCGTCTTTTTGTTAAATAATCCTCGATGGCCCGGGTGATGGCCTGCGTTTTGTTTTTGGCCCCGGTTTCCTTGATCAAATCCTCTATCAGATCATCCCGGATGCTAAGCGTTGCACGCATCTGAATCACCTCCTTTTTATGCATAAATTTATATGATAAATATTGATGCTTGTCAATTGGACAATTGTGTTGTAAAAATGATAGCTAAAAGCCAAAACAAGTCAACCATGACAAAAGGAGTGTTCTGATGAACGTTTGCATCATTTGCTTCTCCCAGACCGGCAACACCTGGAAAATCGCAGAACAGATCCAAAAGGGCATTCTAGACGAGGGCCACGAATGCCGTATTGTTTCAATGAAGAATACGGACCCGAAAGCCCTTGACCATTATGACCTGATCGGCATCGGCACGCCGACGTTTTACTACCGGGAACCTCGAAACGTATCGGATTTCATCGAAAGTATGGACCACGGCAAAAACAGGCGCTGCTTTTTATTTTGCACCCACGGCTCCATCATCGGCAACACCTTTTACTACATGCAGGAGGCCTTGATTCGCAAGGGATATCAGGTCATAGACGTCTTCGACGTTTATGCGGATTCCTCCCTTCAGTTCTACCCGAAAGTCATGCATACGAAGGGACATCCGGACTCCGGGGAACTCAGCGAGGCTGAACAATTCGGGAAAAACATCTGCGACAAAAGTCCGGGCGCAATAAAGGGGACAGTCAAACCGGTTCCGCTGTTTGCGCGGGTCGGGGACACCTGGTGGGCCAAAGATTCCGAAGTGCTCCTGCCTGATGCTTTACGCCGGTTTTTCCCGGAATTTGCCATTGATGAAAACCGATGCACCCGGTGCGGCGTTTGTATGGAGAACTGCCCCGTTGACGCGATTGACCTGGATGCAAAACCTCCGGCGATTCAGAAACAAGGATGCATTTTTTGCCTGTATTGTGAAAAAGTTTGCCCGGAAGATGCAATTGTCGCGGATTGGAATGATGTCACCCGGGTCATCCGTGGTAATCTGAAAAAATATGTGGAGGTGCTCAAAGAAGCGCAACAGCAGGGAAAATTCATTCCCCATGTGGATTATGAAAAGATTGTGTGAAACCGGAGACGATTTCTTCCAGCCTGGTGCTGATATACTGCGCCAGGGAATCGGCTTTTGCAGACGAGATTGACGGGATGTCCGCGGACAGGGTTTCAATGGCCGCTTCATCGATTTCCGTGATTTTGTGGACCAGGAAGGCATCGGCTTCGCCGTCATCCAGGCATGCGCCGCAGGCGCCCACGGCCCCGATGAATTCGTGGTTGACAAAAATCGGAACGACAATTTTGACCAGACCGGCGTCGCATTCCTCAATGACCGGCGCTTTGGTGTTTTTCGCGATGGCGGCGATATTCATGTGGGCCACGGCGCAGATAAAACTCTGGCCCTTGTCCGTATCCTTGATCGCCGGACAGAGTGTGTTGGCCCAGAATTTGAAATTCGTGATGCGCCGTCCATCCGCATTAAATACGTTGACATCCAGACCGGATTTTTCATTAACGTCTTTTTCAAACGCAACCCATTTATCCAGAGATAAAATATCGGTCAGTTTCACAGCGTACAGCTCCTTCCCCGTTCAATACCCGGTCTGTCAGGCTGCAAGGAATAACCACGCCTTCTTCAGCCTTCAGCCTTTTCTTTCTGCATCCACTCTGCAAGCCGCTTCATGCCCTCGTCAACGGTAATCCGGGGTTCATATCCCAGGTCTCTTCCGGCTGCCGTGATGTCGTACCAGTGGGAGGTGGACAGTTCTCGCGCCACAAAGCGCGTCATATGAGGCTCTTTTTTAATTTTTAAAGCACTGTAAATCAATTCCATGACAGCGCCGACACACCACGCGAGATTTGCCGGGATGCGGCGTTTAACCGGCTTGCATCCGGCTGTCGACAGAATACGGTTGATCATCTCCCAGACGGCGAGGCGTTCTCCCTGACTGATGAAGTATATTTTTCCGGAAAGCCCGGGGTTTTCCAGGAGCTTTTCCGCGGCCAGCAAATGCGCGTCCACTGCGTTGTCGATGTAAATGGTGTCCGCAATATTCTTGCCGTTGCCCACGATAAAAAGTTTATCCGCCCGGTCAATGATTCGGGGAATAAGATGGTTGTCTTCCGGACCCCAGATCAGGTGGGGGCGCAGTATAAGCGTCCTGAGGCTCTGGTCGGCGGCCTTGACGATTAAACATTCGGCCATGGCCTTGGTTTTGGGATAGTGGGTCATGTAACGGGCGGGGTAGGGCAGGGACTCATTTCCGCCGGTCATGTCTTTGCCGGTGTAAATGACGCTGGCGGAACTGGTATAAATCAGCCGCCCGACCCTGTTTAGTCTGCACCCTTCGATGATGTTTTGTGTTCCGGCAACATTGGTTTGATAATAGTCTTTGTAGTCGCCCCATACGCCGGCTTTGGCAGCGGTGTGAAACACGACGTCCACGCCTTTGCAGGCGCTGTCCACGGCTTTTGGATCGCAAACATCGCCCCGGATGTGTGTGACGTTAATGTCTGTAAGTTCCGGGTATGCGCCCCGGGAAAAACTGCGGACATCGGCGCCTTGCCTGACAAGGCGCCGGACGAGCGCTTTGCCTAAAAACCCACCACCTCCGGTCACCAGAACGGTTTCTTTATTTTTTGAAATCACGGTTTCCCTTTGCCGTCGTCTTTTTCTCGTCTCTTCGGTTTTCATCTCTATGGTGGATGAGCTTTTTCTGAGCCCACAGGGCCAGATCTTCACGAAAGATTTTTGAGTTGTGCCGGATATCCACCGGAAAGTGATCATGAAATAAAATAATATCGATGGTTTCGGTCAGTACATGGTCCCCGGCCAGAATCAGAAGTTCCTGTATGAGCTCGTTTTTGGGCATCTGCCGGTCCTTTTGATTCAACTCAATAATGATGGCCGGGGTCTGTTTCGGCGGCTTCCCGATTCCCACCAGCGCGCTTCTGAAAACAGCGGGATGGCTATTGAAAATCGTTTCGCAGGGAATGGTGAAAAGGTTCCCATTTTCGGTGATAACCCGGTGGCTTTTTCGGCCGCAAAACCATATCCGTCCTTTGTTGTCCTGCCAGCCCAGGTCTCCCATCCGGTGCCATACCCCCCCTTGGTTGTCCCGGATTTTTGAGAGGGCATCGGCTTTGGGCCGATTGAAATACCCTCTTGAAACCAGGGGGCCGTTAACCGTAATTTCACCGATATCGCCGGTATCCAGCAGCAGGTCGTCGGACCAGGTCTCAATAGGGCCGTCTGTGATTTTGATAATTTTTACTTCCAGATCGTTCAGAGGCCGTCCCACGCACATCCCGTATCCTTTTTTGCTGAGTTCTGCTGTTTCGGAAAGGATTTCCCGGCTACCGATGGTCAAAACAGGCACGGCCTCAGTTGCGCCGTAAGGGGTATGGACCTGGGCATCCGCAGTCAGGATGGAACAAAACCGTCCGACGTCGGAAGGTCGTACCGGAGCACCGGCACAGACCACGCGCCGAAGGGATATAAGCGTGATATTTTTTTCCTTGGCGTATTGTCCCACCCGGTTCAACAGCGCAGGGGAAGCGAACATATTGGTGACGCCGTGGTTATTGACGGCTTCTATGATTTTTACCGGGTTGACCAGGGCCGGCCGCGTGGGATCCATATCAGGTATCACCGCAGTTATTCCCAGGGCCGGGTCGAACAAGGCGAACAATGGAAACGTCGGGAGATCGATTTCATCTTCTTCGAATTCAAAACAGGATTGGATAGTTCTGATCTGGGCATCAAAAGTGCCGTGAGTGTAAACCGCTCCCTTTGCGGGGCCTGTACTCCCGGTCGTAAACAAAATGGCGGCAGGATCATTGATGCGGGTCCGGGCCGTCGGAAACGGCTTGTCAAGAGGGCGTTCCATGATGCGGCGATATGACTGGCCGCCCCAGAACCACCTTCTGCCCACCGTGACCCAGGTCTTTACAGAGGCAAAATATTTGGGGTAAAGGCTTCTGAGCAGATGGGCCTTGGGAATGCCGATAAAGGCGGAAGGGTCGCTCTCCTTTAAGCACAGGAGCATTCTTCGGATGCCCATCCCTGGATCGACCACTACCGGAACAGCGCCCGATTTAAAAAGAGCAAAGGTTAAAATGAAAAAATCGATACCCGGACGCACCATTAAAATCGTCCGGGTTCCCCGGGTGATGCCGATCTGATTCAGCCCCTGGGCCAGCCGGTCGGATTCCTGGTCCAGTTGCGCGAAAGTCAGTTGCGTATAGGTTGCACGGCCGGCGCCATCCAGGGAGTAAGGATAAACAACCGCCCGCCGAAACGGATGAAGCACTGCCTTCTCCCGAAGACGGGAAGAGATGTTGAATATGGGATTGTCTGGGTTTTGATTTAAGTTATCCACGGTTGAGTGCCTGGTATTGTATAAGTTAAAAGTTGAAAGTTTAAAGCTGAAAGTTAAAAAAATATTATCCTGTAAGCGGATGCGTTATAAGGAAATATTTTATTTTTTTCAAGACTTCGTCCGGTGCGTCTTCCAAAAGATAATGCCCGGCATTATTAAAAACATGCACTGTTGCATGCGGGAAACGCTTTTGCCATTGTGGAAGATAGTCCATGTCAAACACAAAATCATGAGCGCCCCATAATATCAGCATGGGGATATCCGAAAGCAGGTGAAGGCGCCGGTCGGTTTCAAGAACTTCGTCATAACCGGGGTCTGCCGGGATAAGCGGAATGTCCTGAACGAATTTTAACGTGGCGATCCGGTTTTGCCAGGAGTTGTAAGGCGCCAACAGACCCTGCTTCACCGGTTTGGACAATTTTTTACGAGGCGCCATATGGATTGCTGCACGCGCGAAAAGATTGAACCCCAGGACCGCCGGACCGGCAAAATGTCTGAAATTGCGGATAAGCTTCAGCCTGAACGGGATCGGTTTATTTTCCGGAGGCAAAAAGGCCGCAGTATTCATAATCACTATCCGGCCTATGGTCTCCGGGTGTTTTACCGCATGGGCCATGGCGATCATTCCGCCCCAGTCGTGAACCACCAGGGTCATCTTTTGCGTGAGGTTGAGCCGGGCGCAAAAGGCGCCGAAATCATCGATCCGGGTTTTCAAACGGTAATCATACCGGGCATCATCGGGTTTTTCGGAAAAACCGCACCCGATATGGTCCGGCGCAATCACCCGGTATCGGCTGCGAAGCCCCTTAATCAATTCCCTGAAATAAAATGACCAGGTGGGATTGCCGTGAACCATGACAATGGGTTCGCCGGCGCCCTCATCCACATAATGGCAGGCAAACCCGTTGATCTGCATCCGGTGAGCTCCGAAAGGATAAAGCGGTTTTGCGGCAGAGGGGAGCTTGGCGTTACGTTGTTTCATGCCATCACCAGACGATATCGAGCATCAGGCAGTTCAAACCGCTGCCGATGCCCAGAAAGCCGACCCGGTCGCCCGGTTCCAGGAAACCGCGTTCTTCGGCGATGGCGGCGGTAATGGGCAAGGATACGGTGCCGATGTTGCCTAAATATTTATAGGTGGTAAAATCTTTTTCCATGGGAATGCCCAGTGCTGCCAGAATGGCCCGCTGGTGAGCGACGCCCACCTGGTGGCAGATAACCTTGTCCGGCTGATCCTCTGCTAAATTCATTTGTCGCTTAAAGGTTTCAAAGGTCTCAATTCCCAATTTGACCCCGTTGGCCATGACTGCGGCGGTATCGGTTTCCATCATCTGAGGACCGGCAAAGGAAATTTCCCAGGTGCAGAGTCCGTGATGCACGGACGCATTTTTTGCCGTTCCGCCCCGAAGCTGATGGCCGTTTCCGGAAAAAGACCCGTCGGAGAGTAAGACGGCCACGGCGCCTGAACCGCCGGTCAGGGTGGCGATGGTTTTCTTAAAGGCGTTCATGTTTTTTTCAGCCAGCATCCGCTCGATAACGCTGTCGATGATATGCCGGGCGGATTCACAGGAAACCACCAGTCCGGCTCTGATCTGTCCCAGCTCGATGGCATTGGCCACATCCACCATTGCGTTTAAAATTCCCAGGCAGGCGTTTGAAACATCGGCCAGCAGAACGTCGCTTCCCAGACCCAGACCATGGGCCACGGCGCAGGCCGTTGCCGGTTCCAGCAGGTCCCGGCACACCCCGCCGTAAATCAGCATGCCGATCTCTTTTTTATCAATGCCGGAAATGGCAATGGCTTTTTGCCCGGCTGAAATCGCACCCGCGCTCATCTTAAAATCCGGGTCCCAAAATCTTCTTTCGCTCACCCCCGTAAGCGCTTCCAGGGTTCCCTTCTGGATGCGGAGGGCTTTATATACGGGTTCCAGACGGCTTTCAAGGTCATCGGACGTAACGACGTTTCGGGCCAGTTCATAGCCGAAAGATTCAATGTAAACTTTGTTGTAACGCATTTTTTATGTTTTGGGTTTTGAGTTGCAGATGCAAGATTCTGGTTTTAAGCTTTTCACTTTTCACTTTTCACACTCAGTTTTATCCCATAATCCTTCATTTCATAAATCACCCGGCCATCGACCTTTAAAAAACCGTCGGCCATGATCGTCGGGGTTGGTTTTTCTTCAATCGCCGTGATTGCGGCATCGACTTCCACCAGTCGGTTTTCCGGGACGATCTGGCCCCGGTACGTCCACTGGTGCTGCCTGCCGGTTATCATTTCAAATCTGTGTGAATTCGTCAATGCCTTCCATCGTTTGAGGGCGGCAAATTTGAGCAGTTGAATAAACGATTCAATACCCAGGGATCCCGGACAGACCGGGTCCTGATAAAAATGGGCTTTAAAGAACCATTCATCCGGATCAATCTGCTTGTATCCGCGGATAAATCCCAGTTTTGAGGGACCGCTGGTATCAGGAAAACTTTGGATTTCATCGATCATGAGCAACGCCTTTGCCGGCATAACGGCAAAACCGGGAAATACGATATCCGGGGAAATGTCGTTGTCATAGGGGAATCTGGGTGAAATCAGATCCATGGCAACATTGAGGGTGTTTTTCATATCCTCTTTCGATGGGACATAACACCGGTTGGCGGCGTCCCGTATCCCCACCTGACGTTTGAGCGCATCCGGAGTGAAAAAGCCAAAGGTCGTATCTCCGGAAAACACCGTTCCGTATGGGCCCGATACGATAAATTCGAATTCCTCGATGATCATGTCGGCGACCGTGGAGACGTGTTTCAACCTCGCCAGGGTCGTCAGGACGGTTTTTTTCCGTATAACGTTTTTCTCCTGGATCGCCTTGCCGCCGAGGTTTCTGAACTTCAGATCCTTGTCGATTTTTAAAGCGGAACCCATGTATGCGGCCAGCCAGCCGCAGGGTTGAAGGGCGATTTCAAGCAGTATCGCATACGGCATCACATCGGACCGGTTTGCGGCAAAATACCAGTGATCCGGAGAAACGTCGACTTCCGATTGTATCCATCCGTCGGGTTTGAGCACCCAGGGGGCGGGCTCACACCGGGTGACGCGGTCCATGAGAAGGTAAGGGGGATTGGGCAGCCGGGCGATGAATCGGCTTTGATCAAAGACCGCATAGGGCTTCCCGAAAGCCAGGGAAGGTTTGCCCGATGCAAATTCCAGAAGCGACTCGCGGCTGAAGGCGACAGGGGGGGCTTGGGGTGTTTCGCCTCCCGGCGGTTTTTGTTTTTTCCAGAAGTCGCAAATATCGCTCATCCGCGCATGAGAAACCTTCAGGGAGATATCCTGAAAAAAAACGATATAACGGCCGTCGGCGAACATATGGGCATCGGCGATCACAAAAGGTTCCGGATCAGTCCCGATACGCTTTATTTCGACTTCGTAGGCAACCTTCAGGGTTTTCGGGGTTACCGGCCCGCGGCATTTCAACATGGCTTTTACGCCGGGTTTGGGCTCATAACAGACCCCGGGAATGTCTGTAATCCAGCCCATTTGCTGTACAAAAACCCGGAGCGTATGGGCGCAGCACTCGTACATCAGGGTCCCGGGCATCACCATGTCGTCTTGAAAATGACAGGTGAGGAACCAGTCGTCCGGGTGAATGTCGGCTTCCGCACGGATCAGGCCCAAACCAAAACGGCCGCCCGAAGGATCGATACAGGTCACCCGGTCAATGAGTTTCATTTGTCCCCCGGGCAACCGCAGGGATTCGGGAATTTCGATTCCTTCAAATTGGGGCCCGAAACATTGCGCGGCATTTCCTTTTCGAAGGCCGGCCAGATCCGTGTCCGAAACAGCGTTTTTTGAAAATACGGTAAGATCTATAATGCCTGGATCTTTTTGTCCGCTGACCGAAGACCGTTGCTCGGGGTCAAGCAGGATGCCGCCGGAATTTGTTACTTCCTCATCGGTGAAAAAACCGGCGCAGCCCCGGGTCATCGTGATCAGCAGGCAATCCCGGATAAATCCCTTGAAGTGGAAAAAAAACAAATACGTTTCACCCTGCCGGACGAACCGGTCGATTTCGATTTCATATCGGATGGTATCTCCGGGTTCCGGAAGACCCCGGTGGAACTCCACCGTTGCATCGAGCAGACGATAGGCCCGCCGCCCTTTCACCTGCTGGTCGATGCCCAAATAGCTGCATAAAAACAGGTCGGCCTGGCCGGCTTCCACTGAAATGCAGACCGGCGCCTTGCCGCCGTCCAGGTACCAGGCCCCGGCGAAGACATCATGCTCGGTGATGATCCGGCCCGATCCCAGGGCGCATTTTTCACCGTCAATGGAAATGATCCGATCCACCAGCATCAGCGGCTCATTGGGCAGACGAACCCGTTTGGCATACGTATCGACGGCTGCAAATTCAGGGCCCAGCACTTTTTCAACGGACCCCACGGCAAATTCCAGGCACTGGTTTCTGGAAAACAGCGCTAACGGGTCTTCCGTTATCGGTGCAGTTTCATCCGTCGCCGGCAGTGATAGCCGTCCCGGCAATTCCGGGCTTGCCATCAAAACTCCCAGCAACCGGTTTTGAAGGTCAAAGGCCCTGGCATAGTTTTTTTCAATGTCCGTGGAAAGAGACAGAAAGGCATCATGGGCCGCTGCGCCTGCCCGGGCGGTTTCACGCATACCGGCGATCAGATCCGAAAAAGGAGACGGAAGCAAAGACGCATTCCCCCCGGGTGAGAGGTGATGTTCTCCTTGTGAAGATACGGAAGACGTATTATCGGCTTGATGTGTTAAAACAGGCCTGCAAGCAAACGATGCCGGGGAGGGAAAGAGCGGCTTTTCTCCACCGATGGGAACGATAAGGGCAGGGCCTTTGGATTGAGCCGCTTGCGCAACCCTTTCCGGAGGAAAATCCAAATCTCCGAAAGCCGCTTCCAAATCTACGGGCACGCGCTCGGCGATCAGGGCGCCCAATACCTTGATCATCGTTAAATAACTGTTTTCGCCGCGAAAAGACGCTGAAACAGCCAGATGCGGCCGGTCTTTGAGAATCTGACGAATCATCCCCGTGCAGGAGGCGTGGGGACCCATTTCGAGGAAAACGGCAATACCGTCGGCATAGGCCTGGTATATGGTTTTCGTGAAGTCAAATCCCTCAATCGCCTGTTTGAGTATTAAATCAGCGGCTTTCTCCGGCGATGGTTCATGGACGCAGCCGTCTGCGCAACTGTAATAACGGATGCCTTCGGGCGGCGTGCACGGAAATAGATGCAGGTCTCTGTATTCATCGGCCGCCGGTTTGGCCGCATCGCAGTGGACCGTAACCACGCCGTTCAAAAAAACCGATTCGCAGCAAAGCTCCCTGATGGCAAGGTCCACATCGGATTTTCTGCCGCCGATAACGCACTGTTCTGGCGTATTGACAATCAAAAGCCTGGCAAAGGCATATTTTTTAATGGTCTGACTCACTTCTTTTGCCGGCCGGTTGACTGCCGCAGCGCACCAGTTCACGTCCTGGTCCGGCGGTATATTCCAGGCCAGTCGCGCGCAAAGGCATGGGCCGGCAAGGCCTGTTTTAAACAGGTCCGTTTTCAGCATCCGGTGTAACATATCTTCGCGGTTTTGCCAGACGCCCGTGGCAAAATACCCGGTGGATTGCCCTAGGCTGTAGCCGATCACGGCATCGGGCCGGATGGAAAATCCGGAGGCTATCCGGGTCATCAGACAACCGTATACCACCTGACCGAATATCATGATCAACGGGTCGGAAGCGATTTTTTCATACGCGGCTTTTTCCCACCCCTCGGGATAATCCATTTGCCGGGGAACATAATAATGAGGCAGCATCTGGGTTTTTAATGTCCGGGTATTTTTTTCCATGTCCCGAAACACATCCGGCCATATCACTCCGATTTCTCTGCCCATGCCCAAATAATGATTGCCTGAGCCGGGATAAACAAAAGCGACTTTCGCTGACGGCCCCAGGGGATTGGGAGAATAAAAAACACCGTCCTGGCCCATGGCGGCGGCCGGCCTGTTCTGCAAAATTGCTGTTTTGGCTTCAAGTATCCTTTGGTGTAGTCGAAAACGGTCGCCTGCGATAAGGGCTGCAGCCAATTTTTTTTCAGGGTCCGGCTTGTTTGCGTTGTGCCACAAAGCAGCAACATGCGCCATGCTTCGGCGCTCTGAAGCAGATTCATCAATAAAAACAGACAAGGCGTCCAGTTTTGAGACCAAGTCTTCTTTATCCCCTGATTCGACGACAAACAGCCCATGGGGCATGGCTCCCAATGGTTTTTTTCTTTCCCGTTTGATCTGCGCAGATGTTTCGCAATTGGCTCCCCTCCACTTTGAGGCGTCATGTTCTGCGAGAACCGTATGCATGCAATTGCCGTCCACCGTCATGGCGCAAGCCAGCGCCCTTCTCGGGCCATCACCGGCATTTTTCAGCCAGTAATGCGAAAATAGCGGAATATAAAAGTGATCCGGATTCCATGGGGATTTCGGTTGTCTGAAATCATTTACGGATGGGATGATCTCCTGATAGAGACACAGCGCGGCTTTGACGACCGACGCCAGCCCTGCAGCGGCCCCGCAATGGCCGATGACGGGTTTCACGGAACCAACGGCGCAGGCGTCCCCGGCAGCAACAGGGCGCGCAAAAAACCGGTTCAGCGCAAGGCATTCTGTTTTATCCTCTTCGGGATCGCCGCTTCCATGGGTTTCGATCAAACTTATGGTTTCCGGCAAAACGGCGGCATCGTCGAAGGTCCGTTTCAACGAGGCGGTATAGGCCGATTCCGATGCAGTTTTCGATGATTTCCCGATGCCCTCAATAACGGCATACACCCGGTGGCCGTTTTCAAGCGCATCGTCAAGGCGCATCAAAACCAGAGCCGCGGCCCCTTCGCCGGGCAGGGTGCCATCGGCAAGCTGGTCAAAAGGCCGGATCCGGCCTGACTTTGAAAAAGGCCGGGTGCTGTTTTTCAGCACCATGTTTCGGACGTCTCCAAACAGATCCACGGCCCCCACCAACACGGCATCAATCTCTTTATTCTGCAAAAATCCAACCCCGATTTCCAACGCCTTTATTCCGGAGGTCTCCTCGCTTGAAACGGAAAAACCCGGTCCGCCGAATTGGAATTCCCTGCAAATCCGGCTGGCTACAATACTGCCCAGATCCCCGACGGTGCGCACTGCCGTTAGGGGAGGGCCGGCGGCAGCCATCAATGCGCTCCTCCACGCCTCAAGCCCGGATTCCGAAAGGTTTAAGCCATGATCCGCGTTCCATTGACGCACCCGGTTAAACATATCCCAGCGCAAGTTAAATCCCGTGGTTTCAAAATCAAATCCGATTCCAATGATGGCGCTCATTTCGGGCCGCTTGCCCCTGAGCGGCAGTCCGGCATCTTTCATGGCCGAGGCCGCGACTTTCAGCATTAAAAGCTGCTGGGGCAAAATATCGGGGATTTCATTGGGCGGAATATGAAAATCACTCACGTCAACCGCGATGTCTTCCATATAATTGCCGAAAAGATTTTCCAGACCGTATTGCCGTTTCACCGTCTCATCGTAACCGTGCCATCGGTTTTTGGGGCGTTTGCCGATAACGGGCTCTCCCTTGAAGATAGCTTCCTGAAAATCGCGCAACGATGCCAGCGCCCCAAACGTTGTTCCCATGCCGATGATCGCCACTTGAGGCTTGGGTCCGTGCATGGGTTTACCTTTCGAAGGAACTCGCGATCCTTGAGAGTTTCCTGTTGGTATGGGAAACAGCGCAGGTTCATCGCATCGGTATTCGGATGCCCCGGTCCATTCTTCCAGCAGGATATGGCCGTTGATTCCGCCGAACCCGAATGCGCTGACAGCGGCGCGCCTGGGCGTTTGCTTGTCCCGGATGCGCCACGTTTCAGGTTGGGTCTGCACTTTAAACGGCCCATCGATGAGCGGACTGTTTTCGGGAGGGCAGGTAAAGTTCAACGACGGCGGCAGGGTTTGATGGGTAAATCCCAGAAGGGTTTTAATCATCCCGGCTGCTCCGGCAGCCGTCAGCAAATGACCGATGGCGGATTTGACGGATCCGATGGCGCATTGTTCTTTGGACCAGCCCGTTTCTTCCCATAACCGGCGCAGTGAGGCGAGCTCTACCTGGTCCCCCAAAGGCGTCCCCGCACCGTGACATTCGATGTAATCTACGTCTGCAGGAGACCAGTTGGCCTGCGCATAGGCTTTTTGCATGGCCCGGACCTGACCTTCGCTGTCCGGCGCGAGCAAATTGCCCCGAATATCATTGGAAAGGCCGATTCCCCGGATAAGTCCGTAAATAACATCATTGTCCCGGATCGCATCATCCAAACGCTTAAGCGCCAGAATACCGACGCCTTCGCCCACCACCAGACCGTCTGCGGTTTTATCAAATGGGGCACATCTTCCGGAAGGGGAGAGGGCCTGCAATTGTGAAAAGCCGACCTGGGTGAAGAGTGCATCGGGCCTGGACACTCCACCGCAGAGCATGATATCCTCGCGCCCTGCAAAAAGCGCGTCGCAGGCCAGTTTGACGGCATAAAGGGAAGAGGCACAGGCGGCGTCCAGTGTGAAAGCGCCTCCCCCCAGGCCGAGGGCTCCCGCCAGGAGCACTGCCGGAAATGAAGCAACGCGGGCAGAGAGGGAATGGTTTTTAGGGGAAAAAGAGGTTCCGGCAATACCTGCGGACTCGGAACCGAAAAGGGCGTCTTCAAGAAAAAAACCACCGATTTCCCGGGTTAACCGGGTAGATCCGTCCGTGGGTAAAACAATTGACGCCAGACAGACGCCGATCCTGTTTTTGTCTGCCGCCTCCGGATGGCACTGGGCCAGGGCGGTTTTTCCGGCATGCAGTACGAGCAGGTGAAGAGGATCCAGCTCGTTGATCGCCTCTGGAGAAAGGTCTAACCCGTAAGAATCGAAAACAAATCCGTCGATCAGGCAGGCCCTGGCGGAGTAGGCCTTGTCCGGCGCCGGTTTAGGGTCTGTCATGACCTCAGGCGGAGATATCCAGCGGCCATTCGGCACGTTGCCGGCGGAATCCTTTTTATTAACAAGAGTTTTCCAAAATGTTTCCAGATCATGGGCGCCCGGAAAAATACCGGACATTCCCACGACTGCAATGGGAGATCGATGGGTCATGTGTAAAATCGTTAAAAATAAAGTTAAAGTAATATGTTGTAAGTTATTTTTAAAGTATGTCTTTAATTTTAGTCCTCTTAATAAAACCTATATCAAACTTTCCCGCTTTTATGAATTGAATTTTTATTCCCATGTGCCTAAGATGGAGCGGAAATAAAAAAAAATTGCTGAAGACTGACGGCTGAGGGCTGAAGCATATCAGCCCATTTTCATGGAAGGCGTGAGCAATGGACATTACGATTGCCAATTCTCTTATCATAAAGAAAATCCCCATGGATCTTCGCGACGTTTTAATGGAACGCCTCAAGTTTGAAAATCCGAAATGGATCGAGAACCACCGCATGGGCAGATGGAACAAAGGTGTCCCGAGAGTATTAAAGTTTTACGACAAGCTCAAAGACAATGGACTTCTGATCCCAAGAGGGTATATGCGGCAATTGATTATGCTGTGCCGGGAGTCCGGCGTTGCCTATCATATTGACGACAGGCGAAGGTTGCTGCCCGAGGTTGACCATCGGTTTTCAGGAAAACTTAAGCCGTTTCAGAAACACGCCGTCGAGGCGATGCTTACGAAAGATTTTGGGACGTTGAATGCCCCGACGGGGTCCGGAAAAACAATCATGGCCCTCTATATGCTGGCCCAAAGGAAACAACCGGCATTGATCCTTGTACATACCCGGGAACTGATGGACCAATGGACGGCCCGGATCGAAGAATTTTTAAATATCCAGGGTCATGACGTCGGGATGATCGGCGGGGGGTTCAAAAGGGTAGGGGAAACGGTGACCGTCGCTCTGGTTCAGTCCATGTATAAATGCGCGGAGGAGGTTGCGGACCGTATCGGATTTTTAATTGTGGATGAGTGCCACCGATGTCCGAGCCGAACGTTTACGGATGCGGTGGTTGCCTTTGATTCGCGGTACATGCTGGGGTTGTCCGCAACTCCCTGGCGAAGGGATAATTTATCGAGCTTGATTTTCTGGCATCTTGGAGACATCCACCATAAAGTGGATATGAGACTTTTAGTTGAGGCCGGCGACGTCCTGTCGGCACGGATCATTTTCAGGGAAACCGAATTCTCGCCCTTCTATAGCCCTGTGAGTGAATATGCCAAAATGCTTTCCGAATTGACAGCCAATGATCAACGAAATCGTCTGATCGCCGAGGACATTGCCCGGGAGGTCATGGGAAACGACGGTGTTTGTCTGGTGTTGTCGGACAGAAAAAAACACTGTCAAACTCTATTTTCCCTTTTACAGTACAAATATAAAGTACAGGTAAGGTTGTTTACCGGCGACCTGTCAGCAAAAGAAAGACGGGAAATACTCGATGAGTTGGATGAGGGGCAAATCCGGGTGTTAATTGCGACGGGCCAACTCATCGGAGAGGGGTTTGACAACAAACACCTTTCGCCTCTTTTCCTGACCACGCCCATCCGTTTCAGCGGCAGGGTGCTTCAGTATGTGGGCAGAGTATTGCGGCCGGCGCCGGGAAAAAAACAGGCAGTCATTTACGATTATGTTGATGTCAAAGTCGATGTGCTGCGGGCTGCTGCAAAAGCAAGACAAAAAATTTACGCTTCGGAATATTGAAGGCGATTGACCCCCCCACTTTTGTTCCTGCGTAATGGCCTGTCCGAAAATTTAGACTGTATAAACACAAAACGTAACCCCCAGCGCCGGACAGGAAGGCTGCCTATATAATGTCTAAGACACTTTAACATTCTAATTTAATATATTATATTTCGAATATATAAAATAATTAAAAAAAATATTATACAGAAGTTATTTTTCTCTTGACAAAATAGCATTAACTGTCTAAATGTTGGATCGGCGATAATAGGAAATTAGACACTTAAAATCGACAGCGATTGGACAGATTAAAAAATGACGGATATCCCTGATAAGCGATGGGTTACCAGCAAAGATGTCTTAATGAAAGCGGGTATTTCCAGAGCAACCCTGAATAACTACATCAAAATGGGGATTCTTCCCCGGCCGGTCGTTCAGAATCCGGGCAAAGACATGCAGGGTACAAAGCAGATCGGTTATTTTCCGGAAAATGTCATTTCGTTGATAACGTCCGTCAAACGCTTAAAACAGGAGGGTGAACCCATGGAGAACATCGCAAGGCAATTTCTTGAAAGCTCCGGAAAGTTGGAAATATTCCCGAGGTCTGAAAAATGTGGGACGGCAGCTCATAAAACGGAAGCCGACCGTTTTGCCCCGGAACCGAACTCTGTTTCAGATACACAACCTCGCAGGTCGCCTTCCGATTCTTTGATTGAAGACTTAAAGCATGCGCCGCCCCCTGAAAGATACAAACCGCTGACGCTTACCATCAGTCAACTGGATATGCCGGCCTATCTGGTCAACAACAATTTTGAAGTGGAGTGGATCAACGCTGAAGCGGAACATCTTATTTTTAATCGAAATATTTGTTCCATAACTGATATTGAATCTCGTAATATCTTTAAATTGTTTTTCAGCTTCGAGTTTCATTCCCATTTGTCCAATTGGAAAGAAATCATATCCTTTCATATGCCCTTTGTTCAATCCAAATTTCCCAAAGAAAGACTTCCGGGCCTCTATCAGGGAATATCGAATTCCGAGGTTCAGTTTTTAGCAGATTTATACGATGAGACGAAACTGACTGAAAATAAGACTATTGATGGTAGACCAACACAATTGATATCGCCGGATGGGAATGTGAATTATTATCAGGTTTACACAATGATGTTCCGAGAGGGCACTTTTTTCGTGTACGCGCCCACCGATCGCCGGACAAACGACGTCATGGAATACCTCTCTCGCCGGGAGCTGGTAATCCATGATCTGCTCAAGCAGCGCATGCCCGCCCTGGTATCGTTGTGCGTTCTGGTCGCAGACCTTCAGGATTCAGTAAAAATCAGTGCTGAACTTCTTCCTGGTGAGTATTTTTCACTGATCAACAAGCTGTGGGAATCACTGGCCGGCTGTTTTGACAAATACGGCGGCATATACGGAAAACATGCCGGCGATGGGATGCTTTATTATTTTATTAAAAAACCTGGAACAGATTATGTTATGAATTCAATTAATTGTGCATTGGATCTAAAGAATGCCATGAGAAAATTCAGCAGCGAATGGAAAATTAAGAAAGGCTCGGTCGAGGATATGTATTTGAATATCGGCATCAATGAGGGGCAGGAATTTTTTGGAACCATTCGCTCTGCACCAACCGTCGAGTTCACGGCTCTTGGAGACTCCATCAACTATGCCGGAAGATTGTCCGATTTCGCTCGATTTGGGGAAATCTGGACAACAAAATCCGTTATCGGCAAGCTCGACCCTGAAGGGCTCAATAGCATCCGTTTTGGGGTAAACCGGAAAATGGGGGAGGAACGGACCGTCTTCACCCCCAATGGTTTTGCGAGGGTTATGGATTTGCTGGGAAACGACGACAAAAAATATGGAAAATTCATCGACATTGCAACCCTTCCCATTACCCAGATCATGGAAAATGGGGGTTGAAGCAACGGTACCTCTTTGCTCCTGCTCTGCCTAAAATCAATATATAGACTGTTTTATTTCTTGACACACAATATTTAGTTTGCTAATAGCCTTCCATGCTTTTTCTCCCTTTTCTCCTTTACCATCGGAAAACGCCTGCATGGAAAATCAGAATCTTTATCATCGAAAAGAAATACGCAAAGACCATCTGATCAATAAATTGAATTATATCCATTTTCAGGATGGAACAATCTTAATCAATTTTAAACATTTAAAGTATAATCAGACTCTATCCGTAAAGGCAAAACCCCAACCATGCACTGGAGGTGAATTGCACTGCATCTGGCCGGAATCTGAAGCGGGGAAAACAGATCGGCTGGCATCCTATGTTTTCAGCGAAATTAGGATAACCAACGGGAAAAATATGCTTGTCTTCCAGCCCGTGGATGTCCGGATCACCAAAAGCGGCCTTCGCGTCATGCTTCCGGAAACCTGTCTGGAAGTCGACCAGAGAAGGTTGAGGCGGTATCCCTGTGAAGGAATAAATGCCCAGCTTATCCAAAACAGCGTGTCGTTTAAAGGCCGGCTGATCAATTTCAGCGCAGATTGCTTTCGTGTAGAGATATCTGAAAATTCTCAGCAAAGATTTTTATGGATCAATTCCGATTTTAAGGCAACGCTTATCCTTTCCGACAATCACTGCATGTTTTATGCAGGCGAATGCAAAATCTTGCAGCATACATCAGGGAGGGGAACCAGAAATTATTTCCTTGAACCTTTAAATGATCCGGCAAGAAGACTTAAACAAAAAGAGTTCAGATCATTGCGTCAACAATTGATTCCATCCCCGAATATTGAATTCACGCATCCTTTAACAAAAAAGCGCATGAAACTAAAAATCTGCGACTTATCCGGTTCAGGCTTTTCAGTGGCAGAACAAAAGGAAAACTCGGTGCTTATCCCCGGAATGATTTTATCCGATATTGATATCGACTTTGCAGGTACTTTCAGGACAACGTGTAAAACCCAGGTGATTTATAGAACAGGCGATTTTGATGTAGAAAAAAAAGAAGTTGTAAAGTGTGGTTTTGCCATCCTGGATATGGATATTGAAGACCATGGAAAGCTGCTCGCTTTGCTTTATCAGGCCAAAGACTCAAAGTCCTTTTTTTGCAACCCTGTGAACTTAGACGATCTTTGGTCGTTCTTTTTTGAAACGGGCTTCATTTATCCTGAAAAATATGCCTTTATTCAGGAGAACAAGGAGAAGATCAAAGATACCTATGGGAAAATATACAGTGAACCTTTGAAAATTGCCAAGCATTTTATCTATCAGGATAATGGACGGATACTAGGCCACATGGCCATGCTCCGGTTTTATGTGAATTCGTGGATGATCCATCACCATGCCGCGAACAGCACCTTTTCAACTATTGCCGGTATTGATGTTTTAGACCAGATAGGCCGGTTTATACATGAATCACATCGTATTTTTTCCAGCAGGCTGGACTATGTTTTCTGTTATTACAGGCCCGAGAACAAGTTTCCGAGCCGTGTGTTTGGAGGAATAACTAAAAGCATTGCAAACCCCAGGATGTGCAGCCTGGATTCATTTGCTTATTTCCATTATAATAAGCCGGCCGGAACCCACGAAGGGCTAAAAGAGCCATGGCATCTAATGAACGTTCAAAAGGAGGACCTTTTGGAACTGGCGTATGGCTATGAGGCCC
>CAYTSY010000004.1:20745-25272 GCA_964440555.1 uncultured Desulfobacteraceae bacterium
ACTCATGTTGAACGCTCTGGAACTTCTGCCGGACTCTGAACAAATGGATGAGCTTGTCAAGGAGTACAACCGGCTGGGTTTCAAAAGAGAAAAACATCTTTTTGCACTTAAAAAAGGCAATGCCCTTAAAGCGGTTGTCTTGCTCAATATTGCGGATATCGGCTTGAATTTATCTGATTTGACCAATGGGGTTCACGTTTTTGTTGTGGATCCGGAGGGCCTTTCAAGAGAAGTGCTTGATTCAGCGCTTTGGCATTTTTCATTTCAGTTTCAGAACTACGATATGCCGGTTCTTTTGTATCCGCAGTCTTATGCGGACGAGATGTCGGTAAATTATGAAAAAACCTATACGCTATGGGTTGTAGAGGTTGAGCAATCCGACCCGTATTTTACTTATCTTAAAAAATATATCAGGCGAATGGGTCATTTGCAGAGCCATGAAAGATCCTGAGCTTCTTGCGATTGACGATGGATCAGTTTTCAAAAGACCTCAGCGAGTAAGGTCGATTGCTATGAAGCGGGTTTTCGCCCTCTGCATGAAATAAGCGGCGTATAGGTAAACCTTCTGGGATCATCAAAAAAGCGTTTAAATTCATCGTAAAATTCTTCATAACCATACTCGTATTGCTCAAATTTATATCCAAGATGTTTTACCGCAACCTGCGCTTTTTTGGACCAGTTAAATTCATCAATATTGTTTAATTTGCCGAAAATGAGATGGTGCGGGGCCATATGAACGTCAATATCTTCATAACCGAGATCATAAAGGAATGAATAGAGCTTTCTTCCCGCATACGGATCGAAATTTGCTTTCTCTTCCAAAATGCCCATAAGCTTAAAAAGCGTTTGTTCCAGCCTTTCCGGCATCCCAAAATGGCATAGGCAATTGTTATCCAGGTCGATAAGTGTAAGAATTCCTCCGGGTTTTATATTGGTTGAAATATTTTTTACGATTTCAAAACTGTCTGATCTGTAATATTCCAATACAAAACGAACGTATATGAAGTCGAATAATCCGATTTCGGTGAGAGGCGCCCGAATGTCTCCCTGGAGAAATGTTATACCCTCTTTTTTGTAGTGTTGGTTCGCATAATGTATTCTGTCCTCCGCAAAATCAACCCCGATGACTTCACCATGAGGTTGAACCAGTTTGTGCAAATGGCAGGTGGTCTTTCCTGACCCAAACCCTAAATCCGCCACACGCATGCCGCGTTTAATTCCCGCCCATAATGCCTGTTCCTCAACAGCTGTTCCTGCTGTTTTGAGATCAAGGCGCAACGTTTCTTCCTCGTTTTCCATTAAATAGTTAACTGGATTCATGTATGTCTATCATGGTAGTAAACCGATGCTTAAAATGTAAGCCGTTTGTGTTCAAATTTTCTCTTTAGGCCCGGCTTTTTGGCGTAATGAAAATTTTCTGAATCTTGGAAGGCTTTGTTATATGAACTGTTAAATTTATAGGACAGGATTGCCGACGCCAGACTTTTCGTTGTGATCAGTGTCGAAGAAGTTCTTTTGACGGTTTCCCATAAACTGAAATAGCTTTTCTTTAAATAGGCATATCCTTCATAAATATCTTCTATTGACATATTTGCCGGCTGAAAAAGGATTCTTGAAAAGCGGTAGTTTTCCCATGCCTGAGGATAGACTTGATCTATCATTCGGTTTTCCTTATTCATTGTTTCCCAGAGCTGAGTACCGGGCATGGGAGTAAGCTTTGTAACCTGGAGGATATCAATTTTTGATGATTTTATGAAATCCAGAGTGGATTGGAATATCGATATATCTTCATCATCACCGCCGACTAAGAAAGCACCCATAAAAAGTATGCCCGCCTTACGGATATTTTTTATCAGATCGATGTATCTGTTTTGCTCAAGTTTTTTTATATTGACGCTTTTTCCATAAGATTTCAGACTGTTCATGTTTATGGATTCCATCCCGACAAAGATGATTTTAAGACCGGCGGCAGCGGCAAGCTTCAGCAATTCAGCATCTTCGCCGAATTGAATGGATGCCTGAGCAATGAAGTTTTTCTTTATCCCTTTTCTAAGGATAGAGGTGAAAAAATCATGGACCCATTCCAAATCCTGCCTTCTATGGCCGGCAATATTATCATCTGCAATCAATATGGTTTTTTGGGGTATCTGTTCAAGCTCTTCAATCACTGACGCCAGAGGGCGTCTTCGATAATGTTGACCGTTAAATGCGGTAACCGAGCAAAAAGAACAATTCATCGGACAGCCACGCGATGTTTGGATGCTTCCTGATCGATAGTACTTGTTTTTGAGTATATCACGTCTGGGTATCGGGATTTCCGCTAAGTCCGCCTTTTCCCCTATATATTTTTTCTTAAGACTGCCGGATTCAAAGTCTCTAAGGATTTCCGGCCAGATTGTTTCAGCTTCTCCAACAGCAACACAATCACAAAAATCAAGCGCTTCTTCAGGCATCATCGATACGTGAATGCCCCCCATGACGGCAGGTATGCCTTTTTCACGATAAAGTTGAGCGATTTGATACCCCCGATAGACAGAGGCCGTATAGGCGGTGATTCCTACAATATCTGCGTCACGATAACGAAATGGCTCGATGTTTTCATCAATGACTTCCACCTGATAATGTGCAGGCGTTAGCGCAGCGAGGTATGGCAGGTTTAACGGAGGGAAAGCCGTTGAACCGATGTTTCCGAGGCCTTTGTGGGTATTTGACGGATTCACCAATAGAAGTCGCGGCATAAAACTCCTCATCGCTGTAAGAACGGTTTATCCAATGCCCTCGGCGCGGGATACATTAAAGTGTTTTATGGAGAGCTCCAGCGCCGTCGATCTTTTTAGTCGGCATACCGTCAATTGTCAAGCTCCTCCTTGAGTACTTTGCCGATTTTTTCAATGAGGTAAGGTTT
Source organism: uncultured Desulfobacteraceae bacterium (assembly GCA_964440555.1). Taxonomy (GTDB): domain Bacteria; phylum Desulfobacterota; class Desulfobacteria; order Desulfobacterales; family UBA5616; genus CAYTSY01. The sequence goes on from CAYTSY010000004.1 coordinate 23,651, forward strand.
CTTAAGATATGCGCCTGCTCCCAACCTTTGGGCTTCTTTGACACGTACACTTTCAGAATACCCGCTGGCGATGATGGCTTTTTGCTTCGGCTTGAATTCAAGCACTTTCCTATAGACATCCAATCCATCCATCTCTCCCCCCAGAATCATATCCAGAATGACGATGTCGACAGGATACTGTTTTAAGTAGGTTATGGCTTCTTTCCCACTGGAAACAGCTTCTGCGGAATAGTTTAATTTTTTAAGCATCTCCAATGCAATTTCCCTTTGTTCAAGAATATCATCCACAACCAGTATCTTTGCACCTTTGCCTTGGATATCGGTGAAGGTTAATTTGGCATCGGACGTAATAGCCATTCGGGTTGCCGGAAAATAAAGCGTAAAAGTCGTGCCTTTGCCTTCAGTGCTCTGGATGTCGATATATCCGTTATGATCCTTTATGGTTCCCCAAACTACTGCCATACCCAAACCTGTCCCACTTTTCCCCATTACTTTTTTGGTATAAAACGGCTCGAAAATTCTCTCTATGTCCTTGGGCGATATTCCGATTCCGGTATCCGTAACACTGACAACCACGTAGTCTCCTTCATTAACCTTGTCAAATCCATTAATGATTTGATCGACGTACTTATTTCTGGTTGTTATTGTTATTTCTCCCGAGCCTGTTGTGGCTTCAGCAGCGTTATTGACCAGATTCATTATGGTTTTTGTGAGGTGAACGGAGGAACCGGAAATGTTTAAAAGACTTTTGTCGGGAAGATAGTCTATTTTAACATTGGGATGGTAGCCCCTGATTTGATCGCACTCAGGGCTTTTAAGGTATTCTCCTATGATTGTGTTTAAATTGATGACTTTTGTACTGATCACACCTCTTCGGGCAAGGGTAAGCAGATCCTGTACGATTGCGGCAGCCCGTTCACCCGCCTTTTGAATGGTGGATATGGGTTTCCTGAGGCGGCTGTCAGCCGGCAGGTCCATCAGCAACAATTCCGGGTAGCTCACAATTCCGGATAAGATATTGTTTAGATCGTGCGCTACGCCGCCGGCCAATGTGCCGATAGCTTCCATTTTTTGCGCCCTTTGCAGCCTTGCCTCAAGCTCGGCCTTTTCTATTCCTGCATTTTTTAATTCCGTGATATCGTTTCCGATACACAACATCTCATTCAGTTGGCCGTGTGAGTCGAATATTGCTTTGTACGTCCAGGTTATCCATGCCTGTCTCCCGCTTTTAAGGGGCGTTTCATTTTCACTGATGACATTTTTTTCAGGATTGTTTTGGAGAGAAGAGACCAATTGATTAAATTCAAGGCGGGCGGACACGTTACCTTTAAGGACGGTGTCTTCAAAATTTTTTCCAAGTATCTCATTTTCCTGGTAACCAAAAAATTTTTGAGCAAACTCATTAAAAAAAGTTATTTGCCCGCGAACATCCCGACGCATAATTATGCTGTTGGCGTTTTCAACTAAGTCTCGATACTCTCTTTCACTGTCCTGAAGCTTTTGGAAGGACATGGCGTTTACGATACTGATCGCCACTTGGGAAGCCACGCCTGTAATAAAGCTCATGTCGCTTTTGGTCAGAGGCCGTTTTGAGTTAATATTATCAACGGTTAGAATGCCAA
>CAYTSY010000004.1:25282-26298 GCA_964440555.1 uncultured Desulfobacteraceae bacterium
TTTTCATATACAATGGGTGCACATATCATTGACGTCGCACCCATCTCCTTCGCGAACTGTAAACTCCTGGGAGAAAGTTTTCTCTCAATTTCCGAAAAATCGTTTATTAAAAAAGGTTGTTGCGTTTTAAAAGTGACGACAAACACGCCTTTTGATTCCGGATTGGATAAATTGAATTCAACACGGCGCAGAAGATCTTTTTTTTCCTGGATATACCCGTATCCTGCTTTAAAGATAAGTCGCGTTTTATCTTCATTGGCCAGCATGATCATTCCACGGTCGAAGTCCATATGCATTTCCATGCTTCGCACAATGGCTTCTATTAAGGTGTCAATTTCCAAAATTGAAGATGTAGCTTTTCCGATTTCTTGGATGAGAAGAGCATTGTTATGGCGTATGCTCATTTCATCCAATAGGCTTTGCGCCAAATTGCCCTGAGTCTCTAAATTTTTGGTCAATTCTTTTTTTTCTAGTTGTTCCGGGATGATTGACAGCAATGATAACAGACATGAATATGCAAGCGCCGCAATGCCCCAGTCTCTTAATTGCAGGAAAAAAAAGAGAATAAAAAAAACAATTAATCCGATTGAAAGTGATGCATTCCGGATTTGTTTCCAGACATCAGATGGGTTTGTGTCCCACGTTATAATGTAGCAGCAGCAGTCTGCACCTTTATGAAAGCATGAGGTTTCTGAAATATCGGCAAACCTCGAGGTAAACAGCTTTGCTACGGTTTCAAATAGGCCGATTCGATTTTCACACTGATATGGTTTTTCATTAACCCCCGGCTTTGGCGTACAAACTATTTCAACCTTGTTTGAACCCAACTTTCTGCCCTTGATAGTGACGGCCTTGCTAAATACCGAATAAACCTTGCTAATTAAAAGGTAAAGAGACGTTAGCTTTAAAAGTCCCAACAGATAATATCTGGCGACACCCGTGGCTTCAGGACTTTCGAATCCATATCGGCCGGCTTCTCTGGGGATGTTCGGGTTGCCCGTTTTTTCTGTCACCGC
>CAYTSY010000004.1:26308-44988 GCA_964440555.1 uncultured Desulfobacteraceae bacterium
AAAACGGTCCACTTGACTCTGGTTGAACCAATGTCTCTGGTCGGAAACTTCTTCTCTGGTCATCCCTGAATATTGAAGGATGGAATCCACGTCCATAGCAGGATAATATTTATTGAGGTATTCGAGATAAATCTTTGTAATTCGGCTGTTATAGAGGGGGGTTGAATCATCCATTCAGCGAGTCCCTTGAGATATTGTAATATTTTGTTAAAGGGTGTAATAAATACTTAAATATATAGGTATAACAAATACTTCTTTAAGCAATACAACAGGTTCACAACGATAGTACTTGTTGACTAAAAATGGAAGAATAGTTCAGAGTACATAAAAATTTTTTTATAGTTGCTTTTTACCATTAAATCAAACAGATTGTCAAAAAGATGGGAAAAACATCGATGAATGAGTTGCCGTGCGCTTATAAAATCGGTTTTTTTATTTTGTTCCATGATCCATTGTGATTTTTAGAACAAGATGCTATGGTTTTAATAAAATATCCGTTAAATAATTTCTGCCGGTCGTCTTTACGGTGGTCATTTCGATGATTAATGTATTATAACTTCAAACAAAAGAAGCGTCGGCAGTAGAAAATCATGTGAGGAGGAATTTTTATGTATTCAAAAACAGTGATGGATCATTTCAGGAACCCGAGAAATGTCGGCGTTATTGAAGATGCTGACGGAATCGGCGAGGTAGGCAACCCGTTGTGTGGCGATATGATGACCATTTATTTAAAAATAAGCAGGGATGTGATCGATGACATTAAGTTCCAGACCTTTGGCTGCGGGTCAGCCATAGCGGTTTCGAGCATGTTGACTGAGCTCGCCCGGGGGAAAAGCATAGAAGAAGCTAAAAAAATCACCAACAAAGATGTCGCAGAAGCCTTGGAAGGATTGCCGAAAAACAAGTTGCATTGTTCCAATTTAGGGGCAGATGCCCTGCAAATGGCTATAAAGGATTATGAGGGCCGCAAAAGCGGCAAACCTGTGGTGGAGCTCAAACGTAAGGATAAGCACGAGCATAATCATGGCGATAAATGCTATTGCCCGTATTGCGACGTGGAGATTAAGGAAGACGCAACGTTCTGTAAAGCCTGCCAGACCAGCCTGGTGGAAGACCATCATTAATCCGTCGCAAGCATAGAAGGAAACATGTAAAATGAAGGTTATCAATTTAGACCATATCTCTTCAAAGCCGATTTTGCCTGAAGTAAAACAGGCGATGATCGATGCCATCAACGCCGATTATGCCAATCCGTCCAGCCAGCATAAAAAGGGAGAGGAAGCAGCAGAAGCTTTGGAAAAGGCGAGAGAATCCGTTGCCGCTTTGATGAATTGCGACTCGGCAAAGGAAATCGTTTTTACATCGGGAGGAACGGAATCGGTGAACCACGCCGTTAAAGGCGTGGCGTGGGCAAATACCGAAAAAGGAAAGCATATCGTTACCTCCAATGTTGAACATAATGCCGTCATTCGAAGCCTTCGCCGGCTGAAATCCCACGGGTTTAAAATCACATCGGTATCCGTTGATTCCAAAGGCCGCGTAAACCCGCAGGAAATCGCCGATGCCATTACGGATGAAACTATTCTGGTTTCAATCATGCACCGCAACAACGAAACCGGAACCATCCAGCCGATAGAAGAAATTGGCCGGATAACCCGTGAAAGAAAGGTTATTTTTCATACAGATGCGGTGGATTCCGTGGGCGTGATGCCGATGGATGTCCAAAATCTGGGGGTTGACCTTCTCAGTTTTGCCTCAAATACGTTTTACGGACCGACAGGCGTCGGAGGTCTTTACATCCGGAGAGGAACCATGGTCTGGCCGCTGTTGGACGGCGGCGTTCAGGAGGGGAACAAACGGGCCGGCGCTGAAAACCTGATCGGCATCATCGGTATGGGCGTGGCCGCAGATCTAGCCAAAAAACACATGAACACAAGACTGGATCATCTTCTTGTTTTGAAAAACAAACTGCTGTCCGAACTGCCCAATTATATGGATGAGTACATCATCAACACCCCTTTTGAATTTGGCCTTCCCAATTTGCTGTCCATTTCCATAAAATACATTGAGGGTGAAAGCGTCATGCTGATGCTTGACGACGAAGACATCGCTGTCTCAACCCGATCAGCCTGCGCCACGGGTTCGCTGAGAGCTTCCCATGTTCTGTTGTCCATCGGGTTGAGCCATGAGGATGCTCAAGGCACATTGGTTCTGGCTTATGGTGTGGAAAATACCGAAGATGATATTATGAAATTTTTGTCCGCACTTGGGAAAGTCGTAAAAACATTGCGCGACATATCGCCATTGTATTCAAAAAAGCATTGATGTTTGGTGGATCACGCGCTCAGCCGTGATCCATCAAGCCGTTCGAATTGCGGCTTGAATGCTTTGTTCAGAGTTTCATCTGCAACGGCCTCAAATCCCAAAATCTGGGCAATCACGCCATGGCTGTCGTCAAGAAAGGTAAACTCCCCTCTCATTTTTTGATTTTTGGCATGAGTCGCCTTCATGACAACGGTTATCGGCAGTTTTGGGAAATGGTTCCGATATTGGCGGTAATTCGCAGCATAGACAGGCAGTGAAACATTCCCGAGTTTTTCAAAGCACCATAAGGATGCCATCTGAAATGCGGAGTCCAGGGCCAGAGGGTCACACACCCAATTGTTCCGCAATGGGTTTTTCATCCATTTTTTCGGAGATGGAGCAGGTAAAATGCGCGCAACCATTCCTGCATCCGTTAAACAGGAAACCTCCTTTATCCCCTGAAGATCATGGCCATGAAAAAGAATCTGGTCATAGATTTCCGCTATGCCGCGTGAATAGCCGTTTGAATTGAAAAAATCAGGAAGCTCAAAAACCGGCGGCTCCGGAGGCAATTCGGTTAATATGGCTTTGGCACTGGCGTGGACGGTTTCTTCGCGTATTGCGTTTCTGATTTCCAACGACACTTCGAAACCTGATGCTTTTTTTCTTATTTTGCTTATGAAAAGTTTTATTTTTCTGGTTTTTTGGTCGAGTTTGATGCCGCTCAACATGCGAATATCGTCTATTCCATGAAGATAAAGCCCAGGGTTTTCATGGAGTGCGCCGTGGGCGAACCACTCCGTCATGATCGCAAGCGGAACCACGGGAATTCTGTTTAACCTGTGGGAGTGCAATACCGGATAATCATCAAGGGTTATGTCCTGTTCAAATGCAAGGGAAAACCCGGGCTTTTGATTCATGAAGGAGAGCTTAACGGCCGGCGCATCTTGTTTATGCGTTTGTTTGACGCTTGTTTTTTCTTCGATGATTGGAGTCCCGATCACGACTTCCGCCGGTTGGGACAGCCCGCCTTTCATTTCAGCAAGCAGACACTCGGCGCCGGCGATCAATGGGATCAAACTGATGTTATTGCGGATAAATTCTTTTTTCAGCGGTGTTGTAACCATACCGCCGTCCCAAGGCCCCCAGTTGATGGATGCCACCCGGCATTGAGGGCGTGCAAAAGCTTGATGTTGCGCGATTTTATTCAGTGCTTCATTGGCCATGGCATAATCGGATTGCCCTTTATTACCCATTCTTGCGGCAACCGACGAAAACAGTACGAGATATTTTAAATCATCTCCTTCGACTGCATCCAGAAGATTGTATAATCCCTTCACCTTGGTTTCAAATACCCGTTGAAATTGTTCTTCCGTTTTATCGATGATCAGTCTGTCTTCTCTTACACCGGCCCCATGGATAAGGGCTGACACGGGGCCATGGGTTTGTCGGATTTTTTTAATGATGGATGAAACATGGTTTTTATCGCAAACATCAACGGAATAATAGTAGACCGCTGCGCCTGTTTTTCGAATTTCATCCAGATTGCAGGCGACTTCACGGTTGGCCGCATAGTGTCGATATTTTTTTTCCAGAATGGCCGGTATTATGCTTTTTCCTGAAAATTCATGCTCAAGAATGGATTTTTTCATCTCCGTCGGGTTGATTTTCCCTTTTAGCCATGCCGGCTCTTCAAAAGGAGCCGGGCTGCGGCCCAGCAAGGCCAGAGCCGGTTTGCATTGACCGGCAAGCGCCAAAGCCGTCTGAGCGGTTATGCCTCTTGCTCCGCCGGTTACGACGACGACATCTTTTTGGGAAATACGCAGCTCTCCATCCGGATAAGGCGAATGAATGGCTTTCAATATAAGCCGGGTATCCGGATTCAATCCGATTTCCATGGAAGATGTGGGTTGATCGCCTAACAACTCGTCTACAACCGATTTGGCTATAGACGGCAAATCTTTCCAGTCGGGTGAAATATCGAAAGCACGGCAAAAGACCTCAGGCCATTCAATGGCTGCCGTTTTAACAAGGCCGCCAAGCGCTCCAATCATCGGATCGGCTACCGGTCCGCCTTTGAATCCGAAGGCGCCGTCAAGTCTCATTATGGCGGCAAAGAAGGATCTGCCTTTTCCGGCGGACTCGGAAAGCTCTGTCCCGAACTTCTTGGCAAGCATCAACGCCTCATTTAAAAAGGCAGCCTGGTTTTGATCCCAGTGAATCGGCTCTGATGGCGGTTTCACGGGCGGCAAAAGAATCAGACCGGCAGCATTCTCAAAGAATTTATCATTTTTAAGAACGTCAGGTTCAATCAAAGCAACATGGATGTTTCGCGATATGAATTCTGATGCAATGGCTGAAGAAAGTCCGGAAAAATCTTTTGAAACATAAACTGTTTTTTGGGAAGAAAGCGAAACAAAAGTAGATGGCGCAAACGGTTCGGAAATCGGGGAAATGATCCGGCGGTCGATGCAGGGGCTGGTCTTGACCATGGGAACGGGTTTATCTGAATTCGCACATGAGAGAAATCCAATGATTTGGTTCAGCGTTTTAAGTGTTCCCATCATTTCGGGTTCGACCTGGGGGAGGCCCGGCATTTTTTCTTCCATGACGGAGAGGATTTCCACTCGCTTGATGGAATCGATTCCCAGATCCGCCTCGATATCCATGTCAAGCCCCAGCATTTCTACAGGATAACCCGTCAGTTCGCTGACCGTGGTGAGAAGAACATCTGCAATGTCATCGGCTTTTTGGTTGTTTGTTATCCCCTTAAAAGATAAACTAATACGTTGTTTATCAATTCCGCATGTATCAGATGAAAGATAGGCAATGATTTGATTGAGCGTTTTCATTGTGCCCATCATTTCCGGTAGAACCTGAGGGAGACCGGGTATTTTTTCTTCCATTGCAGAGAGGATTTCCACTCGCTTGATGGAATCGATTCCCAGATCCGCCTCGATATCCATGTCAAGCCCCAGCATTTCCATGGGGTATCCGGTCAGTTCGCTGACCGTGGTCAACAAAACGGACCGGATTTCGTTGGCGATTGCAGGTTTAACGGGAGGCTGGGGATGAGAAGAAGAAACCGGACACTCCTGCGCACCTGTTTCTGCCGGAAAAACCATATGAACTGAGCTTTCTTTTGATGGAACTGAACTTTTTTCCTGTATAGGCGGGATGATGGATTTTTCTGAAAACAAAGCGTTTGGGCACGGGGAAATGCCCAGGGAAGATTCAATGAGCCTCTGGGTGCTTTCAACCATGGCCTGCAGCGCCTTATTGGACGCCATTTGGGACTCGAGAAATTTTTGATGGGTTTCAGCAGTCTGCTTTTGTAAAGACTGCATGGACTTTAGTCCTTCCTGTACCGTCTTTAAGGCCATAGACGCAAAATCAAATTTTTCTGCAGCGCTCCTTAGAGGTGGTTTTGCTGAAAAACCCGAACCGGCTGCGGATTTGACGTTACCCAGATAATTGGCGCCGGATATCATGACTTCCATTTTTGGCTTTTTACCCGGTTCTGTAGGCTCGTTTCCACCTTCCCAGCGGTTCAAAAGAACAGGATATCCCAGTGCCGCCAAGCGGCATAATGTTTTGGCCAAATCCAACATCCCCGATTGTTTGCCGCCGGACTCATCTAAAGGAATAACGACAATGTCCGGGGCAGTCGCAATGGCTTTGACCAGCCCTGTTAAGACTGTTTTGGGCCCGACTTCCACAAACGTTTTGATTCCGAAATCAGCCATCTTTTTGATATCGTTTACAAAATCAACAGGGCACAGTATTTGTTTACCCAAAATTGTCTTGGCCTGATTTGTCTCAACCGGATAAGGGCTGCCCAGGGTGTTTGAATAAACCGGAATATCGGTGGGCGTCATTTCGGATTTGGCCACGATTTCCATAAATGGTTTTTGGGCGTCTTTCATCAGGTGGCTGTGAAAAGCGGCGGCAACTGTGAGTCTTATCGTTTTAAATCCGTTTTCCTTACAGAGTTTCTCCGCCTTGACAATAGACTCCGTAGGACCGGAAAGTACGCCCTGGGTGGGGTTGTTTCGGTTGGCTAAGATTACACCCGTATCCGAGTTTTTGATCAATTGATCGAGTTCCTCAAGAGGGGCTTTTACAGCCATCATGGTTCCCGGATCTTTGTCTCCGCTTTTGCCTGCGGCAGCCATCAGTCTTCCCCGGTGTACCGAAAGCTTTAATAGGGTGTCGTCATCGATCCATCCTGCAGCGTTTAGCGCGGTCAACTCACCGTAACTGTGCCCGCAGGTCGCATCGGGTCCAAGACCGAAATAGTCAAGAATTTTGAGCATGGCCAAGCTTACGCTCCCGATAGCAGGCTGAGCCGTATCGGTTTGTGTGAGCCGGGCTTCCTGTTCCTTTTTTCCCATGGCATCAAACGTCGGGACAGGATAAATAAAATCACTTAACCGCCGTTCTTTTCCATATATTGCGTCCGCTCTTTCGAGGATGTCAAATGCCTGTGGAAACGCACAAACCAGGTCTTTTCCCATTCCAACATACTGAGCGCCCTGGCCTGGAAAAACAAAGGCAATTTTCCCGGGTTCTGCGGGACCTCCGCAAAATGCGGTCTTTGAATCGATCATGGCAGATCGGGGCGTTTGTTGAAGGTTTTCCAATATTTCATCAAAGCGTTTATAAAAATCGGCTGAACCACCCGATTTCCATGTGGATTGTTCAATGACCATGAGCAGCCTGAAGGCATCTCTGTGGGAAAACACGGCCCTGCCTGCTGAGGCCAGCGCGGCGATTTCCTTAAAGGATTTTGCATCATGCATAGATGCTTTGGCTTGGGTTGCGGCCTTGATCAACGCTTCCGTCGTTGGGCCGGAAAAGGCCAGAATTTCAATAGACCCGTCCCAGGATATTTTATTTTTTACAGGCATGTATTCTTCCAGCACGGCGTGAAAATTACTCCCTCCAAACCCGAACGAACTAACGCCGGCTCGGCGCGGGTGTTTTTCCTGGCTCGAAAACCAGGGCCGGGTTTCTGTATTCAAGTATAAGGGACTGTCATCAATATTTAAATTTGGGTCAGGCGCTTTTACTTTCAATGTCGGCGGCAACACCTTATGGTAAAGCGCTAAAACGGTCTTGATCAGGCCCGCAGATCCAGCGGCTGCTTTGGTATGGCCGATCATGGATTTAACGGAGCCCAGGGCGCAGGATTTCTTTTTGCTTGAGGCAATATGGGTAAGGAAGTGATTTAGAGCCTTAAATTCCACTTCATCTCCGACCGGAGTTCCTGTTCCATGGGCTTCAATGAGTGTAACCGTTTCCGGTTCCACACCGGAAACCTGATACGCGGTTTTAAGGGCTTTTACCTGTCCTTCCGATCGGGGCGCGTAGATGCTTTGTGATTTTCCATCGCTGGACGAACCGATGCCTTTAATAACGGCATAAACACGGTCGTTGTCGTTCACCGCGTCTTGAAGTCTTTTGAGGACGAGCATCCCGATGCCTTCACCCAGCACGGTTCCGTCGGCGTCTTTGGAAAACGGCCGTGCATCCCCGGTTGGAGACAATACGGAGGTTTTTGAAAAGCACATGTGCATAAAGATGTCGTTGAGCGTATCCACGCCTCCGGTAATGACCATGTCGTTTCGACCTGCGAGAAGCTCCATTACCGCCATGTGAACGGCGCTTAAAGAGCTTGCGCAGGCGGCATCCACAACGCAGTTGGTTCCGCCCAGATCAAGCCGGTTGCTGATTCTGCCCGCCACAACATTACCCAAAAGCCCTGGGAAAGAGCTTTCTTTCCAACCGACATACGCATTTGAAATATTTTGAACCACTTTTTCCGATGTGTCAGCGTCTATGCCGGCGTCCTGAAGCGCTTTTCGCCATATGGGATGTCCGAGCCGCGAACTCAACGGAATAACAAGTTCCTGTGTCCCTGTTACGCCCAGAATAACGCTGACCTTTTCCCTTTCAAAAAGCCTGTTTTCTCCATATCCGGCATCTTCAAGGGCTGCCTTTGCCGCAACAAGGGCCAGCAACTGGGAGGAGTCCGTTGCATCGAGAATAGCCGGCGGTATGCCGAATTCCATGGGATCAAAGGGTATGAGGTCTAAAAATCCCCCCCGCTTGCAGTATACATGATCCGTTTTATTAGTATCCGGATCAAAATAGTCATCAACCGACCAATGCGTGACGGGGACTTCGGATATGGCGTCCTGGCCCCTGAAAATCAAGCGATGGTATGCTTTCAGCCCTGGCGACTTGGGGAAAAAACAGGCCATCCCGATGATGGCTACCGAGCCATGGCCTATGGTGTCTTTTTTAAAATCCACAGAAAAGTTCCTAACAGAAAATTGAAATGATGTTGTCCTGCAAACCCTGATTTCGTTAACTCATGTATTTTAGAACCTATAATCAAAAATGAAACGCTTTTCAAGACTTGACAATAAAATATTTAAGTTGTTATACGGATATAACAATATCTTAACCAAGTTGGTATATTGATATAACAGGCGGTCAAATAATGATTCAATACTATGCAGGCCGGGAGTTGTCCGAAAAGCTTGAAATTAATCTGGCAAAATGGAAGCGGTGGTCCCGGGAATTTTTACCCCCTGACCCGTTGGGTGGTTTTCAATCCGGCTATGCCCGTCAATACACAGTTGATGATGTATTTTGGGTGTTTTTAGGCGGACATCTTGTAAATAATATGAATTTATCCATACCCGAGTCGAAAATGGTTTTAAAAGACCTGAGGCCATGGCTAAACGATCATGGCTTCATGAGCCGCGCGGGATCAACGAATCCAAATGACGTGAAAACCGAGCCTTTTATTGAAGAATATGTTATCGAGGTCACGCGCAATGTTCAGAAAAGGATCTTTTGTTATCACATTCGTGGCATAGTCTCCAGAGAGACTGTGGAAATCGACGGCACGGGTCTCATACAGGAAAGATATACCGAGCAATACTTTTTAGAGCAGGATCAAGATTTTGCAGCAGACAGCCGTTTAAATGTAAAAAATCTTTTTATTACCAGAGTGTTAAAAAAATTTGTCAGGAAAATGGAAATTGGCGACCGTATGTTCAGATCTCTTTCCTATGGTATGGAAAGGGTTTCCCCCATAAGCGCGGCTATTTCGGAAACAGGCATAGGGGTGAATCCAATCCCTTTCTCATCAATAAAAACACCTTGATTTCTTAACCAGTTCACGCGTGTTGCCACGGAGGCGCCAAAAAGCAGGTTCATGCCCACCGTGACAGTTTTGCGGTTTTCCGGTAATTCAAGAAAGGTTCCTCTGACCCACTGATTGAATGCGCCCATGGCCGGGCCGCACCAGATCTGATAATCCATTTGCCTTGAAGGCTCCCCTGCTACCGCCCACATGGAGGATTGACCGAGATAGGAGCGAAAAACCAGGGCCATTTTATGCTTGGGATCTTTTTCCGCACGGATGATTTGTCTGGGCTCCTTGTCTGAAAAATAGTTTTTTGTATGTTCCCATTCCTGATCAAAGCTGCGCCTGAAAAGATCCCGTTCAACTATCTGCCGTTGTGAGGATTCGATGTTTTCATAGCAATCGTGCCGGTTATACAGATCGTACAGCTTAGCAGCCCGAAGGGCAAACATGGTTCCCCTCTTCAGTACCTGAACTCTCGCGCCGATTTCAAACATATCGGCCGCGGGCGCCATGGCCACATCCGCCTGTCTGGCCTCAGCAAGCATTTTTTTAACGATTTTTGAAGTCCCGGATTCAATGCAGGATTGGTTTACGGATCCTGTCAGGATATATGCCGCTCCCATGGCAAAAGCACCTGCAGCAGCGTAAGGTGTTGAGATTCCACCTCCCAATCCGATGCAGGGCAATTTTTCATATCGGTATTTTTGAAAGAGTTCATCCCGCAGCACGGTTATGGTGGGAAGCAGAGAGATTGCCGGCCGGTTATCCGTATGACCGCCGGAATCGGCCTCAGCGGTAAGATCGTCGGCAACCGGAATTCGTCTGGCAAGCGCCGCTTCATCCTGTGTTATAAGGTTGTTTTCCACAAGCTGCTGAAGCATCTTCTCCGGTGGTGGAGAAAAAAATTTACCCGCGACCTCGGTTCGCGATACTTTGGCGATCACCTGATTCGGGCAAATGATCTTGCCGCTTTGATCTTGAAAAATTCCCTTGACCCGATAATGAACAAGGGGAAGCGTCAACGACAGGTATGCTGAGGCGCTGATCCTCTGGACCTTGTTTTTTTGGTACATCCGGACAGTAGCCTCTTCCAGCTCCGGATCATTGGGGCTGTGGATCAGATTGAACCCGTAAGGAAGTTTTTTCATCGTGCGCTGAAGCTCATGTATGGCTTTTTCAATCCGTGAAAGCGAAAGACCGGCTGCGCCAAAAATGCCGAGCATCCCTGCTTTTCCCGCCTCTTGGACCATTTCAACGGACGTGATGCCGTTGGCCATGGCGCCGCAGATATAGGCATATTCAAGACCATGGGATTTTTTGAAGCCCTCATCGCCAAGGTTTTTTGGCGTTAATTTCGGCGCATAGGCCATCAGGGGAAGACCTGCCGGCTCGGGTGAGGAAAGTTTTCCGATGAAAGCGGTGCCTTCCTGGCATACAGCTGGCTCGCCGTCCACGCAAACGATAAAAACAGGGTGGGCAACATTCAATATTGCGCGGTGAATGTTGAGACTTCCTGTTTGAGGCGCAACATCGCCTTTCCACCAGCCGATAAACTTGCTCTTGGTTTCATGATGCAGTTTCATGATGATGTATCCGGATGGACCCTGATAATTATATGGTTTGAAACAGGTGACTGTTTAGACAAATTGCCGGACGATGTCAAGGAAGATCGGATCATCTTCTCGGGTGGTATTTTTCGTGGATCTTAATGAGATGTTCTCTGGCGACATGGGTATAGATCTGGGTGGTGGAAATATCCACATGACCGAGCATCATCTGAACGGATCTTAAATCCGCTCCGCCTTCCAGCAGGTGGCTGGCAAAGGAATGTCTCAAGGTGTGCGGGGTAATTTTTTTTATGATGCCTGCTTTAAGGCCGTATTGTTTTAACAATTTCCAAAACCCCTGCCGCGTCATGGGTTTCCCGGCCCTGGCCACGAAAAGATAATGGCTGGAAGCTTTTTTCAAAAGAATGGACCGTGCATTGTCGGTATAGTCCTTAATCCTATCGCGTGCATGGCTGCCGATGGGAACGATCCGTTCTTTGGATCCTTTGCCGAAAACCCTTATAAAACCGACTTCGAGATTGATATCATGGCGCTTAAGTTGAGTCAGTTCCGATACCCTCAATCCCGCGGCATACAACAGCTCCAACATGGCGGTATTTCGCTTACCGACAGGCGTTGTTGTTTCCGGAGCCGTTAATAGCCGGCCGACTTCTTCAACAGACAGCACATCGGGCAGTTTAAATGTGGCTTTTGGCAGGTCGATCAATCTGGCGGGGTCATCTTTTATTATTTTTTCCTCTACGAGAAATCGATAAAACCCTCTTAGCGTGGCCATGTGCCTTGCCCTTGATCGGGCTTCAAGTCCTGATTTGCGCAATTGAATCACATGACTTAATATCGCCGCCGTGTCGGCATCGGCAATATCCTCGATTCCGTTTTGTTTTAAAAAAACCAAAAACCGTGTGAGATCCAGGCTGTAGGACTCAATGGTTTTTGAAGAAAGTCCTTTTTCCACCAAAAGATAATTGATGAATTGATCGGCCAGATGATCCAAAGGAGTTGGCGTCATTTTAAAGTTTACCGTATATTCCCGCCCTTACCGCTGCTATGAAAGCATCACGACGGAAAGGCTTTTTATCCGTTTTAACCATTGTCTATCGGGTAGTGTAAAAAGAGGTGTCAAGTACATTCAAAACTTCTGCGCCGTATTCGCGGACCACCACGAGATTTTCGATCCTCACGCCCCCCCAGTCGGCAATGTAGATTCCGGGTTCCACGGTGACGACCATGCCGGGTTCAAGAACTGACGTACTCAGGGGGCTTAATCGGGGGCCTTCATGAACAGCCAGCCCTATGCCGTGCCCGAGGCCGTGCCCGAATTTTCCCTTATATCCCTGATCATCTATATAGGATCTTGCAATTGCGTCAACGGCTTTTCCACTGATTCCCGGTTTAATTGCGTCAATGGCCTTTTCCTGAGCAATGCGCACGGTTTCATGTATCTTGAGGAAGTCACTACCCGGTGGCCCCAGAACAATGGTGCGAGAGGTGTCGGAACAATAGCCGTTGAGTCTGACACCCCAGTCAAACAGGATCGGTTCGCCCTCTTTTATTCTGCGGTCCCCGGGAACGGCATGGGGCAGGGCGCTGTTGGGCCCTGACGCCACAATCGTTGGAAACGACAATCCTTCGCCGCCTGCCTCGCGCATCCGGACTTCCATGCTCCAGGCGACCTCTTTCTCGGTCATTCCCGGTCGTATCGTTTGGGCCACGTTTTTAAACGCGGTTTCAGCCAGATCTAAAGCCTTTTTTATGTGATTGATCTCGGATCGGTCTTTGATCAGCCGAAGGTTTTCTGTCAGATCGTCTGCGGGCATCAGTTCAGCGGCAATTCCTTTTTCACCGAGCTCTTTCAGCATTTCCCGGTATTGAAAAAAGGATATCCGCCTGCTTTCAAAACCGACCCGTTTGACGTTTATGCCCTGTAAAATTTCCGGCAGCTCCTTTGCCAATCCTTTTTCATATTGATAAATTTCAAAAAGCGGCGCCTCCAGGTGAGCCTGCAGCAAGAATCGGGAATCGGTGGCGAGCATCAGATGGGCATCTGAGATAATAAGCGCTCCGGCTGACTCATCAAATTGCGTGTCTTCACCGGTAAATCCGCTTAAATATTTCCGATTCTCCTGAATGGATACAATCATGCCGTCCAGCTTTTTCTTGGAAAGCTGCTTTCTGACACGGAGGCATCGATCTTGATAAAGGGAATCCACGGTATTTTCCTCGCATGTTTGAAGGAAAGGATTACGTCTGTCCGCCAATTGCCGTTATTTTTTCGAGTTCTTCGATGAGGATGGGGATAAAGGTAGTCAGGTCCTCGATGATGCAGACATCTGCCATGTTTAAAATATTGGCTTTAGGATCGGTATTGACTGCAACGATGAAATCCGCACCCCGGATTCCCGATAAATGTTGCATGGCGCCTGAAATGCCGCATGCCACATACAGCCGCGGCGACACGCTCATTCCGGTAATGCCGATCTGCTGCGGATAACCCAGCCATCCCAGATCACAAAGGGGTCTGGAACCACCCACAGCGGATTTGGAGAATAGAGAGGCAAGCCGGTAAATCAGGTCCAGATTTCCCTTTTTCCCTATTCCCCTGCCTGCGGAAATGATGATATCCGCGTCGGAAATCGTTTGACTGTCTGATCGCGCCCGAACTAAGCCCAGGGCTCGCGTGAACTGCTGAACCGGCAAAACAGGGAATATTTCCACCTTCCCGGGAGAAGGGGGCTGACAATTCGTAAATTTCATTATTCCGGTTTGAACGGTTAAAACCGTGGAAACAGAAGAGGAAACCATTTTTGCCGCAGCTTTTCCATTGAAAATCGAACGGGTGATAAAGACTGTGCCGTTTTCGCTGCCGACGCTTTCCACGCCGGTAATGCAGGAGCAGTTAAGCCTGGCCGATAGAATCGGGGTAAAATCCATTCCCTGAGTGGTATGAGCCGTACACAAAAAGGAAAAAGGATTTTTTGCAAACCATTTTTCAAGGACCGAGATATAATGCTCCTGATTGTATGCTTCCAGCCAGGGATGCTGAAGCGAGATGACGTCTACACCCGCGGTTTGGGCTATTTCATCAGCCATTGAGGTTGAATCGGTTTCAAGGATGACCACGAGAATTTTTTGGAGGGAAAATTTTTGAATCTCACGAGCGAAAGCAACGAGCTCATATGTGACAGGCCGAATCTTTCCTTCAAAATGCTCTGCGATAATCGTGATAGGATAGCTCATACGTTTACGGCAATGAGATAATGGCTCTTTGGTTTAAAATGGTTAACAAATCCAATGCTTTTTCTTTTGGGCTCCCCTGTAAAACAAGACCGGCGCGCATTTTTTTCGGGTAGTCGAGCTGATGGATCATCTGTCGGGGGTCTGCATGTTCCAATTGTCCGGCATCAATGACCTCTGCTTTTTCGCGTTTTGCACGCAACATGTGCGTCAGGGTGGGGTATCGAGGCTCATTGATGCCGGACTGGATCGTCAAAACCGCCGGGAGCATAATCTCCAGAGTGTCTTTAAACCCGCCTTCAATTTCTCTTTCGACGCTTATATGTTTTGCATCCGCTGAAAGTTCTTCACGAATCACGGAAGTGGCGCAGGGCCATCCCAAAAAAGCGGCTATGAGGGGCCCGATCTGGCCCTGCATTTCGTCTTCGGACATCACGCCGGTTAAAATCAGGTCGTAGTTCTTATCCCGGGCCGTTGATGCGATCCAGGAGGCGACGATGAACGGGCTGAGATACCCCTCATGGTCGGTTAAAATGTGTATGCCGTGGTCTGCGCCAATGCCCTGCAACCGTTTGATTGAAGAGAGTACCCGCGCAGGACCTGCGGAAAGAATATCAATTATTGCTTCCGGGAATTTTTCTTTGATTAAAACCGCTTCCTCAACAGCGTATTCGTCAAACCGGCTGAATGTAAAATCCGTTGATGGACCGATTTTCACCCAGGGTTTTACCGGATCGATTTTAATCTCTGCTTCGAGATTGACAACCTGCTTTATGCAGACGAGAATTTTCATGAGTCACAGTGTATTCGCCCTTTTTCAGAGAAAGATATTTTTTTCTGAAATCATATGAAATCCCTTTCAGCTTGTCAAGAAAAAACGAGCGATCGTTCTATTTGCCTTGACAATCGGACTATGGAGCGCTAAAAATAAATAACTAGGATTTCGCAACCACTCAGATAAGGATCTCCTCATAGCACGGATATGGCTTAATGACCGATTTGTATTTCATTCGACACGGCCAGGCATCCTTTGGCGCCAGAGATTACGACCGGCTATCTCAACTGGGCATCCGGCAAACCCGGTTGCTGGCTGATTATCTTCTGGACATGGAAGCCTACTTTCCGATCATCTTTAGCGGAACTAAAAAAAGGCAGTTGGAAACGGCTCAAATCATCGAATCCAGGTTGAAGAAAAGTGAGGTGGGCGTTTCCCTGCGTATTTTACCTGAACTGGATGAATTCGATGCTATGACATATTTAAATCATTGTAAAAATGAAATGATTCAGGATGATCCGGCTTTTATAGAGGAGTTGGACCGGTCTTTAACGGATTACCGGTTTTTTCAGGAAGTATTCATCAAGATTCTTGAACAAAGCCTTATTGAAAAAAACCAAAGCGTACCGGCAGAAAACTTTCGATCCTTTAAAGAAAGGGTTTCCCGTGGCATTCGAACCATCATCAACGAGAGCAAAAATTATAAAAAAGCGGCGGTTGTCACATCCGGCGGCGTTTTGGCCCTTGTCATGCAAATGGCTTTGGGACTTTCGGATGCTGAGACGGTGAAAAGGGTGTGGTATTTTTATAATGCGTCGATATCCGTGTTTTACGTCACTAACGATTGTTTGGAAGTAAGGTTGGACAATAGTGTTGTCCATCTGAGGCTTTTGGATGATCCGCAACTACTAACCTATGTTTAACAAAAAAAGGGGGTTTTATGGATTTTACAGTGTCTGAAGAAACGCAAACCGTGCTGGACATGATGGATGAGTTTGTCGAAAAAGAGCTTATTCCCCTTGAGCCGCAGTATATTTTGCAGGGTTCAAGAGGAATGGAGTCCTTGCTGCTCGAAAAGCAGAAAATGGTTCGGGACATGGAATTATGGGCGCCGCTGCATCCCAAAGATGTCGGCGGCATGGGGCTTAAATTGATGGACAGTGCGTTGGTTTTTGAAATTATCGCCCGAACTCCGTTGGGGTTGTTTGTTTTCGGGTGTCAGGCCCCGGATGCGGGAAATATCGAGATCCTTCATGAATTCGCCACGCAGGAGCAGAAAGAAAAGTTTCTTGTGCCGTTGGTTGCCGGAAAAATTCGAAGCTGCTTTTCCATGACTGAAGTCGATTTGCCCGGTTCCAACCCGGTGATGATGGACACAATCGCGGTTAAAGACGGCGACGACTATGTGATTAACGGGCATAAATGGTTTACCTCAGCGGCCCATGGCGCTGCATTCGCCATTTTGATGGCGGTCACCAACCCCGATGCCGCTCCTCATAAGCGTGCCAGCATGATCATCGTCCCCACGGATGCGCCGGGATTTAATCTTGTTCGCAACGTGTCGGTGATGGGGCATGCCGGTGAAGGATATGGCACCCATGCGGAAATTTTATATCAAAACTGCCGGGTTCCGCGGGCTAACCTGCTGGGGCCGGAAGGCGGCGGATTTCTGCTTGCCCAGAAGCGATTGGGACCGGGAAGAATTCATCACTGCATGCGGTGGATAGGCATTTCAAAGCGCTGTCTGGATATGATGTGCAAACGGGCGGTTTCAAGGACGATTGCTCCCGGCGAGGTGCTCGCAGATAAACAGATTATCCAGATGTGGATCGCCGAATGCGCAGCCGAAATTTATGCCTCCAAACTGATGGTTCTCAACGCGGCATGGATGATTCAAAACCACGGGGTGAAGGAAGCACGAAAAGAGATCGCCTTTATCAAATATTATGTCGCCAATGTCATGATGAAAGTGATTGACCGGGCCATACAGGTTCACGGCGCATTAGGCATGACCGATGACACGATTCTTTCCTTCTTCTACCGTCATGAACGGGCTTCCCGGATTTATGACGGACCGGATGAGGCCCATAAGGTTTCCGTGGCGAAACGGATATTGCGCGATTATATGTAAATCAGGTCGGATAAGGAATTATTTTCCATAGTGATCGGCTGTTAATGAAAAGAGATATGGATTACGCTGAGTTTAAAAAAATATTTAATGTCTACAAAAACGATATCTACCATGACATGCTGGTTGAAAACCGGGATATTATCCGGGTAAAAAAAGAGCATACCGTGGTCAAAAACCTTGAAAAAATTTTTGAGGCAACTTTAAAAATCAGCAACAAAAAAGGTTTCCAGGCCATGACGATGCGAAATTTGAGCAAGGAAAGCGGCCTGAGCATGGGTGCCTTGTATGCCTATTTTTCAACCAAGGATGAGCTGATTGAAATGCTCCAGCGACAGCACAGCCATATCATGTCCCGGATATTTAAGGACAGGATTAAGCCGGATATGGATCCTGAGGCCAAACTGAATACAGCAATCCGGACCCATCTTTTCTTAAGTGAAGCCATGCAGCCCTGGTTTTACTTTGCCTATATGGAAACGAAGAATATGTCCCGGGCAAAACAGGAGAAGGCAATGGCCTCTGAGCTGGCATCAGAAAAAATATTTTCCGATATTCTGTTGGAAGGCCGGATCAAAGAAGTATTTGCGGCGCACGCCCACGAGTTGGCTGCCAGCCTTATCAAAGCTGTTTTGCAGGATTGGTATTTGAAGCGGTGGAAATATCGGGGGAGAAACATTTCGGTCGATCACTATGCGGATTTTGTCATTCATTTTGTTGCGCGGTTCGTCTCGCGGCCGATAAAAAAGACCTTTAACCTTTAAAAGTGAAAGAGGCGGCACATGGAAATTTTCAAGGATAAAATCAAAATTCGATTGCTTCCGGAAGATGAGTATATGCATCCCCTGGAAGAAGCCAAAAATTTTAATGAAAGTATGTATTTCAATATTTTTGATGCTTCTGAAAAACCCCTTGGCGGCTGGTTTCGCATCGGGAACAGGCCCAATGAAAGATATGCGGAAATGTCGTGCTGCATCTATCTGCCTGACGGAAGCGTCGGTTTTATGTTCGGCCGGCCTGAAATTTCAAACAACGATGCCCTGGATGCAGCCGGCATGAAATTTAAAGTTGTCGAGCCGTTTAAGCGGCTCAAGGTGACCTATGACGGTAAAGTGTGCCTGATGAAAAATCCTCATGATATGGCCAACCCCAAAAAGGCATTTATGGAAAACCCCATGGTGGACTGTCAGGTCGATGTGGATTATTACGGCGTTTCACCGATGTATGGCGGGGAACCGGTCAACGAAGACGGGTCTCCTATAGCACAAAAAGCCGAGGAAGCCTTTGCCAGGGGGCATTATGAGCAGCATATGGGCGGCAAGGGCTTTTTTCGTGTCGGAGAGACGATGTATGATATTGATGGATTCGGATTGCGCGATCATTCATGGGGCCCGCGATACTGGCAAAGCATCTATTGGTACCGATGGCTGCCCATGAATTTTGGGAAGGACTTCGCCATGATGGTATCCATCATCACGCAGGCCGACGGATCAAAGAGAACCGGGG
>CAYTSY010000004.1:44998-46137 GCA_964440555.1 uncultured Desulfobacteraceae bacterium
TGGTGCTGCGAAATAATGAATATGTCAATATTACGGATGCGAAAGTGGATACCGTATGGGATGAAAACGATTATCAGACGGATTTTAAAATTTGGGCCAAAACCGAGGAACGGGAGTATCATATCGATGCAAAGGTTCTTTCGTTGATCCCGCTTCGAAATCGAAGGAAAACGCCGGACGGCGAATGGCTTAACACCAGAATTACGGAAGGCATGACCGAATACCGATGTGATGGAAAAATCGGTTATGGCATGTCCGAATATCTGGACCAGATTGTCGATGGAAAGGCAGTCGGTAAGGAAGCCGCCTGACAGCACTGCGGCGGAGGTGGAGCTGAGCACTTGTCCTGAAGGTGCATTCATTTTTTATAATGCCCATCATTTTAATTGACTTCATGGGATTTAATATATATTATTTTAACCATCATGAGTTAATAGCGTGCAGGTTCAGTAACCGCTTGAGGCAGCGCTCATTCATCGTTCTTTAAACAATCACAATAGAATTAAAGGAGGGATCCATGATGAAGGCAGGCAAATTATTTCTCTGTGGTACAATGTTGGTTGTGGTCATTGGAATGGTTTTGGGGATTCATGGTGCTGTTTTTGCGCAGGATTCAAAACTTATCAAGATTCATGGCGTTGGGGAAGAGAAACTCACCGGCATCTTTATTGAACCGGAAACTGCTTACATTAAAAAGGACACTATTGTGGTGTGGTTAAGCGGTGTGGAAGAGCAAGAAGTAAAAATTGAATTTGCCGATGGGAAAAAATGCAAGAGCGTTACGGCCCATGCCTCGAATTTTGATCTTGACAAGGAAAGATGGTGCTATGTGACCAGCTTTGTCCCGTTTGCCGCTACTTCAACGCTGCAATTTGTGGATGCCGGTAAATATAGTTACAAGGTGCTTACAAAAGACGGGAAAATTTCCGCTTCCGGCCAACTTATCGTTGAGTAGTGATCTTCCGATATTATAAGGAGTCAACGTGTTAAATGATTAAGGTCTTCGGGGAAAAAAGCATTTTCCCCGAAGACCTTTTTAGTTTCTCCATCTGACAGTCTTCAGTCCTCAACCTAACAACCTGAAATAGTCGACCCTGAAATATCATTTAAATATTAGAATTTACTTGATTTAATTATCA
>CAYTSY010000005.1:0-7512 GCA_964440555.1 uncultured Desulfobacteraceae bacterium
TTCATTGAGTTTCTTAAATATGCCCCCATATGAAATGCCCTCGTGAAATTCCGTAAATATAAGCACCGCCGTACCGTCACGGGACGCCAGCACTCCTCTTATGATGGGATCTGAAAAAATATTTTTTTTAAGTTCATCCATGCCCTCCGCGGTCTTCGGCGGATCAGGCCACATCAGGCTCAGAACCTTGATCTCTCCGTCTCCCAATGTTTTGACGACTTTCACGGACCTGCTGGCAATGGACACCGTGAGGGTCGAATAGGTCTCATCCCACTTGGCCACCTCGTTTGTGACGGCTTGCACCTTATTGAGGATGCTGTCCTTGAAAATATCGCCGTCAACAGACTTCACGGCGATGGCCACGCTGGATCCCCCGCTGCCGAAGATTTTAGAATACTTGTCGATAATTTTCAGATAGGGATGAGTGTAGGGCAACATCTCTTCCAGCAATACTTCTCCCCTGATTCGGGGAATGCCCAGGGCGAACCCACCGGCGATGACCAGCGCAAAAACCAGAGCGCCCAGCTTATGTTTCGTCGAATACGAACAAAACCGGTCAATCAATCCCGTCAATCCCGTCATTTTATCCTGCATTTGCTCTATTATCCCTTTCCTCTACCTGACCCTTTTGAAAGTGCCGGAATTGCCAACGTAAATATGCCCTTCTTCTCCGCAGGCGGCAAAATACCCTCCGCCGCCGACCGAAGAAACGTCATAAATCCAGGTATAGTCGATGGCGGGTGAAAAGTGCGCCTGACGCCAGGTAACGCCACTGTTTTCCGATAATACGCACCCCCCTTTACCGGCGGTGATCAGGGTTTTATGCCGATCGGTACACACCGAGAATAGTTGGGTATTCGGTGCGCCGGTCTGCATCTCATGCCATGTCGCACCTGCATCGCGCGTCATAATGACCCGCCCTTCGATACCCACGGCCCAGGCTGAACTATCGTCCACGGCCGCTATGTCATATAAAAACGGCCCGCCTTTGAGCTCTCCGGTATTTTCATCGATGTATGCCTCACCGGCCAGTTTTTTCCAGGAAATCCCCCCGTCAGTGGTATGGTACAAGTGGCCGAACTCACCGGCAGCCCAGCCATTGCTTTCGTTCGAAAAGGAAATCGATTTTAAAATGAAATCCTCATCAAAGAATTGAACTCCCCAAGTCTTACCACCGTTTGAGGTATAGAGGATATGCGTTTTCTCGGACACGATCCAGCCCTTTAAGGAGGATGTAAAGCAAACGTCCATATGGAAAAACGGAACGGGGCTGTCCTGTTTTTCCCATGTCTTCCCGCCGTCGGCGGTATGGATGATCGTGCCCATATTCCCAACAGCCCATCCGATGTTCGAATCCACAAAACAAATGCTGCTCAGCGTATATTGTACTCCGCTATTCTGAATTTCCCATGTCTTGCCGCCATCAGCGGTATGCAATATCGTGCCCCACCGGCCGCAGGACCATCCGTTTTGTGCGTCCGCGAAAAATATGGAAAACAGGTCGTCGCGGTTTACGTAACCCGTCTTTTCCAAGGCAGCGCCATGCCCGGTTAATAAAAGGCAGATGACGATTGCCATTATCCATGTTGATTTTGGCTTTCCGGGTTTTTGAATATCAAGTCGCATGACCGCTTTATCTCCTTAATTTTGATGGTCTCGTAAAAAGTCGCCAGCATGCCTGATTTTTAATAAACCACGAAGAGCACGAAGCACACGAAGCTGAAAATATTATATATTCTTCTACTCCTTCGTGCTCTTCGTGCCCTTCGTGGTGAAAATCAAGCGTTTTACGACGCCGTCAGAATTTATCCCCATAAATCTTCTTGACGGCCTTGAAGGCGTCGTCAGCGATGTCGAGCGTCCGCGCAATATCCTGATCCGTGTGGGCCGTGGAGATAAAATGGTTGTGATAACTCAGAAAATACGCTCCGCGCTGGACGCATTCGGAAATCCAGTCCGCGTGAAGGCCCTTGTGAAGCGATCCGAATCCTTCGGTCAGAACCGGGGGGTCCTGGTTTGTGATCCGCAAAAACGGCATGGAAGGCAGGCCGGAGACGGTGAGATTATACCCGTAGCTTCCGGCGATGCGGACCAGTCCGTCGCTCAGCTTCCGGCCGGTTTCAAGCATGATTTTCGGGCCGTCGATTTTTTTGAGCTCTTTCAGTGTGGCGACGGAGGCAGCCATGGGCGCGGCATTGAAAAACTGGGTGCCGGTATAAAACACATTGCCTACAGCCTCCCGCAATGCGTCGCTTCCCACCAGAGCGGAGATCGGGTACCCGTTTCCCATGGCCTTGCCAAAGCAGATCAGATCGGGCTTGAATCCGAAATACTCGTTTGATCCTGCAAGATCGGCCCGGAATCCGGTTCTGACATCATCGACGATCAGGACGATTCCTTTTTTTCGGCACAGCGCTTCCACGCTTTGCCAATATCCGGGGGCCGGCATTTCATTGTCAAAAATTACCGGGTGGTGGTAAGGAGAGGAGATAAATCCGGCGATCTGACCGTCATTTTCGCTGACCACCTGTTCAAATGCGGGAAAGTCGTTCCACGGGATGCGGATGACATGCGCCCTTTCCTCGTCCAAAGTGCCGCCGCTTCCCGGGTCCTGCATCCAGGGGGTGGTCCCGTGATACCCCATTTCAACGGCCACGATTTTTTTTCGGCCGGTCGCGGCCCGGGCCGTCATCACGGACAGGTTTGTGGGATCAGCCCCGTTTTTTGAAAAAAACGCCCAGTCCGCGATGGATACCATGTCTGTTAACAGTTCCGCCAGTTCGACCATGACGGGCGAAGCCAATGAAACCGTGTTGCCTTTTTCATATTGTTCCCGGGCCGCCTGATCTACAACCGGGTGATTATATCCCAGGATCATAGGTCCGTATGCACACATATAATCGATATATTCGTTTCCATCCACATCCCAGAACCTTGCGTTGCGCGACCTGGAAAAGTAAATGGGATTTCCCCGGGCCGAAACCGATGTGCTGTAATGGCCGTACATGCCGCCCTCCGGGCAGTAGGGGCATCCCGGAATGACTTTTTTTGCCCGTTCATACCATTTTTGGGATTGGACCTGGGTGTAGATCTGCATGACGCAAGCCTCCTTCTTTCACATTGATTTTGTTGGACACTAACTAAGTAATTGTCTGAGCGACCGTTTCATCAACACGATCTTTTGCGCTATCGTCAGGTTTTTTTTCCCGTGATGCTGGAAATAAACCCCGTATCGCCTGGCATAATGCTCTGATATGCATGAAAAAATGAAAAGCGTAAAATGGTTGTCCATCATGTAGGCGGCAACGTCCGAATCGACCTCTTTCCGGATGTCGCCTCTTTTTTTTCCTCTTTCCAGCATCTCATACCAGAAGCACCAGGCGCTTTCTTCGATAGAACGGGATAATCTTGAAGTTAACGCATCCATGGAGGGAGAACCCAGATCATGATAAATTTTGAGATAATCGCGTTCTCTCTCGACAAAGACCGGCGATTGGTTCAGCAGGTCTTCAATCAGGTCGAAAAAGGATCTGTCCGTGGTTTCCATCAACTCATAGTAACGTCTGAACTGCCCCGTCATCCGCTCAATATGAGACGTAAAGACCTTGATATACAGGGCTTCTTTATTTTTAAAGTATTTATAGAGCGCGCCATTGGAGATGCCGGCTTTTTTGCATATATCGGCCACGTTGGCCTGATAGTATCCCTTTTGAGCGAAGACGCTTGCAGCCGCATCCAATATGGCTTCCTGTTTTTCAGGGGATAATTTTTCAAATGCCTGGAGCATATGCAGCCTGTGTATTGGGAGTGAGTAGTCACTCTCTCACGTAAACCTGTTGATGATTTATGTCAATCATTTTTTTATCCTCCCGATCCTTTCTTAAACATTGAAAGAAAGACGGGCTTTGTTTATAACGACAACGACTGTGATCAAAAAGTGTTCGAAATCCGATTAAAACAACGGAGGTGAGAGGTGATTGTAAAAAAACATTTGGCACTGACATGGTTAATTTTTTTGCTTACCGCCGGCATTCCGGCCGAAAGTTTTGCAGACGCCCAGTCGAAAATCAATCCGTTGTTCCCCGTGGGCCTGGAACACGAATTTGCCGAGCCGGCAAAAACGTTTGAGGAGGTCAAGCAACTGATACTGGATCAATACTACAGTGAAGAAATCAGCGAGCAGGCTTTGTATTGGGCCGCCATCCAGGGGATGCTCCGGCACATATCGCCTCCGGAATTGCCGGATCTGGCAAAAATATGGACAAAGGACCAGTATGAAGAGATTTTGAACGGCATTAAGGGGGAACATGTATCTATCGGAATCAAAAGCACGTTCAACCCCAAGGAAGGGAGTCTGACCGTCACGGAAGTGCTGCCCGATTACACGGCCGAGTCGATTCTTAAACCCTATGACCGGATTTTACGAATCGACTCAAAACCGTTAATCGGCAAGTCCCTGGCCCAGATCAGTGAAATGCTCAACGGGAAGGTCAAGACATCCGTTGAGCTCACCGTAAACCGGGACATCAAGGTGTTTGACGTGACGTTGACCTATGAGCGGTTTCCTGCCAAAAACCTCATTGTAACGCGGATAAACAATGAAACCGCATTGGTGGAAATTAAAAATTTTGTCGAAAATATCGCAGCCGAGGTCAAGACAGCCCTGGATGGGCTGGAAAAAGACAATACAAAATCCCTGATCATTGACCTTCGGAACAATCCGGGCGGGCTCCTGATCGAAGCATTGCGGATGACGGAACTTTTTTTACCGGAAAAAGATATCATACTGCGGACATTGAAGCGGGAGACGAATTTGCAAAATTACATCTCCGCCAACAAGGCGGCATATCCGTTTAAAATTGCTGTTCTGGTGAATCATAAAACCGCTTCCAGCGCAGAAGTGCTGGCAGGGTCACTCCAGGATCACAACAAGGCGTTGATCGTGGGGACCCGGACGTTTGGAAAAGGCGTGTTTGAAAACACGTTTACCTTGAAAAATCAGCATCGCGTGAAATTTATCACCGGCGCCATGTATTCCCCCAAGGGAAGGACCTGGCAAAGCCGGGGGATTACACCGGATTTTTTGGTGGAACAGGATGAGAAAACTCTCTCGGCCCTGATGCGGCTTGAACCCGTGCAGCGGTTTGTCAAGGATGTCGCCATGATTACGGCGTATAAATTGCTCCAAATGAAAGATTAGCCTCCCGGTACAACCGCTGTTCCATGCCGGTATACCGCGGTGAGAAATGAAAGACCGTCAGTCGTTTGACCCGGGCTTTTTTGGCGATGTCGCCGGCCTGGCGGGCGGTCAGGTGCCGTTTATCTTTGGCGATATCCCTGTCTTCTTCCAGAAAGGCCGCTTCGATGAACAGATGATCGGATTCAAAAGCAAATTCGATTATTTTGGAGGCATTGGACGGATGCCAGGCAACATCGGCGATGTAGGTGATTTTTTGGCCCGGGGTGATGGTTGTGATCTGTCTGGCAAGGTCCTTGAGCCGGAAGGATTTTGCGTTGGCCCGCCTTTCGCCCTCCCGACATATGGTAAATACAAAATCATCCGGTTGCTGATCATACAAGGCGGTCTTGAAGGTATTGATCCAGGGGCCGATGTCCACCCCCAGATTCAAAACCGCATCCTTTTTAATATTGACGTGAAACCGCTCCGTAAGAGAAAAACCCAGACAGGGGATATCGTGATCCAGAATAACCGTTGAGACCTCAAAAGCAGGCTCGGTCAGCAGACGGACGGAAAAGGGGAGGGCCTCTTCTCCCGGGCCAGACAAAAATCCGTCGGCGCAGGCATAATTTTTGGTCAGGATGAGGTCCGGGCGGACCTCGAAAACGCGCAGTGAAAACTTGTTTTCGTAATTTTTTACCAGGTTCCAGGAATAGCCGGCAAGCTTTCCCTCCACGTTTTTGATAAAGCCTTCCGGACCATACAGGTAAAGCGTTTTTTGCCGGCCCAGCATCAGACGCAGCAACCGGTCGAAGCCCATAAAATGATCCATATGGGTATGAGAGACAAAGGCATGGCTGATTTTTAAGATTTCTCTTGGGGACAGGCAGTATATGTCCCCAAGATCAAAGAGGATCGAACGATTTGCAAACAATTGGAAAATCAACAGGCCCGGATCATCAAAAGGCCCATTGATAAGCCTTGGATGAAAAAAAGGACGCATTATTGGGGCAGAAATTTCCCTACCTGTTTATCGATGTTATGGTAAATTTCTTCATCAGACCCATAGATATCGATAACCGACTTATGGTTGATGAGGGTCTCAAGGACAAACGCCATGATATAAAGAGTTACGATATTGGGATTGGGGATAAGATTGCGAAAAGGAGCAACTTGATATTCAATATCGAACTCTTCGGCCTGACTGAGTTTATCGAGGCACCCGTTGATCTGTTCCTCGAGCGTATTTTTATTGTTGGTTTCCACCAGCTTGTTTTCGACAAGCTTCATGGCGATGGCGTTGCTCAAAGATTCTTTGCAATCCCTCAGGGCTTCGATGGATTTACGTCGGGCAAAGCTTTTGGAAGACTCAATTTTTGATAAAATACTCGACTCGCGAGTACTCGGACGAAACACTTTTCCCATGGTATATTCTCACACGTATCTGTTTGTAATATTTTATATTGAAAATGTTTTACATGTACATGCATTCATTTCAACTGACCGGGACATATACTAAATGCGTCAATGTGATTATGCAAGGAAAATTTGAGATTTTTTCACCTTTCACTTTTCCCCCTTTTCCCTTCACTCTTCACTCTTCCCCCAGACGTCTTCGATTATAATCTGCGGCGTTTTGTTTCCATTGTATCGATTCCATCTGAGTTTAAATGTGATTTTTTCAAATTCGTTTTTATTGGACGAAGATGAATCGACGTTGAAATGAATGGCCTGGATCGCTTTTTTTGAGGGATCATCCGGCTGAGTCAAAAGCAATCGCCGGTGATGCTCTCCGACGGGCCGGGACCATCCCACTTTGACGTTTTCAGCCATAAAAAGGGGCTCTTCATTTTTGATGCCGAACGGCTGCAGTTTTTCAAGTTCATCCATCAGCTTTTCGGAGACCGTGCTGAAACGGATTTTACAATCAATGGAAACCGTGTGTTGAAAAATATCGGCCTGAGTTAAGTCCTGCACGGAGGCTTCAAATTTTTCCTTAAACCGCTCGAAGTTTTGCGGCTTTATTGCCAGGCCGGCTGCCATGGAATGGCCTCCGAACCGTTCAAGCAGGTCGCAGCAGCGCAATAGCCCCTGGTAAAGATCAAAACCGGGGATGCTTCTTCCCGACCCCTTGGCCAAACCGTCTTGCAACGTGAGAAGAATCGCCGGCCGGCAATAGTCCCGGACAAGCCGCGACGCCACGATGCCCAGTATGCCTTCATGCCAGGTTTTGCTCAACATCACGAGAGATTTTTTATCCAGGAGGCGCGGGTTGTTTTTAATATGAAACGTGATGTCGTCATAGGTTTTTTTTTCGATGCTCTGCCTTTTGG
>CAYTSY010000005.1:7522-10348 GCA_964440555.1 uncultured Desulfobacteraceae bacterium
GAATTCAGATGATTGAGATTTTGTGCGATTTGAGCCGCCTCGACGGGATCACGGCAGAGCAGCAGATCCGCTGCGATTTTAGCGTGCGCGATGCGGCCGGCGGCGTTTATCCGGGGCGCCAGTCGAAACGCCACGTCATCAACATCCATATGATTTTTTTGTATGCCGGCTTCGGCGACAAGGGCGTTTATGCCGATTCGGCCGCCGGCTGCCATGAGGTTAAGGCCGACCCGGGTGAGGATACGGTTGTCATCGACCATGGGCGTCATGTCCGCTATGGTCCCGATGGCTACAAGATCGCAATAATGCTTGAGGTTGGGTTCAGGGCGATTTTGAAAATAAGAAATTTCCCGCAGCCGTTTACGCAGGCAGATGACCAGGAAAAAGGCAATGCCCACCCCGGCCAGGTGCTCTAATCCGGAGGGACAATCGTGCCGTCTGGGGTTGACGACGGCGACGGCAGGCGGCAGGTTTTCGGAAATATGGTGGTGGTCGGTGATAATGACGTCGATGCCTTCATCGGCCGCCTTTTTTACGGCTTCGTGACTGCCGGAACCGCAGTCTACCGTTACAATCAGCCTGACGCCGTTTTGCATTGCTACTGTGGAAATCTGATCCACTCCCAGTCCGTATCCCTCAGTCATTCGATGAGGGATATAAAAAAGGACATCGGCGCCGATAGACTGAAGAAACTCAAACAATAGCACGGAAGCGGTGATGCCGTCCGCGTCGTAGTCGCCGAATATTAAAATTTTTTCATGGGTGAGGATTGCCGAAACCAGTCGTTCCACACTCCGGTCCATGTCTTTGATGGAAAAAGGCGACCGGATGCGGTTTAGCGAAGCTGAGAAAAAATCCACAGCCGCCTGTTTCGAGGTGATCGATCGGTTGAGCAGAACGGTTGCGGTGACAAGGTGGCATTTTAATCCACGGGCAAGGGATTGAACCTCTGCCGGATCTGAAGATATGAGCCGCCATTGTTTTTTCATACCGGCTTTCTATAGCGCATAACGGCGGAAGGGACAATAAGAGAAGTGAGAAGCGAGAAGTGGTGAGTGATGAGTGTTGGGTTTTGAGTTGGCGGTTTTATTTTCAACCATCAACCATCAACTTTCAACATGGTCTTTTAAGTTGAAATTGCCGGGACATTGGTGTTAAGGGTGAAAAAAGGGATTTTTGCACAGATGAAAACCATACAGAAACTATATCGTGTGGATCGGCGGCAGATCAGTGTTATTAAATTCATCGTCGAAGCCTATGAAGGATTGGCTTCCATGACCACTGTCGATCGGGAAATGGGGATTTTGCGGTTTTGCATTGCCCCGGGATGTGAGAAAGAATTCCATGACCTGATTCAGGAATTGGGCAAAGAAATGATGATTGAAAAGGCTGAAGACTGACGATGCAAAAATGAACGATAAGAAAAAATTATTCATATACACCATGGGCTGCCAGATGAATGTCTATGACGCCGGACAGATGCAGAGCATTCTGGCTTCCGTGGGTTATGAAATGGCCCCGACATGGGAGTCGGCGGATCTGGTGATTGCCAATACCTGCGCTATTCGTGAAAAGGCCGAACAAAAAGCAGTGAGTTTTTTAGGGCGTCTGGCCCGGGTGAAACAGCAGAATCCCGGATTGATCGTCGCCGTGGGCGGATGCGTGGCCCAGCAGGAAGGGGAGAAGATTCTAAAGCGCCTGCCGCACGTTGACCTTGTTTTCGGCACCGATGCGGTATTCAGGCTGCCGGGGCTGATTCGTCGGGTCGAGGCCGGATGCCGCCGGGTGGTGGATGTGGAAATGAATGACCGGCCGGAGGTTCACGGACTTGACGTTGATCCTGTCTCCATACAAGCCGGAGTGTCGCGGTTTGTCACCATCATGCGGGGGTGCGACAATTTCTGCGCTTACTGCGTGGTTCCCTATGTGCGGGGCAGGGAGAGAAGCCGGCGTCCCGGCGATATCGTAAGGGAAGTCAAAAGCCTGGCCGGTTCAGGGGCGCGCGAAATCACTCTTTTGGGACAAAATGTCAACAGCTATGGTCAGAAAGAGGGATTTTGCACCTTTTCTCAATTGATCGAAAAAGTCAGCAGCGTGAAACAGGTCAAACGGATCCGTTTCACCACCTCTCATCCCAAGGATCTCTCCCTTGATCTGATGGAGGCATTCAAAAGCGTTGATAAATTATGCAACCATATTCATTTGCCTGTTCAGTCCGGATCCGATGCGGTGTTGAAACGTATGAACCGGAAATACACCCGCAGCCAATACCTGGCCGGTATTGAACGGCTCCGGAAGATAAAACCGGATATCGCCGTCAGTTCGGACATCATCGTGGGATTTCCGGGGGAAACCGGCGCGGATTTTTCAGATACCCTGGAGTTGATCAAAACGGTCGCCTATGACAGCCTGTTTGTGTTTCAATATTCCGACCGTCCCCATGTGCCGGCCGCGGCCTTTTCAGGAAAGACCACGGAAGCTGAAAAAAATGAACGGCTTCAAATGGTTCTTGAACTTCAAAATACCATAACGCAGGAAAAAAATATGTCGCTGGTCGGCTCTACGGTTGAAATTATGGTTGAAGGAATGAGCAGGAAAAATCATTCCGGAGATGTGGATGACCGGACAAATCAATGGTCAGGACGGACCACGACCAACAAAATCGTCAATTTTGTTTGCGAAGGCCCCCTGGCGCCGGAGTACGAAGATCTTTGCGGGCAATTGGTCCGGGTCAAAATTGAAAAGGCGTTGGCCCATTCGCTGAAGGGAAAATTGGTAAAGGCCGAACCGGAACCTCTGCGATTGAAAGGAGAAGAACATTATGCT
>CAYTSY010000005.1:10358-31165 GCA_964440555.1 uncultured Desulfobacteraceae bacterium
GTGGCCGGTCTGGCCGTGGATCCGTCAGCCAATACCCCGATTATTATTTTAAAATCAGTAGACGATGAACAGACCATCCCCATATGGATCGGACTTCTTGAAGCAACCTCCATTGCTTCGGCGTTGAAAAACATCAAATTTGATCGTCCTATGACCCATGACCTGTTTAAAAATTTTCTGGTGATGCAAAATATTTCCGTATCACGCGTGGAAGTCTGCGACCTAAAGGAAAATACGTATTATGCGCTGATACATTTTATTTCCCAGGAAAAAACGTTTTGCATGGATGCCAGACCCAGCGACGCCATTGCCATTGCCCTGAGATTTGATGCGCCTATTTTTGTGGATGAAAAGGTTATCCAGGGATCGAAAATAAGGGAGGTCGCCGGTGTGGCGTTAGACGACAGCGAGGAAGGTAAAAAATGGGCCGAATACCTTGGAAAACTGTCCGAGGACGATTTCGGCAAGGTTTAAGGACGGAGATCTTTTATCATGATCGACCTGCACACACATACGGTGTTTTCCGATGGGGCGCTGATTCCGTCGGAACTGGTTGCCAGAGCCCAGGCTCTGGGTTTACAGGCAATTGCCTTGACGGACCACGGGGATTGGTCGAACCTCGACTTTATCATTCCCAGGATCGTACAGGTGGCAAAGGAGCTCAACAGCGTCATGCAAATCCGGGTCGTTCCGGGCATTGAAATCACCCATGTTCCGCCGCGGTTGATTGCCGCAACGGTTGACCGGGCCAGAGAACTGGGCGCCGTGATTGTCGTGGTTCATGGGGAAACCATAGTGGAACCGGTTGCCCCGGGTACCAATGCAGCAGCCATAAAGGCCGGCATCGACATTCTGGCCCATCCGGGCTTAATTGACAGGGCTCTGGTCGTCGAAGCTGAAAAAAAAGGAATTTTGCTGGAAATCACCGCTCGCAAGGGCCATAGCCTCACCAACGGGCATGTGGCAAAGCTGGCCAAAGAAGTCGGCGCCCGGCTGACGATCAATACCGACACCCATTCTCCGGGCGATTTAATCGATGACCCAACCGCTGCGCGTATTGTCTGTGGCGCGGGCCTGACAAGGGATGATTTTATCGTCATGCAGGAGAATGCAGCAAGACTTATCGCGGCCAGAAGCTGATTTTAATTACGACAATTTATTTAAATATTCCAGGCCGCCTTTGCGCCTTCCGCTACGGCTTCAATAATCCGCCGGGGGTTTCGTGCGTCCCCGACCACGTAATGCGCGATGCCCTTGTCCGCAAAGCCCTTTTTCAAGTCCTGGCGGGATTGCATGCCGACGGCAATCACCACCTGGTCAACCGGTGATAAGATCTCCCGATTTTCGCCGCTGGTAATCTCAACGGCATTGTCTTCAATTCTTTCAATCCGGGTGTTCAACAAAATCTTGCATCCGCCCTCTGCCAGTCGTTTATGAAGATGGTATCCGTGACCGGTAAATTTAAGGACCGGTGATAGGGGCAGTATTTCCACAATGGTGACGTTGCACCCTTTTGCCGACAGAAAGTCCGCCACTTCCATGCCGATCAATCCGCCCCCGATCACAACGGGCTGTTTGCCGGGTGAAATGCTGCCGTCAAGGATTTGCAGGGCATTACACACCATTTTATGATCAATGCCCGGGATGTCCGGAATTTTGCTTTCAGCGCCGATTGCTGATATGACAACATCCGCATTGCTTTCCAGCAATATTTTCTCCGTGACGGTGGTGCCCGTATTCAGAGTAACGCCTGCTGTCTTCAGTTGCCTTTCGAGCCACTTCAACCAGTCTCCGTATAAAGTTTTTAACGGCGCCTTTGCGGCAAACCGGACCTGCCCGCCGATCTCCTTGTCTTTTTCAAATATTGTTACCTCATGGCCTAACCGGGCTGCTTCAGTGGCTGCGGTCAGCCCTGCCGGCCCCGCACCGATAACCCATACCGTTTTTTTCGATGCTGCCTGTTTTTTCGGATAAATAAGCTCCTGGCCGGTCTCGGGATTAATGGCGCATCGAACACTGCTGCCTGGCTCCAGGGACAGCCGTTCGATACATCCCTGGTTGCATGCCAGACACTTGCGGATATCGTCAGCCCTGCCTTGCCTTGCCTTCACCAGGAAATCCGGATCTGCCAGGAGCTGGCGTCCAAAGGCGGCCATGTCGGCCTGACCGCTTGCGATTACGTCGTCCGCGACGGCAGGATCACTGAACCTCCCTACCGCGATGACCGGGATATCAATTACTTCCTTAAGTTTCCCGGCCCGCCAGGCATTAAATCCCTCTTCATACTCCGGTGTGGCGCACCCGACGCTGCCCGGGCTGCCGTATGTGCCGATGGAGGCATGGATGATATCGACCCCCGCCCTGACCAGATCCGGTAAAATCTGCTGAACGTCTTCAACCGTGTAGCCGTTTTTTATATATTCTTCCGCAGAGATGCGAAAGGAAATGGGGAAGTCGCTTCCCACACAATCCCGCACCTCTTTAACCACTTCCATGGCGAATCGGGATCGGGAACGAAAATCGCCGCCGTATTCATCGGTGCGATGGTTGGACAGGGCGGAAAAAAACTGGGTGATCAGGTATCCGTGGGCCCCGTGAATTTCAACCGCATCAAATCCGGCTTTTTTAGCTCGAAGGGCTGCCTGGCCGAAGGACGCGACGATCATTCTGATATCGTCCCGGGTCATTTCCTTGGGAGGTATCCGGACAATCGGCCCGGGTACCGCCGACGGCGCCAGAGCCTCTCCTTTTTTCAATTGATAATAAGCTTCCCTGCCGGCATGATGCAACTGGGCCGCCGCTTTGACGCCATTTTTATGGATAATCCGGGCCATTTTTTCAAGCCCCGGAATAAATCTATCCTCATATGCCCCGATTCCCACTGTACCGGAAGCATGAACCCCAACGATTTCCGTGATAATCAAACCGACGCCGCTTGTTGCACGCCTGTCCAGATAGGCAATATTGGCGTCGCTCACCGTTAAGTCCCTGTTACAAAGATTCGTACCCATGGGCGGCATCACGCACCGGTTTGAAAGCGCCATGTTTTTGATACGGATGGGTGAAAATAAATGTTCAAAATTCGTCATTTTTCGTTCCTTTTTCGTGCCTTTAGGGGTGAAAAACATCCCCGGCAAAATTCAATGTGGCGAAATGATCTTCCAGGGTTTCTTCCCTGCGGATGAGTTCCACAAAACCGTCCTTTCTCAAAAGCAGTTCTTTGGGCCTCAGCCGGCCGTTGTAATTAAACCCCATGGCATGGCCATGGGCGCCGGTGTCGTGAATGACCAGCAGGTCGCCGGCCTCTACCGGCGGAAGGTTTCGCTGTATGGCGAACTTGTCGTTGTTCTCGCAGAGGGAACCCACGACGTCTGCTGTCAGAGTTTTGGGCAGATCTTCCTTGCCGGCCACGCTGATGTGGTGGTGGGCTCCGTAAATTGCCGGCCGCATCAGGGATGACATGCAGGCGTCCACCCCGATATAGGTGCGGTAAATGTCCTTGCGGTTGATCGCCGTGGTGACGAGCGCACCGTGGGGCCCGGTCATGTATCGGCCGCTTTCCATGAACAGCCTGGGCACATAGCTGTTTTGCCCCTCAAATTTGTTTAAGGCCCCGATGATTTCTTTTCCCATGGCATCCAGGTTTAACGGCGTATGATCCGGCTGATAGGGAATGCCCAGGCCTCCGCCGATATTTATAAATTCAAACCGGATGTTCAACGCATCGGACACCCGTTTGATTTCATCCAACAGCATTTGGGCGGTCAGCACCATGTAGGCATAATTGCGCTCATTGGAGGCGAGCATGGTATGAAGCCCGAAACGGGTCGCTCCCCTTTCTTTTGCCCCCCGGTAGGCATCGACGAGCTGATCATGGCTGACCCCGTATTTGGATTCCTCGGGATTTCCGATGATGCTGTTGCCGGTTCTTCTCGCACCCGGATTGTACCGGAAGCAGATCAGGTCCGGCATGACCGGAACCTTGGAGACCAAAGAGAGATCATCCAGGTTCAGAATGCACCCTCCGTCTGCGGCGGCTGCTTGAAATTCGGGAATCGACGTATTGTTGGAGGTGAACATGATGTCTTCTCCCCGGACCCCGAGCCCACGGCTTAAGACAATCTCCGGTATGCTGCTGCAGTCGAAACCGAACCCCATGTCTTTCATGATCTCAAGGATCTTTGGATTGGGAAGGGCCTTGACCGCATAATACTCCTTAAAGCCCGCAAGCGATGAAAAAGCGCTCTTAAGCTTTGCGCCGGTTTCCCGTATCCCTGCCTCGTCGTAAATATGAAAAGGCGTTTTGAAATGGTCCGCGATATCCGCCAGTATGGGAAATAGCCGGTTTTGAAACGATTCGGACATGGGCATGGTTTTTATTCTCCTCTCAGGGCGGTTTTGATCCGCGCAAGGGCCGTCCGGACATTTTCGATGCTGTTAAAGGCGCTGATGCGGATAAACCCTTGCCCGCATTTGCCGAAACCCACGCCCGGCGTGCAGACTACGCCGGCTTTGGTCAGAAGGAGGTCGAAAAATTCCCATGAGTCGCGGCGGCCGTCAATCCAGATATAGGGGGAATTTTCACCTCCCGTGCATTCATACCCCAGGGCGCTCATGTCATTGCGAATCAGGGCCGCGTTTTGCATATAGTAATCGGTCAGTTCACGTACCTGGACCTTTCCCGCGTCGCTGTAAATCGCTTCAGCAGCCCGCTGAACCGGATAGGACACCCCGTTGAATTTGGTGGTATGACGCCTGTTCCACAGGACATGGAGCGGATGCGCGCCTCCGTTTGCATCAAAGGCCATGCATGTTTTAGGCACAACCATGTAGGCGCACCGGGTGCCTGTAAAACCTGCGGTTTTGGAAAAGCTGCGAAACTCCAGCGCCACTTCCCTTGCGCCCGGGATTTCATATATGGAGCGGGGCAGGGCATCATCCCGGACAAAAGCTTCATAGGCAGCGTCAAACAGGATCAGCGACCGGTTTTCCCTCGCGAAGGCCACCCATTTTTCAAGGGCTTTGCGGGTGATGGTCGCGCCGGTCGGGTTGTTGGGGAAGCACAGGTAAATCAGGTCAACGGGTTCATCCGGGGGCTCCGGCACAAAGGCATTTCCCCGGGTGCTGTCGAGGTATACAATATTTTTAAACCGGCCTTCGAAAAACATGCCGGTGCGGCCTGCCATCACGTTGGTGTCCAGATACACCGGGTAAACCGGATCAGGGAGTGCGATGTTGATATCCGTGGCAAACAATTCCTGAATATTGCCGGTGTCGCATTTGGCCCCGTCGCTGATAAAGATTTCATCTGCCGCGATATCCGCGCCCCTGGACCGGAAAGCGTTTGCTGCGATTTTCTCGCGCAAAAATTCATATCCCTGTTCCGGGCCGTATCCGCGGAAAGTGGCATCATCAGCCATTTCATCCACGGCTTTGTGGAAAGCCGCGATGCAGGCCGGCGGCAGGGCACGGGTCACATCGCCGATGCCCAGGCGGATAATGTTTTTTTCAGGGTTTTGTTTTTGAAACGCGGTTACCCGCTGGGCGATTTCCGAAAACAGGTAAGAGGCCTGCAACTTCAAATAATTTTCGTTGATTCGAATCATATTTTTACTCCTGCCATGGTTTTTCCCCGATGGGGATCTGAGCGGTTTCTTTATAGGTGAACAACGCCACACTGGTCGCGGTATCGGTCACGCCTTCAATGGCGCTGATTTTTTCACGGACAATATGGTTGAGCTCAGTGGCGTCCGATGCGCGAATTTTCAACAGGTAACCGTCTTCCCCGGTCACGAAATGGACTTCCTGAACTTCCGGGATGTCGGAAAGCGACCTTGCGATCTTTTCACTTTCGGCTCTTGCAGTCGTCTTTACCCGGACAAACGCCACAAGGCTTTTCCCGAAGCGTTTGGGATTTAACCGGACTTCGTAGCCGTCGATAAGACCTTGGCTTTCCAGCTTGCGGATCCGTTCCAGAACCGCCGAAGGGGCCATGCCCACCTGACGGGCAACCTCCACGTTCGGGATTCGGGCCTTTTCCTGAAGGATCTTCAATATTTTAAAGCTTATTTCGTCAATCATTCTGATAAACTCCATTTATTAAGGCCATAAAACACTAAAATGGGTTAATGTCAAGAATAATGTTCGAAAAAAGAAATATTTTTCAATATGTCTACTGCTTTGAGAGGTGGTCCCACATGCCTTTTACGGACAACCCCTGACGCAGACTAAAATTTCTTCCCATTATAAGGTCTTTTAGCCGGATTTCAAGGTTATCTGGTTCTATGTCTTTTCTCTGAGAAACAGAATTTGACTTTTATTATTTTGTTCATATAATGCAAATATTTATAAAAGCGACTTAAACCGCATCGGACAGAGACCCAACCCAATTGCGCGGAGTGTTTTCATGGCAAAAGATTTATACGAAATTCTGGGCGTTTCCAAAACCGCATCCAAGGAAGATCTCAAAAAGGCCTATCGCAAACTGGCCCGCAAATGGCACCCGGACATCAATCCGGGCAATAAGGACGCGGAAAAGAAATTCAAGGAAATATCCGGAGCCTACGATTGCCTGGGGGATGAAAAGAAAAGAAAGT
The DNA here is from genome assembly GCA_964440555.1 of uncultured Desulfobacteraceae bacterium. Taxonomy (GTDB): domain Bacteria; phylum Desulfobacterota; class Desulfobacteria; order Desulfobacterales; family UBA5616; genus CAYTSY01. The sequence goes on from CAYTSY010000005.1 coordinate 16,955, forward strand.
TATATGATGAGTTCGGCGAAGACGCGCTTGCCACGGGATTTGACGCGGAAAAGGCCAGACAATACAGGCAATGGGGGGCTGCAGGGGGCGGGCCGTACGAACGGGCAGACGCTTCTCAGAACTTTGGGCGTTATCACAGCTATGAAGACATCTTCGGAGATCTTTTCGGCTTCGGGGGAGGTGAAAGCGGTTTTGCGGGAACACGAACCGGCCGTGGGCAGGATATCGAATACGAAATGGCCATTGATCTGATTTCGGCCCTGAAGGGCTTTGAGACCGAAATCGCCATGCAAAAACCCATGGAATGCCAGGCCTGCCGCGGAACCGGTGTTGATCCCGGCGTTCAGGCAACCGCCTGCAGCGCCTGCGGCGGCTCCGGCCGCGCCAATGTGGGCAACGGCCCTATGCAGTTTACCAAGACCTGTTCCGTCTGCGGGGGGAGCGGGAAAATCGGAAAGAGCTGTTCTTCATGCAACGGAATGGGCCGGATCAGCGGAACGGAAAAAATTAAAGTCTCCATCCCCAAAGGCGTCAGGGAAGGCTCGAAGGTCAGGGTCTCGGGCAAAGGCGAACCCGGCCGGAACGGGGGTGCTGCCGGCGACCTGTACCTCATCGTTCATATCACGCCCCATGCATTTATCCGGCGGGAGGGCGACGATCTGTACATGGACGTTCCGGTGACCGTTCATGAGGCCATGGCCGGCGCAACGATCACGGCGCCGACAATCGAAGGCCAGGTCAACGTCAAAGTTCCGGCCCAAAGCCAAAACGGGCAAATGCTCAAATTGAAAGGGAAAGGCGCAGACAACGCAAAAACACGTGAGAAAGGGGATCTTTACATCAAACTCATCGTCAAGGTTCCGAAGACAAGTGACAGGGAAGCGCTGGAAGCGGTAAAAAAGCTTGACCCTTTGTATGCCGGGGATGTCAGGGCGGCGATACGGCTGTAAGCTGAAAGGCAACCGGAATTCGGCCTGACGTTTTATTTTACGACGGTTTTCAAATGCCCCATCAGTTCTTCCAAAATCGCGTCAAACTGCCTGCGCATATCAATCATATTCTGTCTGATCCGCAAAACCACTTCCACCCCGGGCAGGTTCACATCCATTTCATCGGTCAGGATTTTGGCGATCCGGAGCTTCTCCATTTCATCTCCGGCAAAACCGGATACTGAAGAATTCGAACCGCAGGTGGGACAGATGATTTCTTCCGCCACCAGTTTGGAAATAAAGGTTTCCTCTATCTGAAAAATCTCAATGACTTCGGCTGAAGTCCAAAATTTTTTTGTCATTTTACACCCCTTATTTTATCGGGCCGGTTCGTGTCAGGGCGCATCTCTTAAATAAAATCATTTCCTTGTGCTCTCACCGTGCCGCAGCAAAACCAGTCGATGCATGGTTATTCCTTTATTCTCCGGGTTACCACAAACTCAATCAATATATTTTTTTCTTCCGGCGACAGGGTTATGTTTTCCAAAACCAGTTTAACTTTTGTCTTGCCGCTTTCCCTGATGTTGTCCAGCGGCAGTTTCTCCGTGTATACCGTGGACAGGTTTTTCAGGACATTGCTTTTGCCGGTAACATTAATGGCTTTAGGGGTCGCCCGGACTTCGGTAAGAATCAGATCGTCGGGCAGCCTGCCTTCCCAATCCACCTGAATCGGCAGGTTCTTCATCGTGGGCTTGGCCAGGATCACCTCCACCTCAGGCGGTTCTATCTTATTGAGCATGATCCCCGGCGGAAGGGTGACGTTTTCCAGGTGAATCGGCATGATGGTCTTTCCCACCTTATTGTCTACGATGTTCAACCTTACCCGGACCTGCTCGGGACGGATCGATTTGATCAAAAAGCTCGATCCGCTCAGATGGAGCCGCACATTATTGACCGATGTTTCAATAATTTCAGTTTCCGCGTCGCTTTTTACGTACTCGACCGGCACTTCCAATGCCGTCAGGATATCGGATCCCCGTGTAATGCTGAACCAAACCCCGGTGATAAACAAGACGGATAATGCCGCGGCAACCATCATGTCCCGCTTTTGGGCTTTTTGTTCGTCTTTTTTTAAAGCCGGCATCCCCAGGTGCGAGGAAAGCACTTTTTTCAGGAGTTCCGGGTCGCGTATCCCCCGTATCCGGTCACCATGAGCGAACACCACTTCTCCCCGCTCTTCCGAAACCAGAAGTACAAAGGCATCGGATCGCTCCGCCATCCCGGCGGCTGCGCGATGCCTGGTTCCGAAATAGGAAGGCAGGTCGTTTCTTTCAGTCAGGGGCAGGATGACGCCCACCTTTAAAACCCGGTTCCCCCGTATGATAGCGGCGCCGTCATGCACCGGATTGTCCGGCCAGAAAATGGAAATCAGCATTTCTTTGGACAGCGCGCCCTGCCACTGGATTCCGTTCTGGAGGAACTCATCGATATTATCGTTGCCAGGGATGACGATCAACGCACCGATTCGTTTTCGGGCCAGAGCAAAAACACTATCGGCAATGATCTCCACGGGCGTGTCCAAAACTTGGCGAGGCGTTCCCCAAAAAATAGTTTTCAGGTTGGCTGCCTGGAATACCGATCGGATTTCATTTCGAAACACGATGATGACGATCAGGGCGCCCGCTGCCGTGATGCCCTGAATTGCCCAACTGGTGATAACGAGCCCTAAGGCGAATGCCGTGCGCTGGAAAAACCATAAAAAAGCGATGCCCAGCAACACCCGGAACGTTGTGGTTCCTTTGAAAAGCGCATAGAGGCGGAAAATGATATAGCTGTTTAAAAGGATATCAACAACATCCTGCCATCTTATTCCGTATAAAAACGATCCGAATCCTTCCATGGCGTTAATCCGTGATGCTGAATCTTACTGTGCGGAGCACATATCCATTTTCATCGGTAATGTCTACGCGCCAGGGCCCCTCGTCCGCTTCCCTGAATTGAATCCGGCTGAATGTGGACCATTTCGGCGGCTTAAGCATCAGCTTCCGGCTGGTGCTTAACTGATCCTTGCGGTACCACTTGTGATATATCGCCATCTCCCTGGGAACATGTTCAAAGGCGCTGAAGCACAGGACCTCGCCGATGCTTAAGGAAAAAACAACGGCAGGATGTTTAGGCGCAAACGCCTCGATGGATTCACACATAACAGCCTGTTCGAGCACCAGTCCGGAAGATGAGAAATCGCTTCCGGGATCCTGGGCCGACAACCGGCCGGGATGCAGGGACAAAACCATCACCACCGCAATGAACAAACAATGGCCGTATTTCATTTCACCCACCTGAATTTACGCTAAAAGCTTCCCTTAGTACTCTGGGACATAAATTCATTGACGTATTTTCTTCGTGCTCTTCGTGCTCTTCGTGTCCTTCGTGGTAATTTAAACCCTATGAATTTAACCACGAAGCTCACGAAGAGCACGAAGGGCAAGTTCAAACACCATTTGTCGCAGTATTTATGCCCTTGTGTACTTAGGGCCCATTTTTACAAAAAAATACCCCTTCATGTAAAATTATGCAACGGTATTTTTCTGAATGAAAGAAGCGCAACATTAATCCGGGAAAATCCATTTTTGTTTCACGGCGGCTTCCCGATAGCACTTCGAAATATATTTTATCGCAAATTTTTCATTGGAAAAATATCGGCCTGCCACGGTCAGAAGCGATTCGACCATTCCGCGGACGATGGCGTCTTTTTCACGGGCATCAATGAAATTGCGTTGGAGCATTTTTTCAAATACCTGGCGGTCTCCCAACAGGTTTTTTACATCGGCAAGCGAGGCATTGAGCTGTGTTTCGTCAACCGTCCTGCCTTCAACCGGGATATCGATCCTGGCGATGACTGTCGCCTGCCAACGGTCGCCGGCAATTTTTTTCGACCGGTCGTAAAAATGCAGCGTCAGGCCATTGCTCAGATGTAAGGTTTTCAACAATGTGTTTTCCATCAAAACTCCGTGCGTTACGTTAATGGGCAACAATAATCATGCCCGGCATGCTGTCAAGGAAAAGATGCCGCCCCGTCCTCCCATTTTTTCGCGAGGCGGGTGTATTCAAGCGCTTCGCGAATTTTCCCCCGCTTTTCACATCCCTTGGCATAAATGACGCATTTTTCTATCAGCATCGCCACGGATGCCTTTAGCTGATCCGTTGAAAGCAGACCGCTTCCAATTATTTTGGAGATGGCGAAAATCCTGAACCGGTCCAGGCCCGCTGCTCCGGAAAGCTGATCCTTATGGCCGCCGCGCTTGATGATCAGCGGGATATCGATCAGGTGGATCGGAAAGCGGCAACTGATTCTCAGCCATAAATCATAATCCTCGCAGGCCGGCAGATTTTCATCAAAGCCGCCTGTCATGTCAAGCAATTGTTTTTTCATCATGACTGCTGATGGGCTTACCAGGCATAGTGCCAGGGAGCGCTCATAAATCATGCCGGATTCCTTTTGGTGCCGGTTCTTCGGGTTCACCCGCCTCCCGTTCCGGATCCAGGTTTCCTGGGTCTGGCAGATCAGCGCATCCGGACGGGAAGTAAAAAATTCCACCTGGGATGCCAGCTTCCCGGGCAGCCATAAATCATCGGAATCCAAAAAGGCGATCAGTTCCCCGGATGCCATGCCGATGCCCCTGTTTCTGGCAGCGCTTACGCCTTTGTTCTCCTGCCGGTAACAGATGATTTTATCCTTGCAGGCAGCCAGTGCTTCCGGCGTATTGTCCGTGGAGCCATCATCGACGACGATCAATTCAAAGTCGTCGTAACTTTGGGAGAGAACCGAGTCAATAGCCTGTTTCAACATTTCAGAGCGGTTATAGGTGGGAATGATAACGCTGACCTTCGGGCAAGGCCCTTGATTTTGCAGCCTTTGCGGGGCGAGATGGCGTATGGGGTTGTCCATCGATACTTTTTTCGGGCAACACTTTTTTCGGGCAGCATTTTTTTCAGGCATTACGTTTTTTCAGGCGGATTTTGCGTTAAAGCCCGATCCCCTCAATTATTGCGGTGCAGTTAGGGCATCGGCCGTGTGCAATGATATTCTTTTTGATGGAAAAGCCCCATCTGTCAATAAGCATCGTTTTGCACTCCGGACAAAAAGTGCTTTCCCCTGTCTCGCCGGGGACATTGCCGGTGTATACATATTTTAGTCCAGCCGAAATCCCGATTTCCCGGGCCCGGAGAAGGGTTGAAACCGGGGTCGCCGGCCGGTCCGTCAGACGGTAAGTGGGATGAAATCGGCTGATATGCCAGGGGACTTCAGGCCCAAGGGCAGTGACGATAAATTCAGCCAGTTGTTTGAGCTCATCGGCGCCGTCATTGAGGCCGGGGATTGCCAGGGTTGTTATTTCGATCCATACTCCAAGCGATTTCATTAGGGTGAGCGTATCTTTGACGGGCTGAAGTCTCGCATGGCACATCGATTTGTAAAAATCATCGCTAAAGGCTTTTAGATCCACATTGGCCGCATCCAGGACCGGAACGGCCATTTCAAGCATCTCCGGCGTCATGTAACCATTTGTGACAAATATGTTTTTCAATCCTTTGGCCCGGGCGATTTTAGCGGTCTCATAGGCAAATTCAAAATAAACGGTGGGTTCGGTGTACGTATAGGAAATGCTTGCGCAGTTGCCGTCAAGGGCCTGGCGTACGACTTCTTCGGGCGATGTTTCCTGGCCCATGACCAATCCATTACGGTCTTCAGGCATCTGCGCGATATCCGCATTTTGACAAAACCGGCATTTGAAATTACAGCCCACCGTGGCGATGGAAAAAGAACGGCTTCCCGGCATGAAGTGGAACAGGGGCTTTTTTTCAATGGGATCGATGTGGCGTGCAATGACTTTGCCGAATACCAGGGTTTTTAAAATGCCCTCATCGTTTTCCCTTACCCCGCAGATGCCCCTTTCCTTGGATTTGATAACGCAGCGATGGCAGCACAGGTTGCACCTGACGGTTTTCCCCTTAAACGGCTCGTAAAGATATGCTTCCATCACAGGCCCCTTCCTTTTTCATCGACGGCCGGTCGCATGGGCTGGATCCTCCGCGCTGCGCCCCGTTTGGCGTTAACCCTCAGGGTCCGCCGCGTTGTTCTGAACCTGGGGACCGGTATAACGGCAATCCCCGCAAAAGCGCCGAAGGGGCTTTTTTGAACCCATCCGTAATGCTCAGCCGGGTACAGGTACTTTTCGATAAAACCGGGAAATTGGCAAACGGTTTTCCACTCAACCGGCGCCTCGCCGATCACTTTTGCCAACATCTGTTTAATTTCCCATATGGTGTAAAACCGGGCGCGGCTGAAAATGCTTTCCACAAACATTCCCCTGATCCTGCGTTGGAGGCATTGAATTGCATGCCGGTTGTATATGCCGACAAATATTTTATCCTTGGCAACACGCAGGGCCTCTTCAACAGCTTTAACCGGATCATCAACATATTCAAGGGTCGTGATCAGACTGACATAATGAAACGAATTGTCTTCAAAAGGAAGGACTTCGCCGAATCCCCGGTGCAATTCAACCCGGTTTCCCAACTTTTCACCGGCAATGTCGAGCATATAGGGCGACGGATCCAATCCGGCGACATAAAGGCCCTCTTTGAGTAAAGGACTTAACCGGGCGCCGGTTCCGCACCCGACATCGAGGAGCGATCTTCCCCGCACCGGCTTTAGCATGCCCAACGTCAATCGGGTTTCGAGCTCCGCGGCAATCCTGTTTCGGGAACTGAAAAACCATTTCTCGTAATCCGCCGCATCTTTGAAATCAAACACATACCCCATAATAAATCCTGTGGGATCATATTGCTTTTGCTTAAAACCATGCCTGAAGATAAGCCCTCATGTTAATCCGCGGCAGGCTTTTCCGCGGGGAGGGTCTTCTTTTTTCGACGGTGTCTTTTTCTCGGTGTTTTTTGGGTATTTTCCCCCGGCGCAGTGGTGACAGGCTCAACCGCAGCCTCCTCCACAATGCCTTCCGCAACGTCTTCCGCAGCCTCATCGGTCTTTGGACCAAATCCAAAAAAACTTCCGGGGAACGTACCCGGGGGCCGTCGTTTTCCGGCCGGTTTTTCCGGTTCGGGTTTCTTCGTTAACCGCCGGCTGACCCGTTGCCGTACCGCACCTGTGGCCGGTCTCGGCGCGGGGGTTTCCTCTTGGGCCTGATCAGCGACAAACCAGTCATCTTCCGGCCAGACGACGGGGATCTTGTATCCCAGCATATCCTCCATGGCTTCCAGATGAAAAATGTATTTCTCGCAGGCTAAAGAAAGTGCTTTTCCCATCTTCCCGGCCCTGGCCGTGCGTCCGATCCGGTGAATATAATTTTCAGCGTCCTGGGGAAGATCGTAATTGATCACATGGCTGACATCTTCCACATGAATACCCCGTGATGCTACATCGGTTGCCACTAAAATCTTAAGCGTACCATTTTTGAACTGCTCCATTAACTGAAACCGCTTGCGCTGCTGCAGGTCGCCGGTGATCCCTTCGGATGGATATCCGTTTGACTTGAGTTTCCTGGCCAGACGGTCAACGCCTATTTTTGTATTTACAAATATGAGGATACGTTCCCACTGTTCTTTGGCCAAAATACCCAGAAGCAGTGAAAATTTTTTGTCGCTGCCGACATGAAATAAGCGCTGCTCAATTCCCTTAACTGCTTTTTCATCTGCGGTTACGGAAATGAATTCGGGCAGATTCATGAAATCATAGGTCAGTTCCATGACCCGGTAAGATAACGTCGCTGAAAACAACATTGATTGCCGGGTTTCGTAATGGGGGAGCTTTTTAAGGATAAAGCGCATGTCTTTGGCAAACCCCAGGTCCAGGAGACGGTCGGCTTCATCAATCACGATGATTTTCACATCCCGGGTAATCAAAATTCCCTGTTTGAAGTAGTCGATCATCCGGCCCGGCGTTCCGATGACAATATCCGCTCCCTGCCGCAATTGTTCGGCCTGTTTGGCGTAATCCACGCCGCCGACAACATTGACGATCCTGAATTTCGTATAACGGCCGATATTTTTAGCCTCGTCATGAATTTGAAAAGCCAGCTCCCGGGTAGGCGCCACGATTATCGCCAGGGGAGAGCTCTCTTTTCTTTCCGGAAGTGCCGATAACCGCGAAAAAACCGTAACCAAAAAAGCGGCTGTTTTTCCGGTTCCGGTTTGGGCCTGTCCCGCGACATCTTTCCCGGATAGAGACAGTGGAAGGGTTTGGGCCTGAATGGGCGTACAATAGGTCAGCCCCACATCCTTTAAGCCGTTTAGCACCGGCTCGGGCAAGTCAAATGCATCAAATTTTGTCTGAGTCAGAAATTGAGGTTTTTCCATATTTTCGATATCTTTTGGCATTCTTCGGGGTTTTAACAAGCAGTGCCGTTTATTTTTTTTGATTATACGTAAGAATGAATTTATTGCAAGACATGAAACCAAATAGCCTGTAAAATTTGCATAATTTTATTTTTTTTGAACTGTCCGGCGGTTTATGATATCCAAAACTCATGAAAGAATTTTTCAAGGTCAAACATTTAAACGAGGTCATATCCCTTAAACGGGAATTTCAACCGGTTCAAATCGAGAATGTGGCCCTGTCCGGGTCCTTTGACAGAATTCTGGCTGAAGACATCGCGTCGAAGTCGGATCTACCCGATTTTCCGCGCGCCACCATGGATGGATATGCGGTTCTTGCCTCATCCACATTCGGGGCCTCGGAGGCAAGCCCCGCCTGGCTGATGCTTAAAGGAACCATTGCCATGGGGAGCGTTCCCGGCTTTTCAATTAATTCCCGGGAAACGGCCCGGATCGCAACCGGCGGAATGCTGCCCAAAGGCGCCGATGCGGTCGCCATGATTGAGCATGCCGAGGCCATTGACGATGAAACCGTTGAAGTTTACAAAAGCGTTCCGCCGGGACAGCATGTCATTGAAAAGGGCGAGGATATGAAAAAAGGAGAAACCATCCTCTTCCGGGGCATGAAAATAAGGGCTCAGGAATATGGCCTTTTGGCCGCCATGGGCCGGCAAGCCGTAAGCGTGTTTAAAAAACCCAGAGTCGGGATTATTTCAACCGGAGATGAAATCGTTGCCGCCGATAAAATGCCCGGACCCGGGCAAATACGGGACATCAACTCCTATACCCTGTGGGCGCTCGCGAAAAACGCCGGCGCAACTCCCAAAACATACGGGATTGTCGGGGATAATTTTGATGAGCTGGTCCAAACCTGCACGCAGGCCCTGTCTGAATCGGACATGGTGCTGGTTTCAGGAGGCAGCTCAGTGGGAACCCGCGATTTAACGATTGAGGCAATGGCCCAACTGCCGGGCGCGTTGCTTCTGGTTCATGGCATTTCGATCAGTCCGGGCAAGCCGACCCTGTTGGCAAAAGTGCAGGAAAAAATATTCTGGGGGCTGCCGGGCCATGTGGTGTCGGCCATGGTTGTTTTCCATGTCGTCGTTAAACCGTTCATTGATCATATTTCCGGGCTTGCGTCAGTGCCAAAATGGCGCATCCCCGCCATTCTCAACCGAAACATCGCCTCCGTTCCGGGGCGGACGGATTTCATACGGGTGAAACTCAGTCGGGAAGACGGCGTGCTCATTGCCGATCCGGTTTTAGGGAAATCCGGTTTAATCCGGACCATGGTCAAGGCGGATGGGTTGATCGAAATCGGAATCAACACCGAAGGGTTGTATAAGGGATCTGAGGTGGATGTCCTGCCGATATGACTTTTTGGGGAAAGCGCATCATATGAATTCCAAGCGAAATGTTTATCTGAAGATGAAAACCCTGGCCGAAGCCAAGGCTGTTCTGGATGCCCGGTTTCGTTATGGCGCACAAAAGGTTTTTGAAGACATACAAACGGTTGAGGCTGTTGACCGTGTATTGGCCAAACCGGTTTTTGCGCAAATTTCATCGCCGAATTTTCATGCCGCGGCAATGGACGGCATAGCGGTAAGGGCAAACGCGACTTTCGGCATCAATGAATCCCGTCCGAGGACTCTTGCAATCGGGCAGGACGCTTTCTATGTCAACACCGGACATGTTATGCCCGAAGGCACGGATGCGGTTATCATGGTGGAGCATATCCAGGTTAAAGATGCAGATCATGTCGAAATCGAAGCGCCGGCTTTTCCCTGGCAAAATGTCCGCAAAGTGGGCGAGGACATCGTTGCCACCGAGCTGATATTTCCCCGAAATCATAAAATTTCACCTTACAGCGTGGGAGCGCTCCTGTCGGCCGGGGTGTTTACGGTTCCGGTGCTTAAAAAACCCAGGCTTCTGATTATTCCCACGGGCTCGGAGCTGGTGGAGTGGCAACACCTTCGGCAACTGAGCGATTTAAAACCCGGGCAGGTGATCGAAACAAACTCCCACGCATTGGGCAGGCTTGCCGAAGACTGCGGCGGGTGCTTTGTCCGGCACGAAAAAATCATGGATGATGAAGGTAAAATCCGGCACGCCGTCAAAAATGCCCTCGAAGCGGATTTTGACATGGTTTTGATCCTCGGCGGATCATCTGCAGGCTCCCATGATTACGCCCGGCCGGTCATCGGAAGCCTGGGAGAGATCCTAGTGCACGGGGTGACCATCATGCCGGGAAAACCCGTCATTATCGGTGATGCGAACAGCAAACCGGTTTTTGGGATACCCGGATACCCGGTATCCGCCATTATTGCGTTTGAACAGTTTGTCCGGCCGCTGATTTTGCGGATGCTGGGCCAGCCGGATGAACCCAGGCCGACCGTTACGGTGGAAGCGACGAGAAAAATCGCTTCAAAACTCGGAACCGAGGAATTTCTTCGGGTCAAGCTCGGACAGGTTGATGAACGCTTCATTGCCACGCCCCTTCCCCGGGGTGCGGGCAACATCACGACGTTGACGGAAGCGGACGGAATCATCCGGGTTCCCAACCATATTGAAGGCATAAAAGAAAACGAACCGGTCGTGTGCGAATTGCTCAAACCCCTTTGCGCCATCCAAAGTACGATTGTGATCGTGGGAAGCCATGACAATGCGCTGGATGTATTGGCCGACCAGATCCGTGTAAGATACGACGACATCACCCTGTCGTCGAGCCATGTCGGCAGTATGGGAGGCTTGATGGCCGTTAAGCGGGGAATGTGTCATCTTGCCGGCTCCCACCTGCTAAACACCGAAGACGGCACCTATAATGTGTCCTATATCCGAAAATATCTCCCCGACATCCCGGTTTGTCTGGTCAACCTGGTGCTCCGGGACCAGGGATTTATGGTGCCTAAGCACAACCCGAAAAATATCAGGGGAATAGAAGATCTCGGCCGAAAGGACGTCCGTTTTGTCAATCGTCAGGCCGGCTCCGGAACCCGGATTCTTCTGGACCATCGCCTGTCGCAAACCCATCTGACGCCGGCCGACATCATCGGATATGAAACCGAGGAATTCACCCATATGTCGGTGGCCGTTTGCGTCCTGAGTGGAGCGGCCGATGTGGGATTGGGCATTTTTGCCGCGGCAAGGGCTCTTGATCTGGAATTTATTCCGGTGGTTACGGAGCAGTACGACCTGGTGGTTCCGAAAAAATATTTCCATACCCGAAATATCGGCATATTGCGTGAGACCATTCGCTCCGATGAATTTAAAGGCCGGGTTCTGGCCATGGGCGGTTATCACACGGAGAAAACAGGCGAAATCGTATGGGAAACGTGATTTTACCTCCCCTATGGACAACAGGCATTGCCGGCCCCATTGACCCGGACTATTGACGGCAACGCCATGAAAAATATTTCTTAAATATCGGGAAAATGATACATTACGAAACAATCGATCATACGGCGGATTTAGGAATACATGTGACGGGCGCCGACGTAAAGCAGTTGTTTATCCGTGCGGGGTTCGCCATGTTTGACCTGATCGGCGATGCGGGTGCGCGTCAACAGGTCAAAGAACGCCGGACTTCAGCCAGGGGTGAGGACTGGCCCGACCTGATGGTGGCATGGTTAAGGGAACTTCTGTATTTATGGGCCGGCAAAGCGCTCCTGGTGAAGACCATCCATATCGATGCCATCAATCCTTTTGTCGTAGCAGCCCGGGTCGGCTGTGTCGCGTTTATTGCCGGCCGCCACGAAATCCGGCATGACATCAAGGCGGCGACATACCATGGGATAGACGTCAGACAAACAGCGACAGGCTGGGAGTCGACGATTATTTTTGATGTATAACCCGGAAGTTGGATAAGAGTTGAAAGTTGAAAGTTGGAAAAATAAAGAGGGATGGTTGATAGGGTTCGTAAATCGTAAATCGTGACAAGCTGTCCTCATTGCTGAAAATGAAAAATGGCCATTGAACTCAAACAGATCGATGAATTCCGGTGGGAACTTCCCAAAACCGGCGCGATGCACGTGCCGGGGATCATTTACACCCGGGCGGAAATGCTCAGGGATATTGAAAAAGATGAATCCCTCAGGCAGGTTGCCAACGTAGCGATGTTGCCGGGCATTGTGAAAGCCTCGCTGGCCATGCCGGATATCCACTGGGGATACGGGTTTCCCATCGGCGGCGTTGCCGCATTTGACTGGGAGACCGGTATCATTTCTCCCGGAGGCGTTGGCTACGACATCAACTGCGGCGTCCGCCTGGCATCAACCGACCTGACAAAACAAGATATAGACAATTGCGCCGGGGATCTTGCCGACGCCCTTTACCGGTATATCCCCTGCGGCGTGGGATCCACGGGTTCCATCAATCTCAGCGCAAAAGAAGAAAAACGCGTACTGGTCAAAGGCAGCCGATGGGCCGTGGAAAACGGATACGGTGAAGAAGAAGATGTCCGGCATACGGAAGACCAGGGATGCATGGGCAATGCCGATCCGAATGCGGTCAGCGACAGGGCCTTGGAGCGGGGGCAAAAGCAACTGGGCACCCTGGGATCCGGAAACCATTTTCTGGAAGTCGGCTTTGTGGAAAAGATATACCATCCCGAAGCCGCAGCCGTTTTCGGCCTGCGTGAAGGGCAGGCGACACTTATCCTTCACAGTGGTTCCAGGGGCCTGGGGCACCAGGTCTGCGATGACTTTCTGGCGAAAATGACCCGGCATATGCACGAAATCGATTCAGGCATACCGGACCGCCAACTGGCATGCGCCATGATCCAATCCGGGGAAGGCGAACACTATTTCAACGCCATGGCCTGCGCCGCCAATTATGCCTGGGCCAACCGGCAGATTCTGTTGCACAGGACCCGGGAGGTCTTTTTGCATCTTTTCGGTATCGGACCCAGAAGCCTGAACATGAGACTGATTTATGACATCTGCCACAATATCGCTAAAAAGGAAATCCATTGCATTGACGGAAAACAAAAGACCGTCTGCGTTCACCGGAAGGGCGCCACGCGGGCTTTTGGCCCCGGGCACAGCGATGTGTGCGAAGATTACCGCCGCATCGGCCAGCCCATACTCATTCCCGGGGATATGGGAACGGCAAGTTATGTGCTGGCCGGGACCCAAAAGGCCATGGAAGAGACCTTCGGCTCCACCTGCCATGGTGCGGGAAGGGCGCTCAGCCGAAAAGCGGCCGTAAAGGCAAGTAAAGGCCGATCCATATATCGGGAACTGGAAGACCGGGGGATTCTCGTCAGATGGACCGAAAAATCAACTCTGGCCGAAGAAATGCCCGATGCCTATAAAGATATTTCACAGGTCGTCGGCGTGGTCCATGGGGCCGGACTATCGGTCAAAGTGGCCAGATTGAAGCCCCTTATCGTGATCAAAGGATAACGTCCGTTAAAAGCGAATTTGTTGTTTTTGAGAATCCAGAAGTCAGAATCCAGGAGTCAGAATAAATAAGGATTTTTTCCGATTTTACATTCTGAATTCTGACTTCTGGATTCTGAATACTATAATTCATAACTCTCTTAAACTAGGAGCTTGCCATGAATCCTGAAATTTTCCGTGAGTATGACATCAGGGGAATCGCCGGGGAAGATATGACCAAAGACGAGGTGCTGTTGCTCGGAAGGGGAATCGGCACTTACCTGAGACGTCACAACTGTTCAAAACTCACCGTGGGCAGGGATTGCCGGTTGACATCGCCCGGCTACGCGGATCAAATCATTGAGGGACTGGTATCCACGGGATGCCGCGTGGTGGACTTGGGCGTATGCCCGACGCCGGTCTTTTATTTCTCCATCAGACACTTTGATCAGGAGGGGGGAGTCATGGTCACGGCCAGCCATAACCCTGCCCATTACAACGGCTTTAAAGTC
>CAYTSY010000005.1:31175-31780 GCA_964440555.1 uncultured Desulfobacteraceae bacterium
AGGTCTGCATGGGTATGGATTCCATATATGGCGATGAATCGAAAAAGATTCTGGCGATCATCAATCAGAAAGAATTCATTGACGACAAAGGCTCCTATTTCGCAGCCGACATCATTGCGCCTTACATGGAATATATCAGAGGAAACATTTCCATTTCAAAACCCCTCAAGGTAGGCGTGGATGCGGGAAACGGAACGGCGGGGGTCGTTGCAGTTCCCCTGCTGAAGGATCTGGGATGCACGGTTTATGATTTGTACTGCGACATGGACGGCACATTTCCCAATCATGAAGCGGATCCGACAGTGGAAAAAAATATGAAAGATCTGATTTCCCTGGTCAAAGAAAAAAAGCTCCATGCGGGGATCGGTTTTGACGGGGACGGAGACCGGATCGGAGTGGTGGATGAAAAGGGCAATATCGTTTTCGGCGACAAGCTGATGATTATTTTCGCCCGGGAGATTCTGACCCGCAAGCCCGGTTCTGTTTTTATCTCCGAGGTCAAATGCTCCCAGACCATGTACGACGATATTGAAAAGCACGGCGGCAAAGCGATCATGTGGAGGACCGGGCATTCGCTGATCAAAAAGAAAATGAAGGAGGAAAAA
>CAYTSY010000005.1:31790-45986 GCA_964440555.1 uncultured Desulfobacteraceae bacterium
TTTGCCGACCGTTATTTCGGTTTTGACGATGCGACCTATGCCTGTTTAAGGCTTTTGGAAATACTGGCCGATTCCGGGAAAACCGTTTCAGAGTTGTTGTCCGATGTGCCCAAAACCTATTCAACACCTGAAATTCGTGTGGACTGTCCGGATCACATCAAGTTTAAGCTTGTTGAAAAAGTAACCGCGTATTTTAAAAGCCGATACAAGGTCATCGACATCGACGGCGCCAGGGTGCTGTTTGGCGATGGCTGGGGCCTGGTCCGGGCATCCAATACGCAGCCGGCTCTGGTTCTTCGTTTTGAATCCCTGTCGGAATCCCGGCTTTCGGAAATTCGAAATATCGTGGAGACAGCGGTGGAAAAAATAAAAAAAGAGATCGCATAACAGCCTTGACGGCAACAAATTCACTACAGAGATCACAGAGACCACGGAGAAAAAAGAATTATCTTTGCCTTTCTCTGTGTTCTCTGTGATCTTCGTGGTGAAAAGTATTCAGCGTCCTGTTTACAGGGAGCAGATGATCTCGTCGAAAAGCCGGGCTGTGCCCATGTCGAACATCATCTTGGCCCCTTCCAGTCTTGCGGGGTCGACATCGAAATACCCAAACATCCGTTCATGCACCTTTTCAACGATCTCTCCTTTGGGTTTCCCCTTTGTGATCAGGTTTTCCGTCATATACCAAAGCCGGGTAAAATATTCGACGAACCGATCCAGTTCACCCGCGTCACAGACCTCTCCATGGCCGGGGATAATCACCTCTGCATCCAGGCTTTTCATAAATTTCAGGGAGCCGATCCAGTCCCTGAAATTCCCATCCCCCTTATACGGGTGCAATCCGGCCGTGACGTTGTCTCCGGAAAGAATTATTTTCTCGTTTTCCAGGTAAACGCAAAGACTCCCCGGCGTATGGCCTCCGATATGAAACAAACGAAAGACAACGCCTCCCACATACAGCGACAGGTCGTCTTCAAAAGTGATTTCCGGGTAAACGAGCGGTTCGGAAAGAATAAAATCAACGTCCTCTTTTGTTCTGCCCGGAGCAAGAGGCGCCATAGCTTCGCGAAGAGTCCCCCCCTCCTTGAGCATTTGCTGCAACGCCGCCTCATGCATGACGACGGGTCCTTTAAACGTCTTGTTTCCGATGATATGGTCAAAATGCGAGTGCGTGACAATGATGTAGGGGACTTCTTTTGGATTCAGGCCGCTTAAAAAATTCCCCCAGTGGGTGATATCCTTGGCGAGCATGGGCGTATCCACCAGTACCGGCCCCTTGTCGGTGTCGATGCAGGCAACATTTGCCCCGTCATAACCGGTATTGACATAAACTCGGTCTTTTATTTGATCGATACCCATTTGAATTTTTCTCCTTTTTCTTTTCCTTTTGATTTAAGCCGCAAAACCTGTATAACCGGATTCGTGAGAGATGAAAGGAAATCAGCGGATGGATAAAATTACAGAGATTCTGAAAAAAATTCCCAGTTTCAGCGGGTTGAATGAATCCGGGTTGCGCGACATCCAGCAGATTGCCGTTGAAAAAAAATACGGCAAAGGCGGGATTGTTTTTATTGAAGGGGACGAGGGAAAAGGATTTTTCGTCGTTGTGGAGGGGCTGATTAAAGTATTTAAGACCTCGCCGGATGGCAAAGAACAGGTTCTGCATTTTTTAGGTCCCGGCGAACCTCTGGGAGAAGTGGCCGTATTTGCCGGCAAATCCTTTCCCGCAAATGCCATGGCCTTATCTACCAGCGTATTGTTGTTTTTCCCGCGGCAGGCGTTTGTCGACCTCATCGGCCGCAACCCTTCGCTGGCGATGAATATGCTGGCGGTTTTATCCCTGAGACTGCGTCAATTCACCGTTCAGATCGAAAGCCTGACCTTAAAAGAAGTGCCCGCGCGTCTGGCCTCTTATCTGGTCCATCTTTCCAAAGAACAAAAAAAATCTCAGGCCATTACACTGGATATATCCAAGGGGTCCCTGGCCGGCTTGCTGGGTACCATCCCGGAGACGCTTTCACGGATTTTTTCCAAAATGACCGATCAGCAACTGATCCGGGTGGATGGCCGAAAGATCGATCTGGTCAACCTTGAGGGGTTAATGGAACTCGCGGAACACGGGAAAAATATCGAGTGAAGGGAGCGCTCATAAAACGCCCCCCGGGCATGTTTTCCTGTAGCGAGCAAAAGTTACTTTTTCCGCGCAACCAGCTCTTTACCCAACAACCGGATATGGCCCATTTCTTCTTTAATAATGGCCTCGATTTTGTCTTTCCCCATATCGGCCGGAACCGCCTCTTTCATCCCCAGATAAAAAACAATCGAATCTTTTTCCGCTGAAATCGCATCTTTTAAGATAGCGGTCATGGAAGACAGATCCAGTTCCTTTTCAAAGAAAACGCGGGTGTCGGCCAATGACCGCAGGTAGGCGCCCACTTCGTCCATCGGGTCAAAGACAGTGCTTTTTTTCGCTTTGGCCGAAATTGATTTTCTCAGAGCGGCAAACGTTTTTTCGTGTGCATCCTCCATTTCAGCAAGCTCGCTCAGCAGTTTTTTTTCTCCGGGATCTGAAATTCTTTGAGCCGCCTCTCTGTAAAACTTAGCGCCGTTTCTTTCAATCTGCTCCGCCATTTCAAATACTTCATCCGCATTAAAATCATACGCCATGAGTGTGTTGTATCCTTTCTTCAGGTTAATTGCCTTGTCGGCAATGGTTTCGATGCCATGTTTTTCAGGGTTAGGCGCGCTTCATCTTGCACGCATGATCCCATTCAGGGCAGGCATTTTCCATTGTTTCGGGGTACGCTTTCATACATTGCGTGCACTCCATCTCCACATTGGGCACGTCGCCGAATTTCTGCTTTATTTCTTCTTCGGTCAGGTGGGAGACGGCGCTGCAGCCGCATTGCGGGCATGCTGTTTTGACCTGATAATATTTTTGGGTCATGAATGACCTCCTGTGGTTGTCTGAAAACAGTCAGAATGTCTGACTAAAATAAAGAGAGCCCGTTGATTTGTCAAGGATGCTTTCAGGGAAAAGTGACGGTTACATTTTTTTCTTGCCATATTTATAGGTTATGATAATATGACGCATAAAACAAAGACGATTGGGACGATTTGGCCGGTCAAAAACAAATGCCGATGAAAAAAAAACGCAAAAGCAGGTTACGAAAAAGAAAGCAGTTGATACGGATTTTTCCGACCTGTTTGATCGGCTTGTTTTTGTTCGCGATTGCGTGTGTGCCGCACGCAAAGGCAGATATTTATTTTTATACCGATCAAAAAGGCGTCCGGCACTTCACCAACGTGCCCACAACCCCCGAGTACAGGCTTTTTATCCGCGGAGAGTCCTTTTCACCGAAAATGTCGAGGCTTTCCAACCGTTATGATCGTCATATCCAAAGAGCATCGGTCATTCACGGCGTTCCTTTTGACCTTGTTAAAGCCTTGATTAAAGTGGAATCGGATTTCAATAACCGTGCTGTCTCAAGGGCCGGCGCCATGGGCCTGATGCAAATCATGCCTGAAAATCTGAGGCCTTTGAATGTGAGCGATCCCTTTGATCCCTGGGAAAACATCCTGGGGGGAACAAAATATTTAAGAAAAATGCTGGACCGGTTCGACGGGGAGCTTCCCATGGCGCTTGCGGCCTATAATGCCGGTCCCAACCGGGTTGAGCAGCACAACTGTATTCCGCCGATTCCGGAAACACGCGATTATGTCAAAAATGTTTTAAGATACTACAAGCTCATCAGAAACCAGTAAGGGCCGTAAACCGTGAATCGTGACGAGAAAGAACATAGGCCAAATTTGTCACGATTCACGAAGAACGGTTCCCGCTGCCACCACGGCCTGAACAGGCCCTTTATTTTCAATTTTGACATTTCCAATGATCCTGACATCTTTTTCAAACCGGACATCACCGGCAACGGTTAAGGATTCGCAATCCAGAAGCGATGGGGCCCCGTGGGGGAACCGCGCTTCCAGTTGATCGATCTTGCCGTAGAATCGAGGGTCCAGGTCGATCCGGATACACTCCCGGCGTCTTCGGGGATTGGCGACCAAACGGTGTTGTTCTGAAAACTGATAGCAATCGGAACGAATGGCCAGCAGTTCGTTGCATTTTTTTACCGGGAAAAACCGCGACCGGGGAACTTTGACAATCGCTGCATTTTCAAATAAAGAGATGGCCGACCCCATGGCTGTCTCGACCTGATAAACCCCGGGGCTGGTCTCATCCCTGGGATCAAGTGGCTTGGGGTTTAAAATCATCGGCAGATGGATGGTCCGGTGATCTTTAAGGTACGCTTTCAGGGATTTTAAGTTTATCCATATGTTGTTGGTGTTAAAAAAACAGTAGCAGCAGATATCCCGGAACGCATCGATTTCCTCAGCAGGGCACTGGGCCGCTTCCCTCAGGATGAGCCGCCGGCTTTTATGTCTTGCCACATGCCCGCCCTTCATGTCTGCGGGCGTCCTGTCGGAGACCTCCATCATGAAATCAAACGACAGCGTAGCAAAATATCCCAGCAAGGCCGTATCCATGCAGGCTCCCAGGTTATCCGAATTGGCCACAAATGCATAGTGAATTCCGCGGTTCAGAAGTGTTTCCAGAATTCCGGATGAATTAAGGGCCGTATAAATATCGCCATGACCGGGCGGATTCCATTCCAGAAGGGGATTTTTCGGCCAATATGCCGGTGCAAATCCGTCTTGAAGGATTTTGGGGAATTTGTTTTGCAGAAACATCAACGGCGGTTTTGACGGATTAAGATCTGCCACGGCCGCCGCGGTCGCCTTATGGGTGCTGAAGCTGTTCATCAATACCAGCGTGGTGGAATCGTGTTGCGCCTGCCCAAGGATAATTTCAAGAAAAGATTTTCCGCCCTTTGCCGGAAGGAGGGATTTGGGCCCCGTGAGTCCCATGCTCGTCCCCAATCCCCCGTTTAGAATAATAACGGCGGCACTTCCGAGCGTTTTTTCGCCTGCATCCCGATAGCCGGCAAGATCACCTGCGTCCATGACCTCGTCGATGCCGATGGCCGAAAGGTCTTTGTCGTACAGCATGCCGGTTTCGCCTGAAACAGCTTTTTTGTAATAGTACTCAAATGTTTCAATAACGGTTGACGAAATTCCTTCCCGTCTCATTTTTTTTACAAAATCCGGCAAATACTTCAGCGGTTCGGTTGGCGCATTCATGTATCGATCCATTTGCCTCCAAATCATTTTACGTAGGGGCGTATGGCATACGCCCCGGCCAACAATACGCCCGGCCACATCAAAGCGGTTCAACCCATCCCATGGGGTCTTTTATTTTTCCGTACTGGATATCGGTCAATGTCGAAAAGAGCCTGTGGGCAATGGGTCCGACTTTTCCATCGCCGATGTGAATGAGCTTTTCATCGTATTTGAGCTCGCCCACGGGAGAAATCACCGCGGCGGTTCCGGAGCCGAAGATCTCCTTGAGGTTGCCCGCCTTATAGGCGTCAAAAACTTCGTCAATGCTGATTCTTCGTTCCGTCACCTTCATGCCCCAGTGCTTCGCCAGTTGGATGACCGAATCACGGGTAATTCCCGGTAGAATGCTTCCGTTTAGCGCAGGCGTGATGACTTCGTCCCCGATGACAAAAAAGATATTCATGGAGCCGACTTCCTCCACGTATTTTTGTTCCACGCCATCTAACCAGAGCACCTGGGTATAACCAAGCTGATGGGCCTTTTCCCCTGCATACAGGCTTGCGGCATAATTGCCGGCGGCCTTGGAATCGCCCACGCCTCCTCTGACCGCGCGCACATGATCCTTGGTCACCCAGATTTTAACCGGATTGAACCCTTCCGGGTAGTATGCCCCCACCGGTGAGAAGATGATGAAAAAACGGTACGTATAGGAAGCGCGCACGCCCAGAAACGGATCCGTGGCGATAATCGTAGGCCGGATGTACAATGAAGTTTCCGGCAGATGGGGAACCCAGTCTTTTTCCAGTTTGAGAAGGTCTTTCAATGCACCAAGGACAAAGGCTTCATCAATAGGCGGGATGCACAGGGCCTTTGCCGATCGGTTCATCCGTGCAAAATTATCCTTTGCGCGAAACAGCGCAATTGCCCCGGATTGCGTGCGATACGCCTTCAATCCCTCAAATATGGCCTGCCCGTAATGGAACACCATGGTTGAAGGCTCCATCTGCATAAGCCCGTAAGGTTCGATCCGGGGGTTATGCCATTTATTTTGCGGGTCATAATCCATGTTGAACATGTGATCTGTAAAAATGGTCCCGAAGCTCAACTCCGAATCTTTCGGTTTGGGCTTTAACTGCTGTGCTTTTGTGATTGACAGTTGCATGATAGGCTCCTCAAAAAGTTATTGGAATGATTTGACCGATGGTTAAGCCGTAAACGGCGTCAGACCGGCCAGAGCATCAGCCCCGTGGTCTGATCATAAACCCTCTCCAGCGGCGGGCCGACAAGTTCCTGAAGGCAAATCTCCGCGGCATAAACGATGGTTTCCGAAAAAAGATGTCCGCCAAGGGATTTTCCTTGTTCATCGGCCAGCAGAATATGGGCATGGACGAAGGGGTGGCCTTCTTTCAGCGACACGTTGCCCGTACACGAGATGATTTCAAGGGCCGCATCTTCCTTCATCGTCACATACACCTGTTGCTTCTGGTCATATGCGCCGAATGTAGCGGATGAAACCGCGCCGATCAATGAAAAAGCCGCCATGTGAATGGAAGCCTCCCTGCACATCGCTTCGATGGAATAAATCAGATCCTGTCCGTGGGGAAGTCGTCCCACAAGGCATCTTCCGGATTTAAATTCATTAAAGGTCGCCATCGCGGTTATCTTCTTTCATCTCGTTTTTAATCTTCTCCAGATTTTCTGAATTTCGCCGGACGGCCGTGGGAAAGGATGTCCGTTGAGGCTTCATTTTCCGCCACATGGGGTTGGATATAGCATTTTTTCACGTTAAATCAAGTATTATGATTCATGCCGAGCTGCGGCCCAAATCTCAAACCCCATTGAAAACATATGGTTAAACAAGAACAATTTTTCTCCGAGTACAACCATAACTTGTCTCCCTCCGGAAACGGCATTGAAATCCTTGCTGGTAATGTGTATGATAGAATTGGAAGGGTCAGATGGCCATTTAAAAATATAACCCACTGTGATTGCAGTGGGTTATATTATAATGGTGGAGATGAGGGGGATCGAACCCCTGGCCTCGGCATTGCGAACGCCGCGCTCTCCCAGCTGAGCTACATCCCCAAGTAAAACCAAGTAAAAAATAACAATATCAAATTTTTTATGTCCGGTCAAATTAAAAAACCTTGTTTTATTCATTTGCCCATAATAGGAGGGGAAAACTTTTTTTAAAAAATTCAAATCTTTTCTGAAAATCAATGAAAATGACAAAAAAAATTGTTTTAAAAGATGCGCTCAAGGGGTTTACGCTGGACCAGGATAAGATCGTTTCTCCCGAAGAGACAATTCAAAACCTTAAAAACAGATTGGCCGGCATCGACCTGGATATACTTGCCCATACCCGGCGCATCGATACCGGACGGCTCAATATTCCCGTGTATTTCAGCGTATGCGGCAAGGATGCTGCCGCCGTATGCGGCACGAAAAAACAGATGGGCAAAGGTGCAACGCCCCAACAGGCAGAGGCCAGCGCCGTGATGGAACTGGCCGAACGGTTCAGTTTTTTTAGTTTTTATCATAATCCCGACAAGTTTATTATTGAACCCTATAAAAATATTCAAAAAACGGCACTGCATTTTGAAATGATCGCCAAGTCGGTTCATGATGGACCGGATGAAGCGCTCCGGGCAAAAAAAATTTTTGAAGAAATTCCGCTTAAATGGGCCTGGGGATTTAATCTGACGCAGGAAATGCCCGTTCTGGTACCCTTCGACTGGTTCTACGCCATAAACGAATTTAACGGAACCTCTGCCGGCAATTGCGTTGAAGAGGCCTTGTGCCAGGGAATCTGCGAGATTGTGGAACGGCACGTCTGTTCCATCATAAGTCAAGAACGCTGCCGGACGCCTTCCATAAAACCGGAGACGGCTTCGGACCGGATGGTTGTTGACATGCTGAAAAAATATGAAAGTGCAGGTATACGCCTCTTTTTGTCTGACTTCAGCCTTGATATGGGCATCCCGACGGTTGGGGTTCTGGCCTGGGATCCGGCTACATTTCCGGGAAAAAGTGAAATTGTCTGGACCGCAGGCACAACCCCCAATCCTGAAAAAGCCTTGAGCCGGGCCCTTACTGAAACCGCTCAACTGGCCGGGGATTTTAATACCGGGTCCAACTATGTGGCAAGCGGCCTTCCGAAATTTTCATCCATCGTGGAAGCGGATTTTATCACCCGACCGGAGATTGAATGCGATATCAGTCACCTGCCGGACATCAGCAACCCCAATATCAAAGTAGAAGTGGAAAACTGCCTTCAGGCCTTACGCAATAAAAACATGGATGTTATCGTGGTTGAAACCACGCACCCGTTGCTCGGCATCCCGGCTTTTTACACCATCATCCCCGGATCGCATTTTCGGGAACGCTCTTTGGGAACAAGCGTCGGCATGTTCTCAGCAAAATTGATCACCGAACGCTACCCGCCCGGTTTTGCTTTAGACGAGTTAAAGAAAATCGACAGGCTCCTGCCTGACAAATATTATGTTCGATTTTATATGGGGCTTTGCAAGATCGCGTTGGGAGAACAAAAAGACGCGCTCAACGATTTTGACCGGGCCCTCGACCTTAATCCAAACATCCAGGATCAAGCGGCGATATATTCGTATCAGGGGTCATGCTTAAAAGACCTGGGCAGATACAAGGAAGCGCTTGTGGTATTGGAAAAAGGGCGGTTATCGGATCCCGAAAGAACAGATATTCATAACCTCATGGGATTTTGCCATTACAAGTTAAAAAACCATAAAGAAGCCATCGCCTGTTTTAGCGATGCGATCCGGATCAATCCCAATTCGGCCATCGACTATGCCAATATCGCATCTAACTATCGGGATATGGGGGAAAAAGAAAAGGCCATCGCATACTACCAGACTGCGCTGGCCATAGACCCGACAATCGATTTTGCAAAAGAAAATCTGGCGAAACTGAAAGATGAAAGCTAAAAGTTGAAAAGTCAAAGACAAGCCAATCAGAAGCCATAACCGTCAACCATCAACGGTCAACTTTCAAATCCCCTACACCCGACCTCTTCGGCAAAACGGATGTAATCCATTGCGCCGAAACTGCTTTTTCTGTAGTAGACCACGGGTTTTTTGACATACGCACTTTCGGCAATCGTCGTATTCAGGCGAATGATTGTATTAAAAAGCAGATCTTTGGTTTTTTCATCGGTTTGAAGCTGCTTGAGAACATGCCGGCCGACCCGGGTTCGTGAATCGAAAAAAGTTGCCAGAATCCCCATAATGCTCAGTCCCGGGTTTATTTCTTCGCGTATGGCGCCGATGGTATCGAAAAGCTCTCCCAAGGCCGCATAGGCATACGGATGCGTCTGGCAGGGGACAACTACTTCTTTGACGTAGGCAAAAACATTCACGGTCAGCAAAGACAGGCTCGGTGGGGTATCGACAATGATGTAATCGTATTTCCCGTTTATGCCCCAAAGCGCCTCTTTGAGCCGATTCTCCCTGCCTTCCTCGTCAACCAATTCCACTTCAGCGCCCGAAAGATCCGGATGGGAAGGGATGATATCGATTCCTTCCCATCGGGTTCGCCTGATCACGTTTTCGGGTTCAACGGAATTTTTATTCATAATGATATCGTAGACGGTCGGCGCATTCTCCTCGACCTCAATATTAAAACCCCGCGTGGCGCCGCTCTGCGGGTCCATGTCCACGATCAACACGTTTTGGGTGTCCCGTGCCAGCGCGGCCCCGAGATTGATCACCGTAACCGTTTTTCCAACCCCGCCTTTTTCGTTTGCCACCGCAATAATTCTTGTCTTTTTATCCGCCATCTCCTTTACCCCCCCTATATCAGAAGTCAGAAGTCAGAATAAAAAAAATCTAAATAATCTGGAAAGTTAAAATATTTTCATACCGACTTCCGGTTCCTGAATTCTGGATTCCGGCATCTTCTTTTAACGCTGCTGGTCCAATAAACCTCTTACGTGCGCAATATCATCGAGTATCCGGTCATTCATATCATTTATTTCATGTAAAACCCTTACGGTTTCTTCCTTTGACGTTTCCTTCTGGTTGATCAGCGCCTTCAATTGTGAAAGATCAGCAAGATAGGAATGGAAACGGCTGTCGATTTCCTCATAAAAATAATTCCTGGTTCCCTGTACCAGCTTCAATATGTACTGAAATTTTATGTTTTCCCTGTAATTTTTAAAATGATACAGTATATATTTTGCGGTTTCACGCTTTATTTGATGCATGCCGTCCTTTAACGCCAAAAAGGATTCCTCCCTCGGATTTTGAAACGGCTTTTTTAAGAGCTTTTTTAGGACCTTAACCGCGGAATAAAATCCCAAACGCATGACCGCATCCGTCTTGATTTTCGCGGAATAACGCATGGCGGATTCAGATGGCGGCAGTTTCAGTTCTATAACCTGCTTTATTATTTCCATATTCAGACGTGACGAATTTTTCGGGCCGCCGGAATCGACCGGGATTCCCATTTTTTCAACAGCATCCCGATATTCGGAGAGGACATCCAAAACCATTGCCTCGTATGGCAAAAAAATCGACTCCATAAATTCAGCGATTTGATTTTCTTTTTCTTTGGCATAACGTATTATCGCCGGAGTTACCGATTCCGCCATAAAGCGGTCGTTTCGTTGTTTAAACTCCTGGAACATCATATACATCGTCATATTAAAACCCGAAGCATCCAGTCTTTCTTCGTAACCGGTGAAATCCACCCGATAGTTTTGGATGAACGCCAGCGCAGAACCCACAATATTGCCGGGCCGGTCGCTGAAAAACTGATCGATGTCGCGCTTTAATTCATTCGTCAGCTTTTGAGCGCCGCCGTCCAGCGTATCCTTGACAAGAGATTGAACGCTGCGGATTTTATCGTCATGCTGCCTGATTTTTTCCACCATCCGGACGGCATGGTTCATATCGCCCGAAAAAATCTTCAAACCAAAAGATATCCAGTGCTTTATTCCCGCAGCCACAACAGCGAGTTTTTCCAGGTGGTTTTTAAGAAGCAGGGAAAGGCGCTCACCGGCAATCTGGTTCTGAAATTCAGCGATAAATCTTTCACGTTCGCGGATGGAGCTCGTCAGAAACATTTCCTGACTTTCCCACTGGGTCAAACGCTCCCTGTCTTTTCGCGGCAACTGATCCCTCATGCACTTAAAAAGACTGTAGAGAGAGGAAAAAGCAAACACTTTCGGAACGGGCCGGATCAGGGAAATCTCCTGCTCGACTTTTTGTACCAGCAGATTCAAATCCTGAATGGTATCATGTTCACTGAAATCACAATTTACGACAAACAACATATTGTCCAAGATGCCCATTTTTTTGATAATGGACAGAAACCGGATGTCCGCTTCCCGGAGGCCGGTCCGGCTGCTCACAACATAGACAATCAGATGGGCGCAAATCAGGTAATCCTGGATCATGGCCAAATGAAGGGGATTGGGCGAATCGCTGCCCTGGCAGTCCGCCAATTCTATGCTTTGACTCAAAATGCCGGATTCGATTTCAAGCAGAATATCCTTCAAATACACCGACAGCGCATCGTTTCCGACAAACATCTGGTGGGCTTCAAAATTTTCCTTGAAGTATTCCACTCCCCTTTCTTCAGAGTCAACCAAATCCCTGACCGTTTCATACCCTTTCAGATAATTGGAGACCACAAGGCAATTGGCATTGAGGGAGCCATCCTTGATCAAGAGATCGGGGCTTAATTTATCCAGGGCCTTTTGAAGATCAAGACGATCTTTTTTCCTTCGGATATCAAAAGGTCCCGGTTCCGATCGCCAGTCCTTAACGGGAAAAAACGTTACCGCCTGTTCCAGTTCCGTATTGATATCATCCCAGGATTTAAAAAAGAGGCGGGCCTTCAAGGCAGGACCCTTGCGGATTCGCGTCACAATGGAAGTGATAACGCCCGCGCCGCGTTTTAAATAATCCCCTCCCAACAGGGAATTCACCAGGGTGCTTTTCCCCGATTTAATGGCGCCCACAACTGCAACCCGCAGTACCTGCTCTGAGATTTGCGTCTCAATACGGGTGCACATTTTTTCCCAATTGACCAATACAGGATCAACGGTCCGGTGAGCGGATTTTGCTTTGGACAAGACCCCGTCAATTTTTTTTAAGATTTGAAAAATATCTTTTCGAATCGTTTCAGATGGATCGATTAACATGGCGATAAAAATCTTACATGAAAGCGTTGATCCGGTCATTCATATTTACGCTGCGCCAAACTGCAGCGCTGCTGCATCCTCTGTTTTAAAAACAAAAGGTGAATTTTTACAATGTATTAAATTCTTTGTCAAAATGATTCCAAAAAATAATGTGCCGGCGCCTTTGCAGTGTCAGCAGAAAGTCAGATAAATGCTTGTAAAATCTAATGGTTTGTGATATAAAAAGACATTTTGGTTTTACATAATTTTGGATTGTTCAAAAAGGGGAAAATTTATGTCAGAAAAACATCCCGAATGCCCGCTCTATAATCCCTTGAACTGTAAAGAATACTATAATCCCAAAATTTGTGCATTTGTCCGTAAAGATAGAATATGTCTGAAGAAAAAAAAGCCAAAAATAAAGGAAAACGGAAGCGGGAAGGAGGGAGGGACTTAATCGTTTTTCATCCGTCAGGTATTGAATTTCCCCTCAACTCAAAAACGTTATAAAGCGCCCCCCATCAGGCATGCCCCACCCTGTTTGACAGCAATGCCGGGTCAATGCCGACAAGGTTCATCGCAGCTCTCCATTTTGCATCAGCAGGAAGATTAAAAATGATATCATCTGCTATCGGGCATGTAATCCATGAATTTTGTTTGATTTCCGATTCCAGTTGCCCGGGGCCCCAGCCGGCGCAACCCAGGCAAATCAAAAACGAATACGGTCCTTTCCCCATTGCAATGGACTTTAAAATATCCATCGTATTGCTCATGGCGAGCGCTTTATTGACCATGAAACAGCCTTCCCAGTCAAAAGGAGGGCCGTGAAGGACGAATATTTCGTTTGCATGGACCGGTCCACCAATATACGCCGGAAGAAAATCGGAGCGCGGGATGGTCTCCAGATTCAGTTCCTTGAAAATGTCATCAGCGCAAATCTCATGGTGCGGACGGTTAATGATCAAACCCACTGAGCCCAACGCCGTGTGTTCGCAGATGCAGGTGACCGTCATGGAAAAATTAGGGTCGGCCAACCCCGGCATGGCGATGATAAAGTGCCCTTTCAGGGGGTCCATGGTTTTATTTTTCGTTGCCACTGTATTTTCCCCTTATCGGTTTGGGGGCTTGATCCCCATGATGATGCCTGAATCTGTGGGACCCTTGTAAGATGTCCGCCTGATCTCTTTTATGCCTGCCTTTTCAAGCATGGCCATGAGTTCCATTTCAGTGTATGCCTGTCCCCCCTCAGTCCCCAAAAGCATGTTTAACGAAAAAAGAGCGGCAAACAAAGGGGAATCTTTTGTGTTGTTCAAAATAAATTCATGGATCAGCACCATTCCACCTGGTTCAAGCACCGACACGGCTTTTTGAACTATTTTTTCACAATCTTCAGGGCTGTCGCCGTGCAATATGTGAGAGAGCCACGCCACATCATAGGTTCCGTTAATGGTATCGGTCAAAAAGTTTCCATCCTGAAAATCTATCGAATCCTGCTGGTTGAATCTGGCTATGGTTTTTTCTGCAAAAGGGCGCGTGGTGGGAAGGTCAAAAACCGTTGCCTTAAGTCCGGGGTTGTGCCTGCAAAAATGGATGGCATAGGTGCCTGGCCCGCCTCCCAGGTCGAGCAGATGTTTTTTCCCTGAAAGGTCAACGGTGGTTACAAGATGGGGCGCCATGCCCATGGCGTTGTTGAACATCCCCATGAGAAAGCTCTCCCTGCGCACCTCATCGTCAAATTGGGCGCGGGTACGGACAGGCTTAACGGACTGATCCAGCCTGGCCCAGGATTCCACGAGGTGGTGGTGATGCATGATCATGTACCCCATGTATTTGGGTGAATCTTTTACCAGGAATGCGTTTGA
>CAYTSY010000006.1:0-4239 GCA_964440555.1 uncultured Desulfobacteraceae bacterium
CGCCTGTAAAGACGGCTACATGGCCTGCTGGTCGCCCAATGACCTGAAAATACTGACGCAATGGGTTGAGGAAGCGGGATTTTCAGATGACGCCCGTGAACTCTCCACACTGATCGAAGTCTGGGAACAGGTGGAAGGTGGGAAGCTTTCCTTAAGCCAGGCATTGACCCAGGAAGAGCTCAACCGGTTTCAGGAACTCCGGATACCCTTTCTCAAGGCCCACACAAAGAACGAATTATACCAAAAAGCCGTGGACAACCACTTTGGCTGGGTGCCGGTGCAAACCCCGAGAAATCTATTGGAGTATTCCCAGCTTAAAGCGAGAAACTACTTCGTCAAGGTCGAACATCCTGAACTTAACGACATTATTACTTACCCGGGCGCTCCTTATAAACTCAGCGAAACACCCTGGTGCATTAAAAACAGGGCGCCGCTGATCGGTGAACACAATCAGGAAATTTACGAAAAAGAACTCGGGCTGTCCAAAGAGGATCTGGTTGTTTTGAAACAGGCCAACGTCATTTAGGGTCAAAAGTGATGAGTGATGAGTAATCAGTGATGAGTGAAGGAGAAAATAATGGAAAAGGAAATGGCGTTTGAAGGGATCCGGGTGGTTGATTTTTCATGGTATGCCGTGGGGCCGCAAACAGCGCGCCACCTGGCGGATAACGGGGCCCAGGTCATCCGGGTGGAGTCTTCCGCCAACATCGACCGCCTGCGGGTTGTCGGGCCGTTTAGAAACGGCGTCTGGGGAGAGGACAACAGCGGGTATTTTGCCAACCAGAACGCCAATAAATACAGCCTGACATTGAACCTGAAACTGCCCGGAGCCGTTGAAATCGCCAAACGCCTGGTAGCGGTTTCCGACGTGGTCCTGGAGAGCTTTACTCCCGGAGTCATTGAAAAATTCGGACTGACTTACGAAGATTTGAAACAAGTCAAACCCGACATCATCATGATCAGCCTGTCGGCCCAGGGCAGGGGAGGCCCCTACTCTCACCACCCCAGTTACGGGCATGTACTTCAGGCCTTGGCCGGGGTCAACCATTTGACCGGGTGGCCGGATCGCGAACCCATCGGCGCTTATGGTCCGTATACCGACTTTTTCGCCCCTCACATGGCCGCCGCCGCACTTATCGCCGCGCTGGATTATCGTAGAAAAACCGGCATCGGGCAGTATATTGAAGTATCCCAACTGGCAACCGCCATTCACTGCCTGGATACCGCCATCATCGACTATACGGTCAATGGCAGGGAGCAATGCCGCATGGGAAACCGGCACCCCCATGCCTCGCCCCACGGCGCATACCGCTGCAAAGGCGAAGACAGGTGGTGCGCGATCGCCGTTTTCACGGATGAGGAGTGGAAAAGCTTTTGCCGGGTCGTCGGCGACGCGGACTGGACAAAGGAAGAAAAGTTCAAAACCGCATTGGGAAGGGTTCGGCATGCGGAAGAACTGGACAAACAGGTGGATGCCTGGACCCTGTCCTTCACGCCGGAGCAGGTGATGGCCATGATGCAGGAAAACGGCGTTGCCTGTGGGGTGATCCAGAATGCCAGGGACCTTCATGAAGACCCGCAACTGAAACACCGGAATCACTACTGGGTGATTGATCACCCGGTCATGGGCCCGTCCACGTATGACAGTCCGGCATACAAGCTTTCAAAAACACCCTCCCTGCCGAGAATGCCCTCCCCCACGCTGGGCCAGCACGTGGATTATGTGTGCACGGAAATTCTAAAAATACCCGACGATGAATTTGCACAATATCTGGCGGAAGGCGTTTTTGAGTAACGGTTTGATCACCCTACCACCCACACGGCCTGCTGATCGGCTGCATGAAGAATTTTGCGCCCCACCCGCCCCATGGCAAATTCCTGAACCCGGGTGAGTCCGCGGCGTCCGACCACGATTGTGTCATAGCCGCTGGCTTCGGCTTCGTTCAAAATTCCAAATGCCCGGCTGGCCTGATCCGTCAAAATTTTGCAGAATACCCGTTCAGGTGAAAACCCGGATTTGACCAGTTGTGATTTTGCCTTTTCCATCATCGGTTCAATGTTTTTTACGCTCTCATCGATCCATTGTCTTTCAATATCAGCCGGGAAAACAGCGATGTCTCCCATCGGCCCCACAACGTTGACCGACCGGATGACATGACAGATTTCAACATGACATCGGTCAGGATCGGCCAGCATGGTAAAACGGCTTACGGCTTTTTGCGCATGCTTTGAGCCGTCAAAAGCCAAAATAACCTTTCCTGGCTTCGGGTTGCCGCCGACGACGATAAGGGGAATGTGGACCATCTTTCCCACCAGTTTATTTGCCGTGCTTCCGATCAGCATGTCCTTTATCCGGCTTGCCCCCTTGCGCCCCACCACGACGGCCTGATACCCCTCCCGGGACTGCTTCAGTATATCTCTTGCAATCCCTGCCTGCTTTTTCTGTAAAATCGTGTTGATTTTGCTCGCCGGAAATCCTTTTGCAACCAGAATGCTTTTGGCCTCGGTCAGGGAATCCCCGACTTTCTTTTTAATCTGGCTTCTCCATGAGCTGACTTCCGCCAGACGCCTTTGAAATTCGGGAATACGCTGAAAATCCATCAACGCCTCCGGAAAATCGAGTGCCACATGAAAAAGCACGATATGGGTTTGTTCGGGAGAAACCATGCCGCTTAAATATCTGACGGCGTTCATGGCCTGTTCGGATCCGTCCATCGCCACCAGAATCTTACTGATGTTTTTCATAATCAATCTCCTTTTTTGGGTTGACGTTGCCGTGTCAAAACCAATGTTACACAGATCTTCCATGCAGTGAACGATATAAGGCATATTCGTATCATCTTTTCAGATTTTTTGACACAGGTTAAAGTATGTTTTATGTTATAAAAAATATGCAGCCGAAAACGGCATCTTTTGGCCCGGAGTTGTGCTTTTGAAATTCTCATGGCATGGATAATTCAGGTAAAATCTTTTCCTAATACGGAGCCGTATGAAAGATGAAACGATAAGAAATTTTATAGAGGAAATCACAAATGCGGTCAATGATGGGATGATGGTTGTCGACACTAACGGAATTATACGGCTGGTCAACCACAGTCTTGAATCAATAACCGGATTTTCCAGAAAAGAGCTCACGGGAGCATCGTGCGAAATTTTAAACTGCGATGTGTGCGATATGAGCCGGTCGGAAAGCAAGGACAAATGGTGCATGCTCTTTGAAGTCGGGCATGTCAGCCATAAAAGATGTCTGATCATGAAAAAAGACGGCGGCTACGTTTCGGTTTTTAAATCCGCATCCGTGTTGAGGGACCCCTCCGGTCAAGCCGTGGGTGCATTGGAAACGTTTGTGGACATTTAAAAAAAAAAAAAAAAAGATCAGCAGATAAAGGAACTTTCCAGCCGGCTGCACCAAGACAACGGGCTCTACGGCATGGTGGGCAGAAGCGACACCATGCAGAAAACCTACTATATTCAGGAAAAGGCGGCACAAAGCGACGCGCCGGTACTGATTACCGGTGAAAGCGGTACGGGCAAAGAACTCGTGGCCCAGGCCATTCATGATATCGGCAGGAGAAAGGAAGGGCCTTTTGTAAAATTTAATTGTGCGGCCCTGAATGCCGAGTTGTGTGAAAGTGAACTCTTCGGCCATACCAAAGGGGCTTTTACCGGGGCTTACCGGCACCGGAAAGGCCGGTTTGAAACAGCCCATACCGGGGATATCTTTCTTGACGAAATCGGCGAGCTTACGCCTGCCATGCAGGCAAAACTGCTGAGAGTCATTGAAACCAAAAAATTTGAGCGCGTCGGAGACAGCCAGTCGATTCTTGCGGATGTCCGCATCATCTGTGCCACCAATAAAAATCTGAGGGAGATGATACAAACGGGTGCATTCAGGGAAGATCTGTTTTTTCGAATCAACGTCGTACCGATCCATCTACCGCCGTTAAGGGAGCGCAGAAACGATATTCCTCTGCTGGTTGACTATTTTATCCATGACCTCAGGGGAAAAAATGAAAAAAATATCGCCACCCTGCACCCGGATGTAATGAATATTTTCATGAACCACTCCTGGCCGGGGAACATCAGGGAGTTAAAAAGCGTCCTGGAATATGCATTTGTTGTGGCTCCGGCCGAAATCATACAGGAAAATCACCTGCCTGCCGGTATTCAGACGCCGTTAACCATGAATAAAACGCCGATTGACGCTCCAATGAGGCCCGAGTGTTGTGCTGATTCGGA
>CAYTSY010000006.1:4249-9364 GCA_964440555.1 uncultured Desulfobacteraceae bacterium
ATCAATTACTCGAAGCTCTTCGGTTAAGCAGGGGCAATAAGAATCAGGCAGCAAAGATCCTGGGGGTTCACCGGATAACGGTCTGGAACCGCATGCGAAAATACGGCATCGAATTAAAGAAGGAAATTAAATCATGATGTACAGCAAAGAATACAGAAGTCAGGAGCCAGAAGTCAGAATGAAAAAGAAAAACATTCCATTTCCTTCTGACTCCTGAGTTCTCAGCAATCTAATCACCTGTACCGAAAAACAGCGCGTCGATGAAGCATCCGCCTCCGCCGCCACCCCCGCCGGCCGTTGGTTCGGGTTCCGGTACGATGCCGAGCCCGGAAGGATCACGGATGATGCCGTTCATGGTATGGTCATCATCGCCGATCCCGCCATCCGTCAGGGTTATCGTAATCTGATCACGGGCATTATTGAATCCGGTGTGCTCACTGTAATCCGACCATGTGCCGTGGTTTGAATCATACTTGTACCATTTGTACCCTTCCGGCGCCGGAGACGTCAGGTAAAACGTCAGCGTGGTCGTTCCTCCGGGGGTATCGACTTTTATGTCCATATCGACCAGCCCGTACATTATATTCTCCGGCTTATCTTCGCTGGCAGGCAAACTGTCCGGGTCAACCATTTCCAACCGGGTGCATCTGCCTTCATCTCCCTGTTTGAGCCCCAAGGGCTCCATTTCCGGAGCGCAAAGCGCCAGGACGTCATCGGGGAAGCCCGTAATACCGTTGTCGGAATTATGGACCAATACGGTATCATCGGACCTCAGGCCGCCGTTATCCGTTACGGTTAGTTGGAACACCATATCCGACCCATTAATATCCACCGGCGGCGCAACAAAAGTCAGCATCATTGCCGTGGGATCGGACAGCGTCACCGGGGAACCCTGGATCTGAGTCCAGTGGTATTCGGCAATGCCGTCATCAGGATCATCCGAGTTTGACCCACTGAGGATCGCTGTGGTCCCCTCCGTGACAACCGCGTCCACGCCGGCCCGGGCCGACGGCGGCATGTTCTGCCAGGTAATATTCACGGTCATGCGATCCGATGCGGCAAGACCTCCGTTGTCCGTTACGGTCAATTCCATCACGATGGCCTCACCTCCCATGCCCACCTCCGGCGCAACAAAGGTCGGTGCAATTGCCCCGGGATCGGACAATGTCACCGGGGAGCCTTGAACCTGAGTCCACAAATAACTGTTGATACCGCCATCCATATCACTGGATTGGGACCCATCAAGGGTGAATAACATACCTTCGGATACAACAGCGTCACTGCCGGCAGATGCAATGGGCGGCATGTTCTGCCAGACGACATTGACGGTGCATCGGGCTGAATTCATCAGGCCGCCTTTATCCGTAACCGTCATTTCAAAAACAAGAGATTCACCATCCGGCCCCACATCCGGAGCGATAAAGGTACACCGTGCAGCCGATGGATCGGAAAAAACCACCTGTGCCCCGCTGATTTGTTTCCACCGGTAGCTTAAGATGCCGTCATCCGGATCACCGGAGTTGGCTGCGTCAAGCATGACCGTAATATTTTCACTGACCATCTGGTTGACGCCGGCGTCCGCTGAAGGCGGCTGGTTCACCCAGGAAATATTGACAATGCAGGTATCGACGGCAATTAAACCACCGTCATCGGTAACGGTCAGTTCAAACGTCAGGGCAGCCCCTTCCGGACCTACGTCCGGAGCCGTAAGCGAGGGTCTGGGCCCAAAGGGATCGACGAGATCAACCGCCGGTATTCCGCCGGTCTGTACCCATGAATAAGAAACGATGGAACCATCCGGATCACTGGAGTTTTCTCCGTTCAACACAATCCGGGTTCCTTCATCCCCCTGGAGGCCGGGCCCGGCATCGGCGTTAGGCGGCCGGTTCACCCGGGATACATTCATAATACAGGTGTCGATGCCGGATGCACCGTCATTGTCGGTGACGGTCAGCTCAAAAACAAAAGACTCACCGGGCGGCTCTACGTCCGGGGCGGTGAAAGACGGCCCGGCAAGGGTTGAATCATTGAGCAATACCGGGCTGCCCTGTATCTGCCGCCATGAATAGGACACAAGCAAACCGTCCGGGTCTGTGGAATTTGATCCGTTCAAGCGGACGGCATCCCCTATCCCCACTGTCTGGTCGGCCCCGGCATCAGCCGTCGGAACCTGGTTGATATTGGCTATGGAAACAACGATGGCGTCCGTTGACTGCAACCCCTCATTATCCGTAACTGTCAGTCTGAACGTCAACACAGCTCCTGCCGGCCCCACGTCCGGGGCGGTGAATGATGGCCGGGCTGTTGATGCATTGCTGAGAACCACCGCGGGGGTTCCACCGGTCTGGGCCCACGCATAAGCGGCGATGGTTCCGTCCGGGTCATTGCAGCCGGAACCGTCCAGCGTGATCAGGGTCTTTTCGTTGACCTGGCGGTCAGGTCCGGCATTGGCAATCGGGGTCTGATTTGCAGCCGCCGGCTTGCTGTTGGAATCACCGGGAAAAGTCCTTGCAGTGATTTCCGTGATATTGGTAAACCCGTCGCCGTCCGAATCAAGCGGTTCGATGGTTCTGAAATTTTTGGCGTTATTTTTCCAATCGGTTGCATACCGGTTCAATTGGGAGCCGGAAGGATGGCATGTCAGGCAACTGCCCAGAACGGGTGTGTAGGTATAGGGCCCGGATGTTCCGTACAAGGCATTGAAATTGGCCGTATAACTGGTCTGGGCATAACCATGATTTGCAGAAATCGCCCAGACGCTTAAAATAACTGCCGTCATGAAAATCGGCCGGCATGAAAGACTTCCAGTATTTTTCATTTTTGGGTTCTCCTTAAAAAATTGCCCGATGGTGGATCCGCCATAAAAAACGGCCCTTGAAGCATACTGCCTCAAGGGCCGTTCAGGATTTCTTCCGGTAGCCCGGCCGTCATGGTGTTTTACGTTTTTAGCTCCGCGGCTTTGCGCCTCCACTTTCAATGGCTTTGCCCTTTTCGTTTGTTCAGTGAATGAGCAATTAACATGCCAAAAAAAGTGGTTTTGGGCTTTGCTATTAACGGCTTGATTTAAATGATATTATTTATTTTTACGGCATGCGGGGATAAGTTCTTGTTATCGGCGGAAAATCTCCGCGCTTCCCACATTTATCAAATGTCTAATCATATGTTTAAACATTGGTGATGCTTCATCAAAAACTATAGGTCGCCTTGGCATAGATGATATGGGCGTCGTAATCTTCGGGGAGCGTGCCCATGAACAGCCCTTCTACCAGGGTCATACCGAATACATTGCTTGCGTTTGCCGTTACGGGATTAAATCCGGTGGTGTTAAAATCTTCGTAATCAAATTTTCTCCACTGGTGTCCCAGCGTAACGGACAAACCGTTTTTCATATGGTAATTGAGCTTTGAATGCAGGATTTGCTGTGTGGCGTCATCGCTTTCATTAAAATCCAGCGGTGAAGCGGAAACACTTGCCAGATCAATCTTACCGTTTGCGATAGTGTGTGTATAAGACAAATCCGCATCCAGACGTTTGGGAATAAATGTGATATTGATGCCGCTGATAAAGGTATTGAAAATATCTTTTGTCTCAGCGGACCAGAGTGCAAGGTCAGGTGTAAAGGTATCATCCGAAGCACGTTGATCGGCCCTGTACCGTTCATGAATAAAAGCCCCATAGACCGATGTGCTTCCGGATAGGGCCCAGTCCACATCCAGTGAAATCTGGAAACTTTTGTCTTCCTGAAGGCCGAACGGCGAATCGGTAAAATCATCACGGGTATATGCGGCGGAGCCGCTCAACGCCAGGGCGTCCATCGGATAATAGTTCGTAAGCAGTTCAACCCTGTCCTGAATCCGGTCAGCCATGATGTACTTTCGAAGCTGGGGCAACTGGGTTGGCGATCCCACGGTTTCGTCATACCGGCCGATATTTTTGTAGCCCCTGCTATAAGACAGCCGCACATCCCCTAGCTCCCAGGCAAGTGCGTCCATACCGGCTTTAACCGTGTGTTCATTTTCACGGCTGACCTGGGTGTTGGTCCGCCCGGTCCGGTCAAACTGATACCCCAGCGTGAATCGCGTACGGGCCGGCAAATTCAGCCCTACCTCGGTATCGGTGGTCAAATGACGATAACTGATCGGCATGTTTACAACGGGAACAGGTAAAAACAAATCATCGTTATTCACATACCCGGGAAACTGTATCTGCTCGGTATCATTGTCGTATTCCGAATACCTGAAATTTGCCTTTACCCGCACCTTATCCGTCGGGTTCGATGCAATCCTCAGATGACACAATGCGGTATCCACCCGGGCATCATCGCTCGTTTGAGGAAGATTGGACGGATCCGTGGCATCAAACGGGAATGTGAGAGCAGTGTTGATGGTATAGGGTGCAAGGTTGTCATCCTGGGTCATCCTTCCCATGGAGACAGCGCCTGTCAGCCGGCTGTTAAAGGGAAGCCCCATATAATAACCGGACAGGGACAGGTAGTGATAACGGTTGTTTGGCGAAAGCGCCATGCGGCCTGCGGCCGGATCAAAAATACCATCACTCAGGTTGAAAGGGTTTTCAAAGGACAGCGTATCTTGCTTATTATCGTACTGGCTGAAATAATAGGACAGATTTACGAAATAGTTTTCTTGCGCATACTCACCGAGGAGCTTGATCTGCGTGGTATCCGAATCGATGGGATCGGCAATTTCAACTGGAGGGTCAACCCCGAGATCGCTGAGTCCAAAAGAGGCCATTATCGGTTTTGCGCCTGTTTTTTCTTCCTGTGACAATTCCACCCTGAGGGAAAAGGGGGCCAGCGCGACAATATCGGCTGCGAATTTCAGCTTATCCCGTGTAACTGCAAGAGAATCCGAGAATCCGTCCGCGTAATACGAGTTTAACCGGGCGGCCAGGACGTCTCCGCTTAATGGCGCCAAAGTGGCTTGAACCGCATCATCAATCGCCAGATAATTCGAGCCGATACCGGAATACAGGGTCCTTGCGTTGCCGGCCAGTTCATGGGGCAGCTTATCATAAGCCACGTCAACCGAAAGTCTTCCATACCAGTCGCCAAAAAATTCAAGGGTTTGATCGTCTGCGCCGATCCCGCTTCCGTCA
>CAYTSY010000006.1:9374-25618 GCA_964440555.1 uncultured Desulfobacteraceae bacterium
GTCTTCATCTCCATCAATGATCCGTGTCTCAAGGCTCAGGCTGCCTTCAAAAACCGGGGAATCCCGATTCACAGAGCTTTGCCCGGTCATATGATCATCGGCCGACGATATCGCGCAACCCCACACCGTGATGATGGCTGCTGTAATAATGCAGGTTGTCCATTTTAACATAACCGCCTCCTTGCTGTTTTTTTCCTTTCCGGTGGATCAGCGTAACAGATTTTTTCCGGACGGGTGATTGCTGCCGTGAACTTGGGAATGACAGTTGATGCATGAGCGGTAAAACAAGCGGTTTCGCGATGCCTGATAAACCGTGAGCCCTTCCTGGCCGGATTTTTTTGCCCATAGATCTCCGGCATGGCCGTCGTTTGCATGGCACCGCTGGCAGAGAAAAGGTATTTTTGCCTTCAGCAGCCTGGATCGGGACGACCCATGAGGGGAATGGCAGGTCATGCAATCTTCGGTAACCGGCATATGTTCCCAAAGGCGCGGGCCTCTTTTTTCAGCATGACATTCATAGCATTTCATGTTGACGGTCTGGGCATCTACAAGCTTATCGGCAATGGCGCCATGGGCGTTATGGCAGTCGGCACAGGTCATTTTTTCTTCTCTTATCGGGTGATGGGACTGCCTGACCAGCTCAGCTCTTACAGGCTTATGACAGTTGTTGCAGGTTGACGCCTCATCGGCGATCAGCAGGTTTTCATTCTTGTTGTTGTGAATCCGGTGGCAATCCGTACACGCCAATCCGCGGGATTCATGGCTGCTGCCGCCCCACAGGGCTGTTTTGCCCTTGAAATGGCATGAGGTGCACATGCTGTTTTTTTTATTTGCCTCACCGGGCGCCTTGGACGACCAACCGATGATGGCGGCCGGATCTTCGGATTCGGCATGAATGCTTCCGGGCCCATGGCACGATTCACATCCCATCCCGGAAGCTGGTGTTTTCGGATCCTTGGCGACGCCATGCCGACTCTTTGAAAAATCAGCAAATGAGGATTCGTGGCATTCCTTGCAGGTTTCTGAACCCGCCCAGGTCGGGGCATTTTCATCGGCAAATCCCCAAAAAGCCCAGCTCATCAGAAAAATCATAAAAAAACAGACCCTTGATATTTTTCTTATCCGCATGAGAACGTCTCCTTTTACAGGATCACATGAAAATAGAGTGCAGTGTAATTACCGTTAAGCCGAAAATACAACATCATCCTGAAAGATCTTTTTTACGTCTAGGGTTTTGAACCAAGAACTATGGCGAGATATTTTTTAAAGGAACCGATGTAAAATTTTTAAGGAACCGATGTAAAACCGGGGTTATAAATCTTTATTGTTAATTTTAGACAAAATATTCTGCCATGTCAAAAGAAAAATTCACAGCCGCACCGGCGATGCTACACATCGCGTGTAGCTTTTTAATCTCTTTCT
This sequence comes from uncultured Desulfobacteraceae bacterium, assembly GCA_964440555.1. Classification (GTDB taxonomy): domain Bacteria; phylum Desulfobacterota; class Desulfobacteria; order Desulfobacterales; family UBA5616; genus CAYTSY01. The sequence continues at coordinate 10,797 of CAYTSY010000006.1, forward strand.
TGCCTGTGCTCAGAAGGGTTTAACCCATATCTTTTCATGAGTTGATATAGGTCGGCTCTGTATTTGCCCGACAGATCCGCGGCCTTGCTCATGTTGCCCTTTGTATAATCGATCAGCCGGACGAGATATTTTTTTTCGAAATCCATCTTTGCATCTTTAAACGGTTTCAGCGGTTCGATGGATTCCTTGTGATTCCGAAGTATCGCTTCTTCGGTAATAACATCTTTTCTCGCCATGACAACGGCGGATTCCACCTCGTTTTTCAGTTCCCTGATATTTCCGGGCCAGTTATAAAGAGACATCATCTGCATGGTGCCTGTTGAAAACCCTTTGATATTCTTTTTATTTTTCTTGCTGAATTTATCGAGAAAAAAATGGGCAAGCAAGGGAATGTCTTCTTTTCTTTCCCTGAGCGGCGGCAGCTTAATGGCCACGACATGAATACGGTAAAACAGATCCTCACGAAAATTCCCTTTTTCCACCTCGGTCTTGAGGTCCCGGTTGGATGTCGAGATTAACCGGGTATCCACGGTAACGATTTTGTTGCTCCCCAAAGGGTAAAATTCACCTTCCTGGACAACTCTGAGCAGTTTGGTCTGCATGAGCATGGGCATTTCGGATATCTCATCCAGAAAAAAGGACCCGCCGTTGGCCTGGGAGAAAAATCCCTGTTTCCGGCCATCGGCGCCGGTAAAGGCGCCTTTTTCATATCCGAAAAGTTCGCTTTCGAACAAGGTGTCGGGGATGGCGGCGCAATTTATCACGACAAACGGATTGTCTCTTCTCGGACTGGCGGCGTGGACAATCCTTGCAACCAGTTCCTTGCCGGTTCCACTTTCTCCTTCTATATAAACGCTTGAATCCGTAGCGGCCGCCTGAACAACCTGACCGAGCACATGTTTCATTTTTTTACTTTTACCGATCACGGTTTCAAAACCGTATTTTTTTTCCAGAAGAGGAGGGAGTGCCTTAATCTCCTTAAGAGCGCTTTTCTGTTCAAGACATTGATTTATTTGAGACAACAAATCCCGGTGATCGAACGGTTTTCTGATGTAGCTGTGCGCGCCTTTTTGCATGGCTTCCACCGCGCTGTCCACCGTTCCGTAAGCCGTCAAAATGATAATGGGCATTTCCGGGTTGATCCGATGAAGCTTTTCCATCAGCTCGATTCCGGATTCTTCGGCGAGTTTCAGATCGACGAGCGCCAGATCAAATGCATTTTCAAGCGCCTGTTTTACGGCATGGTCCACGCATTCGGCTGTTATTATACAATACCCCTGAGCCTCCAGTCTCATTTTTATGACCTTGAGGACATTTTTATCATCATCTGCGACGAGAATTTTGATTTCACTGGAAGGCGATTCCATCGGGTTAATCCTTTTTCCGAATTTCCTTACCTCTGTTTCTTTTCTTCAATATGCAAATCGATTGTCTTATATTCCTCAATTTGCGCTTCCAGTACGGCAATCTGGTCTTTCAGGTTTTGCATGTCAGCTTGTTGACGGTTGAGCTTTTCCTGGCAGCCGGCAACGGATTTTTTCCGTTTCGTGAGGGCGTTCTCCAGCCGACCGATTTCTCCGTTCAGATCGCTGCATTGATTTTGCATGATTTCATTTTGCATTATTTCAATTTGCCCGTAGCATAAGATGAGCGCCTTTGCAGGTTCAACAAGACTGCTGTCCGGGTATGATTCAATGAGTCTTTTAAATTCGGCTTTGGATTTCTCCGGATTTCTGTCCGGATTCCGGGGGTGGCCATAAATCAGTCCTCTCTGGAAAATCTTCATATCCATTTGATTCATCATATGCGCTTCAACAAGTGCTTTTTCATTTTCCTTCAGAGCGGATTGAAAATCATTTATCCGGATGAGCTTGTCCGCTCTGGCAAAAGACGCTTTCCCCTGGATGGTTTGCGTCAACCGCGTGCAACCTGACACACTGAACACGCAACATAAACAGGCAATGTAAAATAAAATGTACTCCCTTTTCCCGTCGTGCTTTCTACCCATATCCTTCCTCCGTGAGCTGCGATGATGTGTTTGGCGATCGGAAGGCCAAGACCGGTTCCCCTGACTGTTTCTTTTCCAATCTCAATCCGTTGAAACTTGTCGAATATTTTCTTTAGATCCGTTTTTGCTATGCCGGATCCCGTGTCTGAAATCGATACTTTAATAAATTCCTGCGCGTTTGGCATCAGTGAGGCGTCAATAAACACGCTGCCTTGATCCGGCGTATATTTTAATGCATTTCCCAGCAAATTTTCGATAACCTGCTCGACCTGTTGTTTATCAATGCTCACCTGGGGAATATTTTCAGGCACATTTAATTCCAGGCGAATCTTTTTTCTTTCAAAAAGAGGGCGGATCTTTGAAACGGATTTCATTAAAAGGGTTTTGAAATCGCAGGGAACAAAATAAAAATTCATCATCCTGGCTTCCATGCGTGAAAGATCCAGTATCCGGTTGACGGCCGTGATCATTCGGACGCATTCTTCATTCATGATGGATAAAAGCTCATGCTGTTTTTCTTCACTGGTCCGGTAGGTTCCCTCAAGCAGCATACTCGACGCCTCTTTGATGACGGTCAGGGGGGTTCGCAGCTCATGAGATACGTGACTGACAAAATCGATTTTCATTTCTTCGAGTTCTTTGAGTCGCTCACACATCACATTGAAATCATGATTCAGTTCCATGATTTCAGGCGGCGACTGAATTGCATCGACCACATCGAAATTGCCTTCTGAAATATCCCTGGTTTTGTTCTTCAACATGGAAATCGGCCGGTTGATGCTTCTTGTGTTAAAAAAGGAGATCAGGACCCCCAGCAGGATAACCAGACCGGCAATGACGGCAGTAAAATTGAAAATTTTATAGCTGATCTCATTTGAAGCGCTTATCATTTTGTCTCTGGAATTTTTCGATTGCCTGATAATCTGTTTCAGGGTCTGATTCAGGCTGTCGGTTATTTGCTCGTTTTTATCCTGGTACATTCCGAGCGAATAGGCAGTTTCGCTTGTAACGAGCCCGACCTCTTCGTTAAATATTGATAAATACTGTTCATATAAGCCTCTGCTTTCAAGTGCCAGCCTTTTTTTGTCCGGAGTATCTGCAAGGAGTTCGAGCTCCGACATCCCTGCAAGGATATAATTTGTCGTCTTACGGAACTGCTCATAAAAATCCGCATCCCTGGAAACGAGATATTTTTTTTTTTTTTTTTTTTGTGAAAACAGGTTATCTGAAAGATGCTCAGCCAACCGTACGGTAGCGCCCTCAACCAGATCGATGGTTTTAATAAGACGGTGGATCTGATTGAGCTTCAGGGTTGTATAGCCTCCCTGGAAAACAACCAGCACCATGATGGCTGCGTATCCCAGGGCAAGTCTTTTAAAAATAGTCAGGTTCATCATATCTCATATAAGCACTGCAATAATCATGCCTGTACATACTGATCTTCAAATGTTCCAAACAACCTGCTTCAACATCATGATGAAGGAAAATTCATACACGGAAAAAAAGCCGGAATTCCCGGATGAACCCGGGCTTTCAAGAGAATGATCCGGTTTCTGGTGTATGAAAATCCCTACATCCTGCCCATCTCCGGAATCCGGCCTATAAAAATATCTTAAGTTAAATTGGGTTGTTAAAAATTTTATGGGTTTTGGCATTCCTCTTGCTTAGCCACAGGACGAGAGCAACCGCGGAATTGTAAACATAAATCTCCAGGTACCGGAGGAAGGAAAAAAGGAGGAAAACATGCACTGCAACAAAAACGGCATAGAACACACCCGATACACGATAAAAAATTTAATTTCACACGGAAAATACGTCCTGTTGATAATGTTGATGATATTTTTTTCATGCGTTGTTTTTGCGGCCCCCCAATACACAATGGATTTTAATGCCATGTACAACACTACGGGCGGCTTTGATTATCAACCCGTAATGGGGAGTTGTCTGACCTGCCATGCTTCCGGTTCCGTACAGAATTCATACGCCAGGGATTATCGTAACACCGGCCATGACTTCTATGCGATTGAACTTCTGGATTCGGACGGCGACGGGTTCGATAATATCACTGAAATCAATGGCGGCTCTTTCCCCGGTGATCCAAACAGTCTCCCGGCGCCTTCTCCCGGTGATCCGCCGCCGCCCAGCCCGGTCGATACATCAGCCCCGCTCGTTACCGGCATTTTGGTTCCTGATGCATTTTATGCGCTGACCGTTCCGGTTCAATCATTTACAGCCCAGGACGATACCCGCGTGACGGGATATCTGCTGACGGAATCACCGGCCGTGCCGTCCTTAACCGATCCCGGATGGCAGCCCACGGCCCCGACGACCTTTACATTTCTCTCGTTTGGTGCAAATTCGCTTTATGCCTGGGCCAGAGACGAAGCCGGAAATATTTCCCAGGCCCTGATGCGATCCGTCAATATCGAGGTGTATTCACCGGCTGCCGATGCCGGTGGCGTGTATGCCTGTGGCGCCGGCGATTTGGTTGTACTCGACGGATCGGCTTCAACAGATAATGGCGGGGGAACAATAACATATTCGTGGAGCCAGAGCGGCGGGACCACCGTGACCCTGTCCGATGCAGATGCGGTGCAGCCTTCATTTATCGCTCCGGACGTGGGCCCCGGAGGCGAGGTGTTGACGTTTGAACTGGTGGTGACGAATTCCGGCGGACTGCAATCAACAGATGCCTGTCTGGTCGAGGTAACGCCGCTTACGACAATGCCTTGGGAAGGGCTGCCGGGGATCGTCAGCATGGATACCTGCACCGGCAAAACTGTGGGAATCAGCGTTGACGGCAACGCCGGGATACTGAGCATGACGGATTTAAACCCGGTTGATATTCCCGATTCTCAGCAAAAGCCGATGAACATGACATACGGGTTAATCGACATACGTCTGAGTGTTGATCCCGGCGCTACCGCGACCGTTACAATTCATTTGCCGAACCCGGTGCCCGATGGATATCACTGGTATAAATATTATAACAATACGGCCCAATGGGAAGACTACTGCTGCACTAACGCCATCGGGGCCATGGGCGCTGTTTTTAATGCAGCGCGTGATCAGGTGACCCTTACATTGACCGACGGCGGCATCGGCGATGACGACACGATGGCCGATGGCATAATTTCCGATCCGTCCGGACTGGGAATCACTGCTGCGACTGGAACGCCTGCTGATCCTGATCAGCAGGCAAATCCGGGCGTCTCACCGGAAGTATCGTCAGGCGGCGGCGGGGGGTGCTTCGTCTCCAGCACCGGCGCCCGAGGTTCCGATATCTGGACAATCCCCGGGATTATTATGATACCGGCGGCCATTTTGGCCCTGTTTCTCACGATTACCGCGCTGATCCTGCCTCTGGTAAAGAGAAGTAAGACCGGGGCCAATGGATGACCCTGTGAACTATTTGGATACAAGGATTCGCTGCATGGTTTGAGGATGGCCATGCAAGGAAGATCGCGGCTGCAAGGATCGAGGGGAAATGTTTTCTTCCCCCTGTTTTCCCCTCCTTCCTTGCGGTTCGATAACGGGGTAACATGTTGCACCATTTGCCGTGCAGGGGGATTGCTCCGTTGCCGGATAATAACCCTTTAAATATCTTCTACCGATATTTTAAAAACCGCGGAGCCAAACCCGCCGAATCTGCAGCCGGTATCCGGACAAACCACATGATCCAGATGCATCCCGTTGGGATCAAGGCCAGATGCGATCCGGTCATACACCATGAACGAAAAGGGAAGAAACCCGCTCATGGCCCAGAGGCAGGGCGTTTCGCAGGATTCATCCTTGATCATGGCGCCGAACCCGTTGAAGACATAGCGGTCGTCGACCTTATTGAAGGAGCAGTTGTGCGCCTCAACACAGGTAGCGACAAGTTTTTTCGTCATAAAATCAGGTATTTTTCCGATCATCGCCATCAGTTTCGGAGTGTCCTCGATGGTCTGCACTTGTTGATCGGTATACCCCAGCCGCTCCTGCAGAGCGCTTTTCATGGCCTCATCCAATTTGTTGCTCATATCGCACCTCAGTGTTTGAATTTTTTACCCCTTATCACTTTTTCCCGCTTTAAACTTTTCCCGCTACGCTCCCTCCCTCCTCCACGGGCAATCCTTTTTGGCGCATAAAACACAGGCAAATTTTACCGGCACGGTTTGGGCTGCGACCAGGACGCCGGACAGGGTTTTGCGGGGGCTCATCAGCATGTAGGGCGTCAGGGTCACATTGATTTTTCGGGTATCCAGCGCATTGAATATAACCCGCTGCCCGTCCAAGGGCCAGTCGCAGTATCCCGGGCTCGACCGCATGCTGTATTCAAGCCGGTTGGGTCTTTCCCGGCCGGTAAACTCTTTTTCAGCCTGATCCGCGACAAGATCCGCCAGTTCGCTCCCCACCATGTCATACACCCAGCGGTCCAGCATCTCCGATTCGGATCGGCTTTTTCTTTCCAGGTCGTCTCCGATCGTTACGACCATGCAGACAAGCCGCCGGTCCAGGCTGCATCGGCTCACCACGGCGCAAAGCATGGGGCTTTGAATCAGGCCGGCCGGGGTTTGAATGACCTTCCGATCGGAACCGAGAATCGGAAGCGTATCAAAGAGCGCCCCGGGTTTTACCTTTGTTTCAATGAGTTCGATTGCCGATTCCAGGGGCTTTCGAAGTTGCTCCGCGACTCTCGGGTTTTGGGAGCTCCCGATGTGTATTTTGATTCTTTCATGCAACAGCAAAAGAAGTTGAGGCGTTATCGCCGGTTCAAAGACCTGCATTATCTTTTGCCCTGTTTCTTTTCCAGAAGACTTTCGGTTGCCTCGAGTACTGTTGCGGCCGATTCCGCGTAGCCGTCCGCGCCGTATACCGCAGCCAGGGTTTCATCCAGCGGCGCGCCGCCCACGAGCACCAGGGTATCCGGGGACACGGCTTTGACTGTTTTGATGATTTCAGGCATCAGGGTCATCGTCGTCGACATCATGGCGGACAGGGCCAGTATATTCGCCTTCTTTTCCAGGACGGTTTGCACAAACCGGTCAAGGGGAACCTGTGCGCCCAGGTCCCACACCTGATACCCGAAACTCCTGTAAATCATGGCAATGATGTTTTTCCCCAAATCATGCGGATCTCCCTCGACAGCGCCGATTACCAGTGAAACAGGATTTTTTTCGGGAAATGCCGATGTGTTTGCCCGCAATTTTTTGAACCCCGAAGCGACCACATCCAGGCTCACGAGAAGTTCGGGAAGAGACGTGTCATTGGACAAAAGGCGCTTTCGGATCATGTCCAGCCCGCTTAACAGCGCCTCCCTGATCCGGGACTCCGGAAGTTGATTCTCCAGCGCGGTTTGCATGGAGCGCTCAAGAAGGCCGTTATCCTGGCGTAAAACCGCGAATTCCAGGTTTTGCAATATGCCGGCAGTCGCAATCATACCCTATCTCCTTGCAGGTTCCGGTTATCAGATATTATATTCCCTTGCCGCTTCGATAATCGCTTCCGCATTTTCAAAGGGTCCGTTGGGCGGAAACTCGCATCCCGGCGCAAGGACAAAATTTTCCCCCGGCGCCAGGTCTTCGATAATCTTTTTGCATTCGGCTTTGACATCCGCCGGCGTTCCCCAGCTTAACACCGGCGTGGGGATGTTCCCGACCAGGATCACCTGGCTCCCGTATTTGTTTTTCAATTCCTTGAGATTTGCGCAATCATCGGGCAACTGCGCAAAGGATATGGCCATGGGGTCCATGTATTTGATCTGCAGGTCAAAATACGGCCCGTCGCCGCAATTGTGAATAAACACCGCGCGCTGTTTTTGCAAAATGGCGTCGGCGATCTGCCTTACAAAGGGGGCTTCAATCTGTTCCCATAACTTTCGGCTCAACCCGCTCCAGGAGGCCAGCAGCGTGTCAAGCGCCACGGCCGGCAACCCCGCATCGCATAAGGCTTCCACGTATTCGATCAACGTCTGGGTCACGGTTTCCATGCCCGCCATAACGGCCTTGGGGTGCAAGAGGCAGTCCTTTAAAAGCCGCTCCCCCCCGCGCATCATGTTGAGCACCGCCAGGGGACCCAGACACAGGCTGGCAATGGTTCCGCCGGCAAACCGGTCGTTGTTTACAACCAGGCGGATAGTTTCCAAAACCCCCTGCATTCTCGGAGCCTGTTTACAATCAACCCGTTTGAGTCTCGCATAATCGCCGACGTCTTTGATGAGCGGGTCTGCATAATTCGGATAAGGGGTGGACTCCTCGGGATAGATTATTTTCTGACCGAAATCCGCGGCCTCAATGGAAAGATCCGTCCAGGCGAGTATTGATCCGCCGTACTTTTCATAGGCGCAAAGATACGATTCGGCGGTCGCCCCGGGGGTGGTGGAAAATTCCCGGTAGGAGACACCTGCCAGTCTCCGCGCCGCCCCGCAGAGGACCAGACCGTAAGGAATCGACGGGGCATCGGCCGGCTTATGGGTTATTTCATCGGACCGTTGGCTATTGTTCATGGCTATCCCTTTCTTTACGCAGCCGGGGACAATCGATACAGGGTCACCAGGCTTTTAATGGCCTTTTCAGGGCGACGGAACACGCCCACGCCGTTTTCTTCGAGCCATTTCAGGTTCTCATTGCCGCCGGATTCCTTGCCCATGATCCACACGGCAGTGGGTTTTCCGACCTCGGAGGCCTGGACAAAGAGCTTGAAAAACGCCTTGGGCAGCAAAAGCATCTTGGAATGAAGCTGAAAGGCGAGCATATCCACTTCGGGGTCCTCTGCCATGGCTTTAATCCATGTGCCGTAAACCGTAACCGGGTCCTTGAACTGCATGGTGACCCCGAGATCCCATGGGTTGGGCGCAATCTCCCATGAGGGGAATAATGTCTTGAGCTTTTCGACCGTTTCCGGCCCGATACCCGCCATGGACAATCCCGAGCGCTCGCACAAATCGGTGATCATCACCCCCAGCCCGCCGGGAAGCATGGCGATGGCGATCCTGTTGCCCTTGGCCGATAACGCGGCGTACCGGTCTGTGGAACGGGTGAGGTCGAAAAACTCCTCGATCGTATCCACCCGCAATGCGCCGGTTTGTTTTAAAACCCCGTCAAAAACCACATCGCTTCCCCGGACCATGGCCCCGGTATGGGAAGCGGCGGCTTTGGCGCCGGCCGGGGTTCTTCCGGTCTTGATCACAATGACGCGCTTGCCTCTTTGCCTGGCCTTATTCAAAAGCTGTAAAAAAATTCTCCCATCCCCGGCAATGCTCTCCGTATGGATGCCGATCACGGAAGTACAGGGATCATCAATCAGATAGTCCAGCGCATCCACCTCGGTGATGTCCATTTTATTTCCCAGGTCGATCAGCTTGTTGAAATGAAAGTTGAATTCCGTCAGCAGCCACTCGAATGCCGGTTCATACAACCCGGACTGAAAAATAAGGGAAAGATGGCCCGGTTCGATTTTTTTCAGTTCATGAAAGCTGACGGCAAATTTACCCTGAACATTGATGGGGCTCAAAGCGTTCGGGCCGATGGCCCGCATGCCGTTTTCCTTTAACAGCGCCTTCATTTTTTTTTCGATGTTTTTGCCTTCCGGACCGATTTCGGAAAATCCGCCGGCAATGAGGGTGATCCGTTTAATGCCTTTTTGCGCGCAGGCTGTAATGACTTCCGGGGTCAGGGAAGAAGACACCCCGATCACGGCCAGATCCACCACCTCTTCGATCTCCAGAACACTGGAATAGGATTTGAGTCCGCAAATCTCCTTTTCTTTTGGATTAACCGGATAAATTCTTCCTTCAAACCCCAGATGAATCAGATTCCCGACCAGATGATAATTGCTGCGTCCCGGATTATTCGAGGCCCCTACAATCGCCACGCTTTCAGGGTAAATGAATTTTTCCAAAAAATGTTTTGAATCCGTCATGTAATGCTCCGCTTCCCGTATTTTTATTAATCTTCACGCTTGTCACGATTTACGATTCACGATTCACGGCTCAATAAAGGCCGCCTGCCTATTTGAAAAATCCATTGAGAAATCTGTCAGGACATGGTGTATATAATCATCATCATTTCATGACGTCAATTCAATTTTTCATCTGCCCTTTGAATAATAACAGACGCAATAGATTGGATAAAAGGAGAGCAAGAGATGAATTACACTTCCCTGACCATTGACCGAAGCAACCATATCGCCCTCGTCACACTGAACCGTCCTGGAAAACTCAATGCCCTGAGCATCGACCTGATGGAAGAAATCGAAAAGTTGACCGATGATCTCCGCAAGGATATCGATACCCGGGTAGTCGTGTTCACGGGCGCCGGAAAACATTTCAGCGCCGGGGCGGACTTAACAGACCCCCGCCGCCTGGAATCCACGCAAAAGAGCACCCTGGGCCGGCTTCGGGATTCCCACATCGGCCCGCGCATGTTGAAAAAAATCCTGGACATCGATCAGATCACCATTGCTGCAATCAACGGCGGGGCCCTGGGCGGGGCCGCCTGCATGGTGTCGGCCATGGATTTTCGCATCGGCGCGGACGACAGCTTTGTCGCCTACCCGGAATGCCGTCTGGGGATGAGCCTGTCCTGGGTCTCCGTGCCGTTGTGCGTTCACCTCGTGGGGCCGGCCCGGGCCAAACGGTTCATCATCCTGGCCCAACGGGAACCGGCGCAAACGCTTCTTAACTGGGGTTTTTTGGATGAGATCGCCCCGAAAGACCAATTGATGAGCCAGGCCATGGCCATGGCCAAACAATATGCCGCCATGCCGCCCATCCCCGCCCAGATGATCAAAAAAAGCGTCAACGCCGTTTCCTGCGCCCTGGACCAATCCATCATGCACATGGATATGGACCAGTTGGCCCTGACCGCCGTCACGCAGGATTACAAGGAGGGAATCACGGCGTTTCTGGAAAAGCGGAAACCGGAGTTTAAAGGGGAGTAAGAAAACATTCTGCAGATCGGGATGAGAGATGGCATTATGCGAGGAAAAGGCCGGCGTCACGCAAGAAACCGGCCCACTTTTATCAAAAAAACTGTTTACGTTTCAAGCGTCTTCAGGCATAATTCAATATCTCCATGTAAGTTTCACTGCCGTTTTGGGATCTCCATTTTGCATATTGTTGAAAGAAAACAGGTTGCGACCTTGCACCTTTGCGTTGAGAACATTAAACAAAAAGAGGTATAAATGACCGTAACAAGCAGACCTGCCACTCCGGCTGACGCCCCTTTTATTGCATGGGTCATGCAGGAAGCGGCCCGGTCCCACCTGCCCATCGGGATTTGGGATGTCGCCTTTCCGGGGCCTGACGCCCAGCGGCTGAAACGGCTGGAAGCCCTGGCAACGACGGACAGTGTTCATTTCTGCCACTGGTCCAGATTTCTCATTGCCGAATCTGATGGCCGAATCGCTGCAGGGCTCAGCGCCTACGAAAATTCGATTCATGGCGGCGACCGCCTGGGAATCGGTCTTGCCGAAGCATTTAAAAAACTTGGATTGCCCGATTCCGAGCTGCTCAAGATGCGGGACGGCACGGCCCCGTTTCGGTCCATAAAATATGTGACCCCGGACGAATTGTGGATAGTGGAATGGGTGGCGACAAAACCCGAATTCCGGGGGAAGGGGATTATCAATGGACTGCTGGGCGAAATTCTGGAGAAAGGCCGAAAAGCCGGATTCATAAAATCCCAGATCGGATACATCCTGGGAAATACGCCGGCCAAAAACGCCTATGAAAAAGCCGGCTTCACATGGGTTAAAGACTATTGCCACCCTGACTTTGAGGCAACTTTCGGCAGTCCCGGACTTGCGAGCATGCATCGCGATCTTTAATCCTGTGCCCGGGGCAATTGCCCACGCAACCAAAGGAGCTGATATGGAAAAAGCGCATTCCGAACATCCGGAAAAAAGAATGATCGGCACATGGAGGCTTATTTCCTCCGAGTTTCGCACTTCCAAAGGAGACGTCGTCTATCCTCTTGGAGAAAACGCCCAGGGCCAACTGATCTTTGCCCAATCCGGACATATGTCGGGCCAACTGATGCGCTCCGACAGGCCTGTTTTCTCCGGCCAGGATCAATCCACGGGGACGATGGAGGACATCAAAACCGCTTTTGAAGGATATGTCTCCTATTATGGCCCGTTTGAAATCGACCTTAACACCGGCAAAGTCATCACCCATGTGGAAGGCAGTCTGTATCCCAACTGGGTCGGAGACGTCCAGGAGCGGTTTTTTGAATTTTCAGGCGACCGGCTGGTTTTAAAAACCCCGCCTATCCGGTTGGGCGAGGAGGAATTTGTCGGCATTCTGGTCTGGGAACCCAAGGAAAAAGATCGCCGTCATGTGTGACACCCTTATAGCAACATCTGCGGCAACAAAAGACGGGGTTGCGGTTTTTGCCAAAAACTCCGACCGTGAGCCCAATGAAGCGCAATTCCTTCTGTCGCTTCCTGCTGCAGATCATCCGCCCGGAAACACGCTTCGTTGCACATATATCGAAATCCCCCAGGCAAGGCATACCCACGGCGTTATTTTGTCTAAGCCGTTCTGGATGTGGGGAGCGGAGATGGGAGTAAACGAACATGGGGTGGCTATCGGAAACGAGGCGGTTTTTTCCAAAGTTTCCGCCAACAAGTCGCCTGCATTGATTGGGATGGATTTGCTTCGACTGGGACTGGAACGCGCACAAACCGCCCGGGGCGCTATTGACGTAATGACGGAATTGCTGGAACACTACGGTCAAGGCGGAAATGGTGGTTTTAAACATAAGACTTACTACCATAACAGCTTTATCGTTGCCGACCCTCGGGAAGCCTGGCTGCTGGAAACCGTAAGCAGGCAATGGGCGGTAAAACAGATACAAGGCGTTTATGCCATTTCCAACGGACTTACCCTGGATGCGCAATGGGACGCCTGCTCAAATGGTCTGGCCGACGAAGCGGTTAAAAAAAAATGGTGCAAGAACAAGGACGATTTTGAGTTCGCCCGATGTTATTCAGATACGCTGTATACCCGGTTCAGTGATGCCGGACCCAGAAGAAACCGTACGACGGAACTGTTGAAAACCTCTGAAAAGGCCGTAGATGTTCATCGAGCCATATCGATTTTGAGGGACCACGGCGACTTGTCCCAAACTGACTGGCGGCCGGACAGGGGAATCACCGGTTGCAGGGTCTGCATGCATGCCGGATTCGGGCCGGTGCGCATCAGCCAGACAACCGGATCCATGGTGTCCTGGCTGCACCCGGACCGGGCAGTGCATTTTTTTACCGGCACGGCAGCGCCCTGCACCGGTATTTTCAAGCCCGTGTGGACGGATATTCCCCTTCCGGATACCGGCGTCAGTCCGACAGGGGAATACGACGACTCCAGCCTGTTCTGGCAACATGAAAAGCTCCACCGCGCCACATTGAAAGACTATGGCCGTCTTCTGCCCTTGTATCAAAACGAACGCGATGACCTTGAGCAAAAATTTATTGCCGGCGCTCTTTCATCTGCTTTTCGGGAACAAGAATATCGGATGAAATTTTCCCGGGAGTGTTTTCAGGAAGCCCTTGATTCGGAAGACAGGTGGCTCAACCGGATAAATAAGGCGGACGGACTGCACCCCAGGAACCGGCTTTACGCTGCGGCCTGGAAAAAGTTCGACCGTCAGGCCCGGATGCCGGATGACTGCCTGTAATATCAATTACCGGGAAGGAAATCCTCATGCTGCCTATTTTTAAAGCATACCCCGAGCTTGCCGAAAATCTCCCTCATATCGCCCTGGGTGTCTTTCCCACGCCCGTTTTTCATTTGAAACGACTGGGAAATCATCTCGGCACAGATTGTTTGTACCTTAAACAGGATGGGGAAAGCGGGGCCATTTACGGAGGGAACAAAATCAGGAAGCTGGAATTCATTCTGGCTGACGCATTAAAAAAGAAAGCAAGGACTGTGCTCACGTTCGGTTACGCAGGATCCAACCACGCACTTGCAACATCCATCTATGCGAAACAGGCGGGCATTGGATCAATGTCCGTTTTGTTGAAACAGCCGAACGCCCTTTATGTCCGGCGCAATTTATTGATGGGGCTGGCCCATGGCGCCGAAATCGGCCATTACGCAAACGAGCTTGTCGCTTACCTGCCGGTCATTTTCAGGCTGTTGAAGAAAAGATTTGAAAACGGAAAATTCCCGCATATCATCCCTCCGGGCGGGTCATCCCCGTTGGGCGTGATCGGCTATGTGAACGCCGCCTATGAACTCAAGCAACAGGTGGAAGACGCCCTGATCCCGGAACCGGATGTAATTTTTGTCCCCATGGGCACCATGGGAACGGCGGCCGGTCTGGCTTTGGGACTGAAAGCCTGCGAAATGAAGACAAAGGTCATCTCCGTCAGGGTGACCGATACGAAATACGGCAACGAGAAAAAATTTGTTTCGCTTTTCGAAAAGACACGGTCTCTGATTTCAGCCGCAGCCCCTTCATTTCCCAATATCCGGATAGAGGCCGGAGATATCCATATATTACACGGTTTCTTCGGAGAACAATATGCACGCTTCACCGAACCGGGGGCTGCGGCCATCGATCTTGTTTATCGCTTGGAAAATATCCGCCTCGAAGGCACCTATACCGGTAAAACCATGGCGGCTTTGATCAGTCATATTCAACGGCGGGATGAAAAAAACAGCGTCGTATTGTTCTGGAATACCTATAACGCAAGAGATTTTTCAGATGCGATAAAAATTCTCGATTATCGAAAACTGCCTCACGGGTGTCATCCATACTTTGAAAGCGATGTGCAGCCTTTGGACAGATAGAAGGTGAAAGTCGAAAGCTGAAAATTGAAAGCT
>CAYTSY010000006.1:25628-30243 GCA_964440555.1 uncultured Desulfobacteraceae bacterium
GCCCTCCAGCACCTTCATCCGTTGAGCGGTTACCTTGTATCTGGTTTTTTTTAACACCGTGAACACTTTTGCCTGGCATGATGAAACCCATATTGCCATTGCAAAGGCAGCGGGATACAAAAAATGGTACAACGCTGCCGGTGCGGATATGACCAAAATCAAAGCCGGCAAAAAGGAAGGCTTGAATCATTTCGTCAATAATCCGCCGGATACGGTTGTTACGCAACACATGGTGTTGAAACAGGTTAAAAAATATAACAGGCTGGACCTGTCCGGCCACCTGTACGGCGCCATCATTGCTTCACTGAGGGATTACATCAAGACAACCGGAGAGGGGAAATACGCCCAATACCATCTGGCTTTTTGTGCCCATTATGTGGGAGATTTGTCGCAGCCCCTGCATAACTCGCTGTACAACGACTATAATGAAGAAAACCATCAGACAACGGACGGCACCATCAATGACGAGGTTCTGGATCATCCGGAAAAGATTCAAATTTACCCCATCGTCATCCATACGGAAAGCGAATTGGCGGAAGAAATCGCGAAGTTGGCGAATCTTTCGTTGAAAAAAGCCAACCAGATTGAAAAGGAAAAACGCCTGCTGTCAAAAAATGAGGCATACGCCCAAATCAGTCACAGTGCATCGTTGTTCAAGGCAATATTGGAATACGTGAATAATGTGAAACACGACCCCTGAATGACCGGCTGCTTATAGTTTATGCTTTCATAGAATACAGAAGTCAGAATTCAGAATATGATGGACTTGTTCTTTTTTTATTCTGACTTCTGACTCCTGAATTCTGTCCCCCGTCTTCCGCTGTCTATTTGCCTGACGATGAATTCCGTTGCGGCAGCGTTGAACTGGTCCGCCGCGCCGACATTTACGGCATGGCCGGCGTTGAGATCAATGATTTCAAGACAGGGCATGTGGTCGCGTGCGAAATCGCGGAATACCTTAAATCTCTTTTCCCGGTTCCCGCAGATCAGCAGAGAGGGAACCTGATTGGCGCAAATGACATCCCGGACAGACACCTCCGGCATCGTATAGCGGAGCGTATTGGCGATTCCAACGGGATCGGCGTTTTCGCAATCGCGGATTAAGGCATTCCTGACATCTTCAGGGAGATGGCGCGCGTTTTTCGGATGCATGGGAAGACGTTTAAGATGGTCCGGCCCCTGCCTGTGGATTTCCAGGGCTGATATTTGCGCAAATTTTCGGATGTTTTCATTGTTTTCCGTTTCCGCCAGTGCTGCCACGGTATTGGTGAATATCTGTCCCCTGATTGACTTCGGATGGCAAAGCGCATAGCGCAGCGTCAGCGCAGCCCCCAGCGATTGGCCGCAGACAAACCAGTCTGACATTCCGAGGCGTTTACGGATGCTTTCAAATGCATGTACATAGGCGTCCGGATGGTACGGCGCGGGGAAATCAGGTGCGGGCGAACGGCCGTGCCCCAGAAGTTCAACCACAACCGGACGGGCTACCCTGGACAACGCCTCCACATTTGGAATCCACTGGGCCCGGCTGGATAAGAATCCATGAACCAGCAGCAGCAAAGGGCCGGATCCGTCAATAACTTCGTAATGCAGTCCGTTATTCGTAAAGGATCGGTTCATAGACAGCGTTTCAAATCTCCTTTCCGGCAGCGGTTGATCGAAGGGTTTCCATTTTGAATTACCATTTTGAATTAAACGGTTAGTGTTGACAATGTCCGCCGCTTTGTTTATGTATTGATTGATTTTTAATTTTCCCTGAATAAAAACGGGTTTCATAATGAGTGACCATGTCTGGTCCGAGCCGCCGAGCCAAACGGCATTTCCCATAGCGGCAGCGGGCTATCCATATATATTTGCGTCGGCGTTCACGACGATCGTTTTGGCTGTCCTGGGGCTTAACGGACCGGCACTGGCCGGGTTGCTCGCCACCCTGTGCATCTGCCTGTTTTTCAGAGACCCGGACCGGGCCATACCGGTTGCAGACGGCGCTGCCGTGTCTCCGGCCGACGGAAAAGTCATTTATGCGGGGCCGGCGGATACAAATCCCTACTTTCCCGGACCTTGCCTAAAAATCAGTATTTTTATGACGGTTTTCAACGTTCATGTCAACCGGGTTTGTTATGACGGCACAGTTAAAAAAATCGATTATTACCCGGGAAAATTTTTCAGAGCGAATCTGGACAAAGCGTCTTTAACAAACGAACATAATGCCGTGATCATCCAGACCCGAAGCGGCGGGGAATTTTGCATCGTTCAGGTTGCCGGGTGGATCGCCAGGCGCATTATCTGCAATGTCAGGGAAACCGACCAGGTTAAACGTGGACAGCGTTTTGGGCTGATCTGCTTTGGTTCCCGCCTGGATGTTTACCTGCCGCCGGACTTTCATTTAAATGTGTCTGTCGGTCAAAAGGTCAGGGCAGGCGCCTCAATATTAGGAAACTTGCCATGAAAGACAAAAAAAATTTTCGCAGGGATAAGCTCCGACTGGGAATCTATATTCTGCCGAATCTGTTTACCACCCTTAATATGCTTTTCGGCTTTTATGCCGTTATCAGCGCAATCGATTCACGGTTTGCAAATGCGGCGCTTGCCATTATCATCGCGGCTGTATTCGACTTGTTGGACGGCAAAATCGCCCGTGCTACGCACACGACCAGCAAGTTTGGAATTGAATATGACTCGCTGGCCGATGTTATCTCCTTTGGGCTGGCGCCGGGCATGGTCATGTACATGTGGGCGCTCAAACCGTTGGGAAGGGTCGGATGGCTTGCGGCCTTTCTTTTTTTGGTTTGCGGCGCTCTGCGGCTGGCAAGATTCAATACCCAGGTAGGCGTCATCAGCAGCGACCATTTTCAGGGGCTGCCCATACCGGCGGCCGCGGGAATGAGTGCCACCACGATTTTGCTGTGTCATAAATTCGGATGGATGGAATCCGTCAACCCGTTTTTGATCCTGGCTTTACTGAATTTCTTGTCCTTTTTGATGGTAAGCACTATAAAATACAACAGCTTCAAACAGGCGGAACTCTTTAAACGAATGAATTTCAATGTCCTTGTGGCCGTTATCCTGTTCATGATTCTTATTGCCGCTCAGCCTTCCATCACCCTGTTTTTTTTAGGGTTCTCATATATCCTGTCAGGCCCGGTCAATTCTTTTCTCCGTTATAAACAAATCAGGCACCAAAAAGCTGCGGCTCGCGAAACATAAAAAAACAGACTGAAGACTGTGGGCCGAAGGCTTAAGGACTGTCAAAAACAACACATGATACATACAGGGGTGTAAACGAATTATGGCAAAAGTGTATGATATTGCATTGATCCCCGGGGATGGAACCGGACCGGAGGTCATTGCGGAGGGCGTTAAGGTACTGAAGACGGTGTCCGGAAAATGCGGCTTTGATTTAAGATTCAGCCCATTTCCCCTTGGAGGGGAACACTTCCGGAAAACAGGGGAAATCCTGTCTGACGAGACGCTTGCGTCCATCGCCCAAAAAGATGCGATTTATTTGGGCGCCATCGGTGACCCGGCCGTCAAACCGGGTCTTCTGGAAAAAGGCATTCTTTTGAAAATGCGGTTTGATCTGGACCAGTATATCAATTTAAGACCGGTAAAGCTTTATGAGGGCGTTGAAACGCCGATAAAGCATAAAGGTCCTGAAGATATCGACTTTGTAGTGGTCCGGGAAAACACTGAAGGCTTGTACACAGGCGCCGGGGGATGCCTTAAGCGGGGGACCCCGGATGAAGTAGCCATTCAGGAATCCATCAACACGCGAAAAGGCGTTGAACGGTGCGTCCGATATGCCTTTGAATATTGCCGCAAAAGAAATAAAAAAAGGAAAGTCACCCTTTGCGGGAAAACCAACGTGTTGACATTTGCTTTTGATCTTTGGGAGCGCGTCTTTTACGCTGTCGCAAAGGAATATCCGGATATCCAGGCCGACTACGCTCACGTGGATGCAACCTGCATGTGGATGGTTAAAAATCCCGAATGGTTTGACGTCATCGTTACGGATAACATGTTCGGAGATATCATCACCGACCTGGGCGCCATGGTTCAGGGCGGGATGGGAATTGCGGCAGGCGCCAACATTAATCCGGAGGGGATTTCGATGTTCGAGCCGATGGGCGGGTCCGCCCCGAAATATACCGGCAAACAGGTGATTAATCCCATTGCCGCAATTTCAGCGGCTCAGATCATGCTTGAGACGCTCAACGAGCCCGGCGCAGCTTCGTTGATTGAGCATGCGGTGACCAAGGTGCTGCGCGAGGACATCCGGGATATGGCTGCGGGCAAGATGGGCTGGACAACAGGGCAAGTGGGCGATCTCGTAGTTGATTTCATAGAGAAAAACGCTTTATAAAAGGAGATGTCCGTTGGAACGAATTCCTATGACGCCGCGTGGATATGAGGTTTTAAAAAAAGAACTTTCTCATATGAAATCCGTTGAACGCCCGGAAAATATTAAAGCCATTGAAGAAGCGCGAGCCCATGGCGATCTTTCTGAAAACGCCGAGTATGACGCGGCAAAAGATCGGCAGCGCTTTATCGAGGCGAAGATCAATGAGTTAAGCTATAAACTGGCCCATGCCGATGTCATTGAAACAACAAATTT
>CAYTSY010000006.1:30253-44814 GCA_964440555.1 uncultured Desulfobacteraceae bacterium
AATTTACCCAAAGACAGGGCCGTATTTGCGGCAACCGTAATCTTGGAAAATACCGATACCGGCGAAACAGTTGAATATCAGCTTGTGGGCCCGGATGAATCCGATATCTACAAAGGGCGCATTTCCGTATCGTCTCCGCTAGGGAAAGCCATTTTAGGCAAAAGGCCCGGAGACGAGGTGGCCCTCGATGCGCCCGCCGGAAAAAGGCGCTACGAACTTATTGAAATCGTTTAGTTTTATGGCACAACGCCAGGGTGAAAGAGTTGATGGTTGACAGGTGATGGTTGATTCTGTTTTTACAACCATCAACTTGTCAACAATGACGTATTAAAAGAGATGGAGGAGATAAAGTGGCTAGAATCACTATCGAGGACTGTTTGAAAAGAACGCCGAATCGGTTTGTGCTGGTCAATATGACGGCAAAGCGCGTCCGCCAAATCCGCGAAGGCTCGGAGTACCTGGTGAATTCCGCGAAAAATGAAGATATCGTTGTTGCCTTGAGGGAAATTGCCGCCGGCAAGGTCACCCTCAGGGAAGACCCGGAAAAAGAACTGTAGTCCTTGCGACGCAACACCTACAAAATGTTAAACCGGGCGATGAGCAGCGCCCTTCATCGCTATGACATGATATCCGACAAAGATCGTATCCTGGTGGCTGTTTCCGGCGGCAAGGACTCCCTGGCGCTGTTGTGGCTGCTTGAGGAGCGCAGACCCAGAATACCGGTAGCCTATGATCTTTTTCCCGTGCATATCGACTTGGGGTTTGATGAAGATTTCAGCGTAAAGCTCTCCGCTTACTGCGACAACATCAATGTCCATTTGTGGGTGGAACATACGGACTTAGGCGTAGTGGCCCACAGCTCTGAAAACCGGGAAAACCCCTGTTTTTTGTGCGCGTGGGAGAGAAGAAAAAGGCTTTTTGAAATTGCAGACGCGCTCGGGTGCAACAAGGTGGCGTTGGGTCACAATAAGGACGATATCATTGAAACCGTTTTTATCAACATGTTTTATGCCGGAGAGATAAGCACGATGGTTCCGGCACAGCCCTTATTTAATGGGCGGTTAACCCTGATCAGGCCGCTGGCCTTTGCCGATGAAGAGATGATTCGGCGTTTTGGCGAAGAGCAGAATTTTCCAAAGCTCGAAAATCCCTGCCCGTCGGCGTCACGATCCAAGAGGAGCGACGTTAAGGACCTGCTGGCAGGCCTTTATAAGACGAACAATAAAATCAAAGGAAATATTTTCCGATCGCTAAGTCATGTTAAACCCGAATATTTGTTATGACAGGCTGAAGGACAGAAGATGAAAGATGTCCAAAATGAAAGAGATTACCGGAATATCCCCATCGACAAGGTGGGCATAAAGAATTTAAGATACCCGATAACAGTTGCGGATCGCAGGAATATGCATCAGCATACGGTTGCCCATATCAACATGTATGTGGATCTGCCCCATAAAAGCAAGGGAACCCATATGAGCCGGTTTGTGGAGATTCTCCATGAATTCAGGCCGGAAGTCTCTTTGAAAAAAATTTCAGTGGTTCTCGATCAGATGAAAAAAGATCTCCATGCCGCTTCCGCCCATATTGAAGTATCATTTCCCTATTTTATTGAAAAAACCGCACCGCAGAGCAACTCCCCGGGTTTGATGGATTATTCATGCAAGTTCATCGGCGCCGGCAAGGCCGATGGGGCACTGGATCTTATTTGCGAAGTAATTGTTCCGGTTACTTCCGTTTGTCCCTGCTCCAAGGAAATCAGCAGCGAAGGCGCCCATAACCAGAGAGGCGAAGTCACGCTCAAAACACGATTTAAAAAATTTATATGGCTGGAGGATATGATTGAGCTTGTTGAGTCTTCGGCCTCATGCGACGTCTATTCCGTGCTCAAGCGCGTGGATGAAAAATATGTCACGGAGCACGCGTTTAACAATCCGAAATTTGTTGAAGATATCGTAAGGGATATCGCCGTGAAGCTTCAACAGGATGAAAATATCACTTGGTTTTCGGTGAGTGCGGAAAATTTCGAATCCATCCATAATCACAGCGCCTATGCCCAGATTACAAGTGCTTGAATTGAAACGTGTTGAGGGGTGAAAAAATATTTTAAGTTAAGGCGTAAGCCTTTAGCCTAATTCACAAGCATGATTCTCACATCCATGACATTGGTCTTTGTCGGGCCGGTGATGAAAAGATCGTTGATGGCCTTGAAAAAGTGATAGCTGTCGTTGTCTTCAAGGTATTTTGCCGGGCTTAATCCCACGGCTGAGGCTTTGCGGCAGGTATCGGCATCGGCTAGCGCCCCTGCCGCATCGGTCGGCCCGTCTGTTCCATCCGTACCCGCACTTAACATGACGATATGTTTGGCATCTGCAATTTCCAGGGCAAAGGCCAGGGCAAGTTCCATATTTCTTCCTCCTGTCCCTTTCCCTTTGATCACAACAGTGGCTTCGCCGCCGGATAAAATACAGGCCGGCACAGGAATCGGGTTGCCGGTTTTTAAGATCTCCCTGGCAATCGCGGCGTGGATTTTCGCCGATTGGACCGCATTGCCTTGCATCATGGTGGAAAGAATCAGCGAATGGTATCCCAGTTCTTCGGCTCTTCGGCTTGCAGAGAAAATGGCCTGATAATTGCTGCCGATAAGGGTATGACCGGTTTTTGTAAAACAGGGTTCCCCGGCACCGGGCGTCTCCGGAATTTGCCCTTTGACGCCGTTTGTCAGATGAAGCAGAACGGATCGGGGCAGTTCGGGTTGCAGCCGGTATGCATCAATGATCTCCAGACACTCTTTAAATGTGCTTTTATCGGGAACCGTCGGTCCTGAGGCGATCACATCCAGGTCGTCTCCCACAACGTCGGAGAGGATCAGGGAGACAATCGTTGCCGGGTATGCGGCCCGGGCCAACCGTCCTCCTTTAATAGCAGAAATGTGTTTTCGGATGGTATTGATTTGATGGATCGTTGCGCCGCAGGACAAAAGCGCCTGAACTGTTTTTTGTTTATCGTGAAGGGAAATGCCGGGCGCCGGCAGACACAGCAATGCCGAACCGCCGCCTGAAATCAAACAGATGACAAGATCATATTCACCTGCGGATTTTGCCACGCGCAATATCTCCCGGGCCGCCATCCGGCCGTTTTCATCCGGCAGCGGATGCCCCGCCTCGATCACGTCGACGCGCTTGAGAATTTCCCCATGGCCGTATTTTACACTGATCATGCCGCCGGATATGTTTTCTTCAAGCATATCCTCCAGCGCCAGGGCCATGGGAGCCCCGGCCTTCCCTGCGCCGACGACAAAAATATTGTCAAATTCCCGGATATCGTACGTGTGTTTTCCAAGAGTGAGAATGGTTTTCTCCAGAGAGCATTTTTTTTTGACGGCGCTCCCCGGATCAACTGCTTTGACGGCGCATGAAAATATATCAACCGCATCTTTTCGCATCTGATGGGTCGTTTTTGATTGGGTGTGCATGTTTGGGGGTTATCCGAATCTTTAAAGTAAACCCTTTTTAAGCTTTACGGCTTGCCGAGTTTATCACCCAGGCGCCGGTCGCTATCAAAACAGCTCCGAATAACAAACCGCTGTTCATCGATTCTTTAAAAATCAGGCCGATCAATAAGGATGATCCGACAGGAATAAAAAAGGCCAGGGAAGCGATTAAGAATACCGGGCCTTTCTTAACGCCGATCTCCCATAAGGAATAGGCCAAACCTACCGGGCCGACCCCTCCAAACAATACCCAGAATAACATTTCCCATGACCATGCAGGCAGTTTTTGCCATTCACCTGAAAAAAAAGCGATCATGCCTGCCATTAAAGCACAGACCGCAAAATTAAAGGCTGTTCCGCCCTTATCCGCGGGGATTTTCCACTTTCTCAACAAAACAGTATAGAAAGACCAGAGAAAGCCTGCCGTCAACGCCAATAAAGGCGGTGTAAGATCGGCAGGCAGGCGGGCAAGCTGATCAATCCCCCTGGACAGCATTACGCCGGTCAGCCCCAAAATTATTCCGGCGAAGGCTGGAATCGGATTTGGCCTGTCCGGCAAAAAAATAAAGCCCAGGACCACAACCCAAACCGGCCACATCAGGTTTAACAGATTTATCTGCCCAAGATCGGACTCCGCTGCAATTCCGAAAGCGGCTGAAAGAATAACCGTATAAAAAGCAACTCCGACAAGGCCGGATAAGAGCACTCTACGGGGAAGCCGGTATAGTGAAGATAACGGTTGCCCTCTGAAATATTGAAGTAAAATGGCAGTAAACGAACCGGTAGCGGTCATTAGGGTTAAATAAACCATAGACCCCATTAATTCAGATCCCTTGCGAAAACAAACACCGCTAAAGGACCACAATAAAACAGCGCCCACCGCCGCCAAAACAGCGCCATTGTTTTTTTCTTTTTTATCAGTCACTTTTCATTCACCGGGTTGCCTTGTATATTGAACTTCATTATACATATTTGGTGCGTGTGGTCAAATGGAAGTTCAAACTGCAAACAAACACTTTTCTCTTTCGCCGGTAACCTGCTCCAATGATCCGGATTATGCTTTCTCTATCGCTAAAGTGTGATCCTTAAAAATTAAGGATTGCGCTTTTCATGTTTGATGAATCGTGTTATAAATTTTTGTAAAAATACGAACACAGGTGGAATAATTTTTCATGGGAATTCTAGGCAAAATTGTCGGCGGCACACTTGGATTTGCAATCGGCGGTCCAATTGGGGCCATTGCCGGCGCAGCGTTCGGCCACGTTTTCGATAAATCAAACGGTTTATATGACGACCCGATGTCGCCCCGTCTGGGAGCCGGTGAATCAACGCAATTGACATTTTATGTGGCGGCATTTTCCATGTTGGCCAAACTGGTTCAAACCGACGGCCGGATGAGCCAGGAAGAGCTTGACTCGGTAGAGTATTTCATGGCCCATGATCTGAATCTGGATGCCTATGGCCAGAGCGTCACCCGAAATATCTTCTATGCGGCCATGAACTCCGGTCAGGGTTTTGAGGATTTCGCCCGGCAATTTTATTTTGAATTCAAAAACCAGCCCCAGCTTCTTGAACTCATGATCGATATCCTGGTCCGGGTTTCGACTTCCGACAGCCGGCTCAATGAAAGCGAGGAAAGGCTTATCCGCGCAGCGGTGGGGATTTTTAATTTCAGTGTAGGGGATTATGAGAAGATCAAGCAAAAATATGCCGCAACGTTTGATAAATCCTATGCAGTGCTGGGGTGCGACCGAAATGACTCTGATGAACAAATAAAAACCCGGTATCGGAAACTGGTCAACGATTTCCACCCGGATAAAATCGCCTCAAAAGGCCTACCGGAAGAGTTCACCCGATTTGCCACTGAAAAATTTCAGGAGATACAGGCAGCCTATGAAGAAATTAAACAGGAAAGAAGGCTGAAGGCTGAAGGCTGAAGGGCTTGGCTGCATTTCATTTTCTTGAGGGGTTTTCTTTTAGCGACACCCGCAGAAAGGGGAAAAAATGATCGATCTTGCCCATCAATTGAAGATTCCCGACCCGGATCCCGATTTTTTTATTTTGCGGCAGGACAGGGAAAACCTTCGCCGCTTCAACAAATTGTCGCAAAAACATCCGGTCAATATTCTGACAACGGGGAATCAGGGTTGCGGCAAATCTTCGCTGGTCAGGCAGTTCGCCTGTATTTATCAAAGGCCCATGGCCACCTTTCAGATAGGACTGTTGCTTGAAGCCGGACAGCTTTTCGGCCAGCAGCGGCTTAAAGACGGTGAAACCTTTTACCAGGAGTTTTTGTTTCCGAAGGCCATACAAACGCCCGGCTGCGTGATTCACCTGGAAGAAATCAACCGATCGGAAAGTCCCCATGCCCTCAATGAACTTTTCAGCGTGCTGTCCGAAGATCGAAGTGTCTGGATTGACGAACTCGGTATGGTCGGCGTGGCCCCGGGAGTCATGTTTTTTGCTACCATGAACGAAGGAGATTCGTTTACGGGAACCGATGATATGGATGAAGCCTTAAAGGATCGGTTCTATCGGATTCATCTGGAATACCTTCCCCATGATGTTGAAAAGGAAGTGTTGATTCGAAAGACCGGGGTGGACAATAAAAAAGCGGACGAGATTTTAAAGGTGGTCAACCGAATCCGGAACAATGATCAAATTGAGATGCGGGTTTCCATCCGGCACAGTCTCATGATCGCCGAGCTTGCGGCCATGGGGTCTTCCCTGCGTGAAGCGTTGATTTACAGCCTGCAGATCTCAAGAGATACCTTAGAATCACTCCTGCTTTCCATCCAGGTGGAAACCGCCGAAATAAAGTCCGATCCCGGCGAATATGTCTTGTACCTGTCGGATGAGCCTTGACCATGGACGCCATGATTCAGAATGTAACGAGTTATTCCGAATATTGGCGGGTTAACCGCTCCCGTCAGGAAGTGACGGAGCTGGCGTTCGCCTTGCGTGCAATGAGAAAGGCGGCAGGATACATCGGAAGAAATGTCAAACCTGTCTTATGGAAAGGAATGGCCGAAGACGGGGAAGATAAATACATTGTTCTGGATCCGGATCTTTTCAAGGGGATTTACCCGATCCCGCATCGGATTTACGACGCTCTGGTGGGGCAGGTCGTTTTCGAAGGCCTGTCGGCCATTGAATTTAACGAATGGGTGAAGGCCGGCGTAATAAAAAAGGCCCACAACGTCAATGAGAGCAATCGGCCGTATCTGGAAAATATCATCGATGCGGCACATGCCATTTATATCCACCATTTGAAAAAACAGCAAATCTGGTCCCTTTATTTGTCCACCTATTTTTCGACGGTTTTGTCCAAGAGCCTTCGGGATCCTTTGTTGCCGCCGACTCCGGCAGCTTTAGCCGATATATGGGTCGCCATGGAAATTAAGGGGGTTTTAAACGAAAGGCAGCACCCGTATTATGAGGAATTGCTTCAGGTGCTTGGGGCTGCCGTCAAACAGATCATG
This sequence comes from uncultured Desulfobacteraceae bacterium, assembly GCA_964440555.1. Lineage (GTDB taxonomy): Bacteria > Desulfobacterota > Desulfobacteria > Desulfobacterales > UBA5616 > CAYTSY01. The sequence continues at coordinate 37,226 of CAYTSY010000006.1, forward strand.
TCAACGGCGTTGTTGCCGGTCATGAGCGGGAGGAGAGAGGCAAGGGTCCCACTTTATCTGCGTCTGTGGGACGATATTGCCCGTATTCTTTCCCGATGGCAACAGTTTGATCTCACGGCAGATGCGGTTAATCTCTTTGATGAAGGCGGCCCGAAAGCAAGGGTCGACCTTATGGAAGATGACGCTCAAAATGATCAACCAAAACACTTGCCGGAGGATCAAAAAAAATCCGGGTCAGGACTTGACCCAAAGCTTGCCGAAGATGTCCGGGCCATTTTAGACGAAAGAAGCATCATCAGACAAAGCATCGCCGTGGCGGTTCAGGAATCCGGGGCCAGTCCCATGGAAACGCGGATTCAAAAAGGCAAGATCAAGTCCGATATTCCGCCGGATGCCGTTCAGGTAAGGCGGATGAAAAGGATTTTTCAGAAGCAGGAAACCCTGGTCCGCCGGATCAAAAGAAAACACAACCGCCGGGGAATGTCCGAAGGAAAACTTGATGCACGGCGTCTGTATCGCGTCCCTCTGGATGGCAAGGTGTTCAAAGACAAGCAACGGCCCGGATCAAATTATTTCTGGCAGATTTGCATTGTGGCAGACGCATCAGCGTCCATGAGCGGAAAAGAGGAGCCGGGAACCGTGGCAAAAAGAATGCGCCGGCCCTGGGAAATTACGGAGAAAAGTTTTGTCTCCCTTGCAGCCGCTGCAAAAGGAAAGCGAAACCTTCTGGATATCTATGCCTACAGGGCCGAACGCAATGTGTGTATTTTGACGCAGCTCCTGCACGACAATACCCTATATTCGGTTGTTCCCGCGGGGAGAACGCCCAGCGGACAAGCCATCATGACTGCGGCAACTCTGCTTGACGGCAGGTACGGAAAACGCATGATCGTTCACATCACCGATGGGGCCGCCAATTGTGGTCTGGGATTGGGCGAAGCACTGGGATTTTGCAGAAAACAGGGTATTGACGTGGTCACCCTGGGCTGCGGCTGCAACCGGCAAACCCGAGATTTTTTAAGCGAGTTTTTCCCATCCGGACATCTTTATTTTCTCAAAAGCGTAAATCAACTGGCCGATGGCCTTGAGCAGTTGTTTTCGCAGAGAATTCTGAATGCTTCTCATGTGTTTTGCCGCTGAAATTTATTCTTGACACGCAACATGCATTTCAGTAATGTTCGGCATTATCATAGTTTGTTTGATATTAACGAACAGTTTTTTGATTCATCCGCCGGCCTGGACGACCGGCCAAATTTTATCCGGACCTTTCATGCAAATTCAATCTGTCGCCAGGGCACTCAAAATTTTGTCTCTATTCTCTTACGAGCATTCCCGTTTAGGCATCACCGAAATCAGCAGGGCCATGGAACTTCCAAAGCCGACGGTCCATGGCCTGATACGGACGATGGTGGATTTCGAATTTTTAAGCCGGGATGAAGAAACCCGAAAATACTGTCTGGGGCGGAAAATTTATGAGCTCGGGGCACTGTTTACTGCAAACCTGAAAATCAACCAGGTGGGCGCCGAAGCGGCCCAGCAGCTTGCGGCAAGAACCGGGTTAACCGTCGGCCTTGCCATCTGGGATCAGGGGCTTGTCATGTCGATTTTTCGAGGCGCGGCCGCCTATCAGAACCTTCCCCCACGTCAATTTGCACCCCGGGTCCCGGCATATTGCAGTTCCATGGGAAAAGCGATTCTGGCCTGGCTTTCCGAGGAAAAAGTAAACGAATACCTCAATGCCACCGCCCTTGTCCCGTACACCCCCAACACCCTCACCGACAAAAGACGCCTGATCGAAGATTTGCAGAAAACACGGGAACGCGGATATTCCATGGATCATGAGGAATTCCTGATCGGCATGTCCTGCATGGGAGCACCGATTTTTGACCATACCGGATTGCCGGTGGGAGCGATCAGCATTTCCGGAAGCGCCGGTGAACTTTTCGGGAAGAAAATGAATCAACTGACATCGGATCTGATGAGAACGGCAACGGAAATTTCATATAAGATGGGGTTTGTTCCCAGAGGGTGATGACGGAATAATTCACAGTTTGTCGGGTAAGAAACCCGACCTACAATACGGAGGACTCCGGTAATGCAGATATGTGGATCAAATGAACTGGTGGAAGATGTTCTGAAAAAGGACCTGTGTATCGGTTGCGGGGCATGCGTAGATCTTTGCCCGTATTTTAAAACGCACAAAGGCAAAACCGCCATGATTTTTCCCTGTACCTTGACCCAGGGAAGATGTCATGCCGTTTGTCCCAAGACGGAGGTGGATTTGGACGCACTGTCCCAAAACCTTCGGGGGGCGCCCTATGACGGCAGCCCGCTGGGCGTGCATAAAAAAGTCTTGATTTCACGCAAGGGCGGTCACATGCACCAGGGACGATTCCAGGCCGGGGGCACGGTTTCTTCCCTGACGGCGTTTGCGCTGAAAGAAAAAATGATCGATGCCGCGGTATTGACCGGCCGCAACGGGCTTGTGCCCACGGCCGTGCTGGTCGAAAGCGCCGATGACGTTGTGCGTTTTTCAACATCGAAGTATATGGCGGCCCCGACGCTTTCCGCGGTCAACCAGGGCGCGGAAAAAGGCTATGCCAAAATGGGCGTGGTGGGCACGCCCTGTCAGATGACCGCACTTGCACAAATGAATTCAAATCCGCTTAAACGCGATGATTTTATGTATCCCGTGGCCATAACGATCGGACTGTTCTGCACCTGGGCACTGGATACCCGAAAACTGACCGGGTATTTACAAAGCAAGGTGGATATTTCCGGCATCAGGGGGATGGATATTCCGCCGCCGCCCGCAGAAGTTCTGATCCTCGATATGGGAAGTAAAACCGTTGAAATTCCCTTGAGCGAAATCCGGCCCCTGGTTCCCGACACCTGTCTGGTCTGTCCGGATATGACTTCCGAATGGGCCGATGTTTCCGTGGGGGTACTGGAAGGAAACTCCGGCTTTAACACGCTTGTCATCCGTTCTGAGCAGGGCATGGGGCTGGTGGAAAAGGCCGTAGCGGCGAACTGGCTGGAGGTTAAGGAAATTCCTGTAGAAAACCTGGAACATTTAAAAACAGCCGCGGGAAACAAGAAAAAGCGGGCATTGATCAAGGCCGGGGAAGACGGGCTGCTCAATGTTTCGGAAAACGGAAAACGGTCGATGTTGAGAATCAATCCGGATGTGGTTGCACGGATCATTGCCTGAAAGAAAAGGGGGGAAAACATGTCCATTTTAACCAGCGGAGAAACAGGGAAAAAATACCTGCTCATGGGAAACGAGGCCATCGCCCGCGGCGCTCTGGAAGCCGGCGTCAGCGTTTGCGCCGGTTATCCCGGAACCCCGTCTTCGGAGATCATCGAGAGCCTGTCCAAGGCGGCAAAAGACCGAAATTTATATGTGGAATGGTCGACCAATGAAAAAGTGTCCATGGAAGTGGCTGCCGCCGCTTCCTTTGCCGGGTTGCGCTCCTTATGCCCCATGAAGCAAAACGGCGTGAATGTTGGGTCTGATTTTCTCCTTCACCTGGCGCTTTCCGGGACACGGGGAGGCATGGTCATCGTGCCCTGCGATGATCCGGGCGCGTTGTCTTCCATCAATGAAGGTGAGTCCCGGCAATTTGCCAGGCTCCTGGAAGTGCCCCTGCTGGAACCCGGGGATTTTCAGGAAGCAAAGGATATGGTCAAATGGGCTTTTGAGTTGTCCGAAGAACTCAGGAGCATGATATTTTTGCGCTCCGTGACCCGGTTGTCCCATGCCAGCGGCAATGTCTTGTTCGGCGATCTGCCCGTTGCCAAACCCAAAGCCCATTTCAAGCATGACGGGTTTCTTTTAGATCCCATGGAAGGCGTCGTTATCAGTGCACCGGTGGATTACAAGCACATGGTCCAACATGAAAAACTCAAAAAGGCTGTCGAAAAATTCGAAACCTCTCCCTTTAACACGTATACGGGTCCGGATAAGCCCGAACTCATGATTATCACTTCGTCGGCCTGTCATTTCTACAGCAGGGAAGCTATCGGTCTTCTGGAAGCGCAAGACCGCGTGGGCCTGTTGAAGCTCGGAACCACCTGGCCCCTGCCGCCGAAACTGATGGAAAAATATCTTCAGATGACGGACCGGTTTTTCGTGGTGGAGGAAGTCATTCCCTTTACCGAGGAGAACGTAAAAATCCTGGCCCAGGAACTGGCGCCCAAAATCGGGATCAAAACCATCATGGGCAAGCGCGACGGACTGCTCCCCATGATCGGCGAGCTCAATCCCGATATCGTAGTCAATGCCCTGGCCCAACTTTTGGAAGTCGAATACAAGGCCCAGCCGGAGGCGTATGTCAAACGGAGTCAGGAAATTGCGATCCAGACCCCCAACCGGGAACTGACGTTTTGTCCGGGTTGCCCCCACCGGGCCTCTTTCTGGTCCATCAACAATGTGCTTAAAATGGATAACCGCCAGGGTTTTGTGTGCGGGGATATCGGGTGCTACACCATGGCGGTCATGCCCACCGGATTCATGGTGGCCAAAACGCTTCATGCCATGGGTTCGGGGACCGGCATTGCCAGCGGCTTCGGCAAGCTCAAACAGTTCGGCATGGACCAGCCGGTACTTTCCGTGTGCGGGGATTCGACCTTTTTCGCATCGGCCCTGCCGGCCCTGTTCAACGCGGTTCATAACCAATCCGACATCACCATGGTGGTGCTGGACAACTCCGGCACGGCCATGACGGGGTTTCAGACCCATCCGGGATTGAGCATTGACGCGATGGGTCAAAAAGCGCCTGCCGTAAACATCGATGCGGTCTGCCGGTCCATCGGCGCCAAGGTCGCTATCAGCGACCCCTTCGACATCCAGGCGACCCAGGACGCGCTTTTTTCCCTTCTGGAAGAAGACGGTGTCAAGGTTCTCATCCTGAGGCAGATCTGTTCCTTAAGCCCGGAGAAAAAAGCGAAAAAAATGTATGACGTCCGTGTGGACGATGCCCTTTGCCTTGGAGAAGCTTGCGGCTGCAGCCGGCTGTGTACCCGGATATTCAGATGCCCCGGCCTGGTGTGGGACAAGGAAAGAAAAAAAGCCCTGGTCAACGAGGTGATCTGCGCGGGTTGCGGCGTATGCGCATCCATCTGCCCTGCCGGGGCGATCCAGAAAAAGGAGGTTGCTTAGACCATGACTGCATTGCTTTCACAAAATCCATACAACCTTATCATCGCCGGCGTCGGCGGGCAGGGAAATGTTCTGGCCTCCCGTATCGTGGGCAATATGCTGTCCCAAAAGGGACTTACCGTGACCATCGGGGAAACCTTCGGCGGGACCCAGCGCGGGGGGTCCGTGATGAGCCATCTCCGGATTTCACCGGATGCGGCCTTTTCCCCACTCATCCCCAGGGGCAAGGCCCATATGGTGATCGGACTGGAGCCCACTGAAACCCTCCGGGTGTTGGGCGCATACGGAAACCCCGATGTCCGGGCCATCTGCAACACCCGGCCCATTCATCCGGTTCAGGTGATTTCCGGTGAACTATCCTACCCGGATCTGGAAGAGGCCAAAAGCTGGGTCCGGGAAATGAGCCGCAAGGCATGGTTTGTCGATGCCACGGACACGGCATTGAAGATGGGCGCGCCCATTCTGGGCAATATCATCATGATCGGCGCCCTTTCCGCGCTAAACGAGCTGCCTTTGGATAAAAAAGGCTTTGAGCAGGCGATTGCGGCGACTTTTTCAGCGGAAAAGGTCGCCGCCAATCTCGAGGCGTTTGACAAAGGGGTTGAGATGATGGGGGTGTATTGAGAAGGAATACCAATCGCGTATTACTGATCACTGTTTTTTATAGGGGTAAAGAAAAATGAAACACGTTTCTCTGTTCATTCCCTGCATCGTGGATCTTTTTTTGCCGGATATCGGCGAGGCGGTGGTCAAGGTGCTCAAGAATCTGGGGCTTTCCCTGGTCTACCATGACGCCCAGACCTGCTGCGGCCAGCCGGCGTTTCATGGCGGACGGACCGCCGAGGCCGTGAAACTGGCCAAACGGTTTATCGAGATCTTCGAAAACGACGAAAACATTGTCTGCCCCTCGGGCTCCTGCGTGGTCATGGTAAAAAAACACTACCCGGAAATTCTCGCCGATGATCCCGCATGGCAAAAAAGAGCCCAAGCCGTTGCCGGGCGAATATTCGAGTTTTCGGAGTTTATCGTGGACGTGATGGGAACCATCGACGTGGGAGCGCGTTTTTCCGGTAAAGTCGCCTATCACGAATCCTGCCAGCTTTCCCGGGAACTGGGGATTGTCGAACAGCCCAAAAGCCTTATCCGGGCCGTTACAGGAACCAAACTGGTCGCCTTGACGGGCGCTGCGGTCTGTTGCGGGTTCGGCGGTCATTTTTCGGTGAATTACGCGGATATTTCCGAAGCCCTGGTCAAGGAAAAGGCCGGCCATTTTATTGCCGGCAAGGCCGATCTGCTCATCATCTCCGAACCCGGCTGTTTTCTCAATATCAACGGGTATCTCACCCGGCATCACCCCGATCGCAAGGCCGCACATATCGCCCAATTTCTGGCCGGAACCCACACTTGAAAGGGGAACGCCTTTTATGGAAATAAAGACCCGACAATTCAAAGCGGTTGCCAAACAGGAGCTCAACAATCCCAATTCCCGCATTTTTTTAAGCCTTTTGCCCGTGGTGCTGGCCTCGCTCAAGCAACTGGCCATGGCGTCGTTTCCCGACCCCGAGGCTGCCCACCAGTTGGGCGGCATCATCCGGGCCGAGGCTCTTTCCAGACTTCCCGAACTGCTCGAAGAGTTCGAACGAAACGCCCTCAAAGCCGGGGCAAAGGTCTTTTGGGCCGAAGATATTCATGCGGCCAACGCCTATATCCTGGATCTGGCCAAGAAACACGAAGTGGCGTATGTCACCAAGGGCAAATCCATGGTCACCGAGGAGATTGGCCTGAACGAGGTCCTGGAGAAAAACAATATTACGCCGTATGAAACGGATCTTGGGGAATTCATCGCCCAACTGCTCAAACGCCCGCCTTTTCATATCGTCGGGCCTGCGGCTAATGTGCCTCCCGCTGAGATCCGGGATATCTTCATCGAAAAAGGCGTCATGACCACTCCGACCGTAGACCCCAAAGAGCTGGGATATGCGGCGCGGCTGTATTTGCGGGATAAGTTTTTCAGGATGAAAATGGGGATCACCGGGATCAATTTTGCCGTCGCCGAAACCGGGACCATCATCAACGTGGAGAACGAGGGCAACATCCGGTTCAATAAATCCTCCCCGAAAATTCAGGTTTCGGTCATGACCCTGGAAAAAGTATTGCCCACCCTGAAAGACGCCCTTCACATGCTGCGCCTGGTTTCCCGGAACTGCACGGGCCAGCATATCGGCGCCTACGCCTCCATGGACACCGGACCCAAAAAAAATGAGGAAATGGACGGTCCGGATGAGCTGCATATCATCATCCTGGACAACGGCAGAAGCCGGCTTTACCAGAATACACAGACCCGTCAGGCCCTCCAGTGCATCCGGTGCGGGGGATGCTTGAACATCTGCCCGGTTTGCGGCATCATGGGGTGGTGCCCTTATGGCTG